>DAOTTW010000442.1:0-2576 GCA_034437615.1 Anaerolineae bacterium | reverse complement strand
CCTGTTGTGAATTATTGCGACCCTGTAGGGACAGGGCACTGACCTGTCCGGGGCGGCGCTAGCCGCAATAAAATGCGGCCAATTATCAAAACACCTACCCCTGAAAAGAGGGAAATAGGGGCTGAGGGCTGAGCAGTTATGTTAGTAGACCGGGCGGCCACGCACACGATTGTACAGCCGATGGGCTTGCGTGAGGGCCGGGCCGACAGCGCGTGAGCGCAACAGCTTGAAATAGCGCACGTAGCGCATGGCATCCTGTGCGCTGCGCCGTTCACCAAATTCACGCAACATGCGTTGCTGATGCCGCCAGGCCGGGCCGAGGATGTTCTTTAACTGCTGATGTGCAGCGGTTTCGTCGTCTGCGATGCCGTAGTGCTGATAAATACGTGTGAGTTCAGCGGTACGCAGGGCATCCGCCTGCGATGTCTTGGCATCTGCATGACGCCGAAATCCACCTAGATAGGCCGGAATCAGCGTGAAAGTGTAGCCTGCGGCCAGCGCACGCTGCCAGTACTCGTAATCCAGTGCGAATTGATAGCTGGCATCTAACGGCCCGATGGCATCCCACAGGCTGCGCTGCCAGAAGGTCGTTTCTTGCGCGATGAAGGCAGCACGTCGGATGACCTCATGCTCTGGATACCACAGCATTTCATAACGTTCATGTCGCCCATCTGCGTCGATGATCTGGCGTAAGCCTGTAACGAGCCGCGCCTGTGGCTGCGCCTGAAATGTTCGTGCCACCTGCCACAAGGCACCCGGCAGCAGCACATCATCAGAATTCAGCCAGCCCATAATCTGGCCTGTGCTACGTGCAAAGCCCTTGTTGATGGCGTCGGCTTGGCCGTCGTCTGCTTCGCTGAGCCAGTAAGCAAGCTGATCTGTGTAGCGCTGTAGGATATGTGGCGTATCGTCGTTGCTGCCGCCGTCGATCACGATATATTCCAGCGCCGGGTAAGCCTGTGTCAGCACCGACTTTAGCGTGGCTTCGATGTATGCGCCCTGATTGTAGCTGGGGGTGACGATGGTGATACGTGGTAGCTCGCTCATGGTGTGTGCTCAGTTTTTCGGCTGATGGTGGGCGTCCCATTCGACGCTGGGCCACAAGCCCCGCCGCGCCAGCGCCAGCCGCATCCGCCGCAACAAGGGATGGCTACGCCGTTCACGCTCATAGGCTGCATAGCGCTGCGCAGCGCCCGTCCCCCACAGCCAGTTGGCCACATCTGCCGGGATTTCGCTATTGGCTGACGCCCAATCCGACCAGAAAGCCCGCATCAGGTCCGGCGCTACCGGGCGCAGTTGATCGTAGAGGCCGTGCTTGAGCAGAATCGCGTTGATCTCGACCCATTCCAGCGCGTTGTTGCCGTTGCTAAGGTTGCCGCCGTGTAAATTCATGCGCCCGCCGGATTGCAACAGTGTGATATAGCTTGCCTGGCGCAGTGCAGGCCGCCAGCACCATTCTAAATCGCCCGCGACCCTAAAAGCGTCGTCAAAGCTGCCGACATGCTCATACAGTGGGCGCGTGAACAGGAAAAACGGGCTGAGGCACAGCTTGGGCGATAGCTTCAGGGGGTTGTAGGGGGGGCGCTGCTGCGTGCGCTGCTCTGTTACGACCTCGTGCGGCATGTCGATTAGCTCTGCGCCGTTATGCAGGTGTTTGGCCGCTGTGATGGTAGCCTGGGGGTCGCGCTCATCGTCCACATTCCAGGGGCCGAGCACATCATGCGCCGCCGCCCGAAAGCCCCGATTCCAGGATGCATACACGCTTTCACGCGGCACTTGCAGCAGCAGCACAGCGGCGTTTTGCACGCCTTGCAGCGTCGTCAGGTGTGCGTGTTCTGCGGGCGTCGGCTCGTTGGCGACCAGCACCAATTGCAGCGCGATGTCGGCGGCGGCCAGCGCATCTGCCATCTGCTGCACGCGCCCGACGTAGGCGGGTAGGTGGCTTTCGCTGCGATATAAAGATGTAATCAGGCTGATGGCGTGTGTCATAGGCCGTGTGCGTTTTATCAATTCGTGCTGCCAATTGTAGGGCCATTGTGATAGATTTGAAGGCTTGACCGTCATTATGTCAATTATGAGCGTATGCGTATCAACCTGAAACAGATGCCCCAACAGCATGACGTGCTGATTACGCCGCGTAAGCGCTGGACCGCGCTGGACATTGCTGAATTGTGGCAATTCCGTGAGTTGATCTATTATTTCGTGTGGCGCGATATTGTCCTGCGCTATAAGCAGACGATCCTGGGCGCGACGTGGGCTATTCTGAACCCGCTGGCCAATATGATTTTGTTCACGCTGATCTTCGGTGAACTGGCGCAACTGGATTCTGAGGGCGTGCCGTACCCGGTGTTCAACTATGCGGCCTTGCTGCCCTGGCTGTTCTTCAGCAGCGGCCTGACGCGCTCTGCGGCTAGCCTGGTCGGTAGCGCCAACCTGATTAAGAAGGTGTACTTTCCGCGTGTGATCCTGCCGATGTCGTCGGTGCTGGGTGGCCTGCCGGATTTTCTGATTTCGGCGTTGATTATGCTGGGCCTGATGCTGCTTTACGGCCTTGCGATTCCGCTTGAGCGCCTGAT
>DAOTTW010000441.1:0-3902 GCA_034437615.1 Anaerolineae bacterium | reverse complement strand
AAAATAATTGACACGGTTTGCGGACACGGCAAGCCGTGTCCCTACGAACGATGCCCTGTAGGGACACCCTTCTGGGTGTCCGAGCGGCGTCAGCCGCATTGCTTGTTTTTTAGCTGGAAAAGCCCAGGTTTGTTTTCGTTCATCTATTAATTTATTTTTATTTTAATTAGCGAACAGTTCGTTAGCTTACCGTTTGGCCCAAACCGACGCGCTATTTGAATTGCCAAAGATGTCCTCGCTTGGCTCTTCACCAGCATGTTCAACCAAAGCATCAAAACGATTTAGCATTTGTGCAAGTTGCCTATGAACGATCTGAAATGGTGCTTTGTTATCTACGTATTGTGCTAAAGCCTGAATGTACAAACCCTGATGCTCACGTGCCAATGCTTTGATAAAGTGATGCGAATTGAAGCGATCCGGCATCTGGTCAATGATGCTGGGGTAATGTGCTTTTAAATCTTCAAATGGTTTCATGCTTTTGCTCTCTTTGATAACTGGCCAATAATGCAAATTTGATTTTAACGCAGGCGCACACAGGATGATACAATGAAAATCGTCAAGCTCTCGGCAATACAACATCGGGGATAAATAACACGTATGCAGGTGAGACAGGCAATACTAGACGATACGACGGGCATCGTGGCGCTATTTAAGGCAGGCGTCCCACGCTGGCAACGCATCAACGCCGCTGGACAGGTCGAGGACCTGGCGTATGAGCAACTGACGATCTATGAGCGCTGGCTGCACGGTGGCCCCTGGCTGACGCTGGAGACGGGCGCGATCTGGCTGAATAACAGCTTGCGCGTTGGTGCGCTGGCCTTTGTGCTGGAGGACGCAGACGGGTCGATTATCGGTTATGCCGAAGCCTACCCCGGCAACGAGCCGCCGCCTTTGGGCGCACATCTGCACCTGGCGCATTTAGTCGCCACCGGGGACGATGCACAGGCCAAAGACGCGCTGATGCAGCATCTGCTCAAGGCCGCAGCAGAAATCGGGCGCATTACCGCCTGCTGCTCGGCTTATGACGAAGCCAGCATCGCCTTCTATAAGCGCTACAGCCTCAGCGCACTAGAGCGCGTGCAGCAGGTGAACGTGCCCGCGCAGGCCGGGCGCGGCTTCTATAAAGCAACGGATTACCCGCACGCGCCGACCAGCAAAATCGACGGGTGGGCCATGCCGATTGGCCGCACGACCAGCGCCCGCCATGAATTCGAGCGCATGTGGCCGACGCTGTGGGCCAGCATCCCGCAGGTGCACGGGCTAAGCGTGCAGCGCCAGCACTTCGACGCCGCCGGGCAGGAAGCCCTGATCTTATTCCGGCAGCAGATTTACGCGCCACGCACAGCCGATGTGTATTGTTGGACGCCGAAAACGCTGACCTCTCAACTGCTGATCGCGATTCGTGATTGGTCGCATCGGCAGGGGTATCGCCAGTTGGTGATGGTCGTGCCGCAGAAGCTCGCCAGGATGTTTGACCAGGATGCAGAAACAGCCCCCTTTCAGCAGGACG
Source organism: Anaerolineae bacterium (assembly GCA_034437615.1). Taxonomy (GTDB): domain Bacteria; phylum Chloroflexota; class Anaerolineae; order Aggregatilineales; family Phototrophicaceae; genus DAOTTW01. The sequence continues at coordinate 2,392 of DAOTTW010000441.1, read as the reverse complement.
TTTACGCACGCGATCTGTAGCACCCGCTTTACTCGCGGCGTTGCTGCGCTATAATGCTAGCGACGATCCATTCAGGAGTTGCCGCCATGCCCATTCATGACGCAAGCCACGTCGAATACACTATTGATAGCGGTCACATCAGCATCGTGACGGATAAGGGCCAGCGCGTCCCGGCATACTGGGCGCATCCGCGCCTGGGGTCGAAATTTTCCGGGGTTGTGCTGCTGCATGATTGGTGGGGCATGAACACGGTCACGCGCTTGCTGGCGAATTTTTACGCGCAGATGGGCTATTACATCATCGCGCCGGATATGTTCAATGGGCGTAGCGCCAACACGCCCAAAGAAGCCATGCAGCGCCTGGAAGAAACCCGCGATAAGCGCTATCAGATCGTAGACGCTGCGATAACCGCGATGGAGACGCACCACCGCATCAACAAGAGCGTTGCGGTGCTCGGTATCGGCATGGGTGGCACGTTGGCCTTTGAAGCAGCGCTGAACCGTGACGACCTCGAAGCGGCGATTGCCTATGCTGGTTTCCCGCAGCATTTCATCGGCCAATTTGAACGCGCTACAGCGCCGATACTAGCGCTGTATGGCAGCAAAGAGCCATACACCAAGCCCGTCGTCATCAAAGCGCTGCGCGATGAATTTGCTACGACGCCCCTCAAAAATGAGCATAAAGTCGCCATCATCGAAGGGGCCGAGCATGAATTTTTCAGCGAAACAACCGACCACACCAAACGCGAATACGGCAAGCAGGTCGTCAAGCACACGCTGGATTTTCTGGAGGCGCACCTGGTCCAGCCTGCATCGTATCAGCGCCCGAAAGCCTACTAGCGCCGCCGGAAGCGAACTTGCATCCCATCACGCGGGAAGATCGTCGGGAAATACAGCATCTTCAGGTTTTGCTCCGGCAGCACCTCCCAATCGGCATAGCGCAGCAGGTAGCTAGCCATCACCTTCATCTCTAGCTGTGCGAAGGCGAAGCCCACGCACACACGCGGACCACCACCAAAGCCAACCAGACTATAGGGCACGTTGTTTTCGTTGCGCTCTGGGCTGAAGCGGTCCGGGTCGAAGCGGTTCGGCTCTGTATATACTTCCGGGTTGCGGTGTGTGGCGTTAATCGGGTAGAGCGCGGTCCAGCCCTGCGGCACGCGGTAGCCGTTGAACTCCAATTCTTCGACCACCCCACGAAAACCACCGGGCACAGGCGGATACATGCGCTCGGTTTCCTTCAGCACTTGCTCAAGGTAGGGCATCTGCTTCAGGTGCTCCATTGTCAGCGTGCCGTCAATGTGCAGCGCGTCCTGTTCGGCGCGTGCTTTGGCCAGCGCGTCAGGATGCTGACCTAAGAGCATGGCCATTGATGTCAGCATTGAAGCGCTGGTCTCGTGGCCTGCAAATAGCAGCAGCAGCGTTTGTGCGCGTAGCTCACGGTTCGTCAGCGCGTTGCCGTCTTCATCTCGCGTCTGCACCAGCAGGCCAAGCGCGTCGTTGGTGGGGTTCTGGCGGCGGTTTTCAATCGCTGTGTCGATGTAGGCCAGCAATTGCTCGCGTGCCTTCAGCGCTCTGCCGTAGGGCGTCCAGGGCCAGCGCAGGGGAATCGTGATAAAGCCCTTCGTCAGCGTGACAAATAGCTGGCTCAGGCGCTCGGTATCATCACCGGGGGCGGTGCCCATCAGCAGCGTCGCGGCGATGTCGAATGTGAACTGCTTGAAGCCTTCCAGCCAGCCGAATTCACCCATCTGCGCCCACTTATCGAGGTAGCGCTGTGTGGTGGTCTCCATTGTGGTCAGGTAATTGTGCAGCGCTTGCCGATGGAACGCAGGCATAATCAGGCGGCGCTTCTGGCGGTGCTCGTCGCCATCCTGCACAAAGAGCGATTCACCGAGTAGCTCTACGAACATAGGCGGCCAGCCACCGCGCCACGAGAAATGCTTCATGCCCTCTTGCAGCACAAAGCGGTTCGCCTGTGGCCCCATGAAAACGGCGATGTTGCGGCCCAGCACCCGCGTTTTGAAGATCGGGCCGTACCTTTGATATTGGCGGATGAGATAATCGTTACTGAGCAAGCGCGGCGGCTCACCGATGAAGGGCAGCCCCATGCTGCCGGGTGGTAGGGGTTTGTTGCTGGCAACCGGTGTTGCAGCCATGTGTTTCTGCTCCGATGAAGAAACCGACTAAAAGGGCAACTACTCAGCCCTCACCCCAAGCCCCTCTCCCGAACGTGCCTTCGACACTGGGAGAGGGGCTTTTTACAGCCTGCCTCCCCCTCTTCTCAGGGGTAGGTATTTTAGATTTGTCGTCGTCTTCGGTAGCGGACGCAGCAAGCCGCGTCCCTACACAGCCGTTTTGGACCGTAGGGACGCCATTCTTGGCGTCCGGGG
>DAOTTW010000440.1:0-4165 GCA_034437615.1 Anaerolineae bacterium | reverse complement strand
CGAAGATATCACGCTGGACCGCAACGGCAGCTTTGAGGGCCGCATTGAGGTGCCGCGCATCCGCGATAGCGACGGTCAGGTGCATCAGGTGGCGGTACGCGCTGCGGTCCCCGCTGGGCGTACCGCCACCTGATGCACCTGCCCGTCGGTACGCGCTGCGGTCCCCGCTGGGCCGGTGCAACTGAGCGACATCAGCCAGACGGTGATCCTGCGCATGGTGGAGACGATCTTCATGGCGCTGCTGGCCACCTCCATCGCCATCCCCATCGCCACCATGATTAGCTTCGGCGCGGCGCGTAACCTGATGCGGCCCGTGCGCCTGAAGCTCGGCAATATGCTGGTGTTTTTCATCACATTCGTCTTTGGCCTCTGGCTGGGTGGCCTCTTGCTCGGCCCCATCGGTGAATTTGCGCTTGCGCTCGGTACGGGTGGCGTGCTGGATGACATCGCCTTTCCGTTGTCTTCATTGTCTTCATGGTCGTCATTGTCGTCACTCTCTGGCGGTGACGGGGGCGATGACATCGGCATCGCGCCCCTGCTGGCCTTCGTCATCCCGTTGCTTGTGGTGGGCGTCGGCGTCTATCTGCTGCGCAGCCTGCGGCAGATCGGCAGCGACCCCGCCGAGAAGCTCAAATCCGGCAAGGCCAAAGCCATGCAGGACGTGCAGCCCACCCCGGCAGAGCACGCCCGTAACTTTGCCAGCGCGCTGTTAATTGCGCTGCTGATCGTATTCGGCTTCGGGGCGCTGGGTGGCCTGGGCCTGATGGGGGCCACACAGCTTGACGCGCTCGGTGAGGGCATCCGGCCTGAGTCCGTCGCGGCGCTGGACATCAGCGGAGAAGAGGTGGTCTTGCTGCCGCCGGGTATCTGGTTGCAGAATGCGCTGGCGGATGGCCTGATAGCGCTGGGTGTGCTGCTGGGTACGCTCAGCGAACTGACGCGGCTGCTGATGCCCTTCGTCGGCTCGCTTGTGCTGGGCACGGTGCTATCGGGCATCGCTGGCACGCTGACTAAAGGCCGGATGCGCAACCTGCCGCAGCCCACGAATGCGCTTCTGGGCGGCGCGTTGGGTGCCGTCGCCTCTGCGATGCTGATGGGCTTCATGGGCGCGCTGGCGCAGGAGGCGGCGCTGTTCGGCTTGCTGGCCCCGCTGGTGGCGGCTGTGATCGGCGGGCAAACGCTGCTGGTGATCTATCTGCAAGCGACGAACGCCGCCAGCAAACCGCGTGGCATGACCAGCCGCACAGAGCGCAGCCTGCGCAGTGGCCTGTTCGTGGTCGGGGCGGCGCTGGCCTTCCTCGCCACCTTCCAGCTTTTGAACGTGGGCCGTGCGCTGGTCAACGGCACGCTGCCACCTGAGCAGCCTGTCACCCTGCTGGGGCTGGAAATATCGCTGTATGTGGTGGTCAGCGCGTTGATTGGTGCGATACTCGGCGGCGCGGGTGGCGCTGTGGCGGGCGTCAGCACGAACTTCCCGCTAGGCAGCACCGTCTATAACGTGATGCGTACCGTCCTGAACACCGTGCGCAGCATCGAGCCGCTGATTATGGGCCTGGTGTTCGTTATATGGGTCGGCATCGGGCCGTTTGCGGGTGTGCTGGCGCTGACGCTGCACAGCATCGCCGCGCTGGGCAAGCTCTACAGTGAGCAGGTCGAAAACATCGACGACGGGCCGATTGAAGCCATCCGCAGCACCGGCGCGAACTGGTTGCAGATGGTGCGCTGGTCCGTGATCCCGCAGATCATCCCGCCTTACATCGCCTTCACCATGTATCGCTGGGATATTAACGTGCGTATGTCCACGATTATCGGCTTCGTGGGCGGTGGCGGCATCGGCCTGCTGCTGCAACAGCAGATCAACCTGCTGCGCTACCGTGATGCGGGTGTGGCGGTGCTGGCGATTGCGGTGGTCGTGTCGGTGCTGGATTACGCCAGTGCCAGTATCCGCGAGCGCATTAACTAAATAGCGGCCATCCTGCGTGGTCGCCCGCTAGCTGTTGCCGTCGATATGTTGCGGCAACGTCACGTAGAAGCGCGTGCCCACGCCCAGCGTACTCTCGAAGGTCACGGCACCCTTTAGCGCTGTGACAGCCTGCCGCACGACCGCCAACCCGATGCCCATACCGTCCACGCCCTTGCTATTGGCTGCACGCTGGAAGAACTCGAAGATGCGCGGCTGGTCGGCCTCCGGGATGCCACAGCCGCTATCCGCGACGCTAAGCTGTACCTGCTGGCCGTCGTGCGTCAGCGTCACCTCAATGCGCGTGCCGGGGGCGCTGTATTTCACGGCGTTCGATAGCAGGTTCGACAGGATCAGGCGCAGCAGCTTGGGGTCGAAGGTGCCTGCTAGCGCCTGGGGTATGTGGCTGTGGATGTCGTGTTGGGCGTCCACCAGTTCGACATCGGCCACGACCTGCCGCACCACCGCCGACCAATCATCCGGCCGCGGCTCGCACGAAAAGCTGTCGCTCTGTGCCTGGTTTACCGCTGCGGCGTCGTCAATCAGGTCAGCGACGTGTTGCGCATCCGCCGTCATGCGCTCTAGCGCCGCCTCGAAGCCGTCGCCGTGCATGTCGTCCTTGCGCCGCAGTAGCTCCAGCCCTAGCATGACGCTGGAAATGGGGTTCAGCACCTCATGCGTCAGCATAGACATAAAGCGGCTCTTGATCTCGTGCATATCCTGCGCCCGTTCCAGCAGCAGGCGCAACTGCGCCTCGGCGCGGCGCACGTCGCTGATGTCATCCTGCACACCCACGTAATGCGTCAGCGTGCCCGCCACATCGAAGATCGGCGCAATCCTCAGCCGATTGAAGAAGGCCGTGCCATCCCTGCGGTAATTACGCAGCGTGACGGTTGCCGTTCGGTGCTCGCGGATGGCCTGCCGCAGTTCGCTGAGTGGCTGCGTGTTTTCGGGGTCGTCCCGGCGCTGCAAGAAGCGGCAGTTGCGCCCGATGCTCTCGGCGCTGCTGTAGCCCGTCATCGCCGCAAAAGCGCTGTTGATATAGACCATCGGTAGCTCCGGGTGACGCACGTCCACCAGCACCATACCGGCATGGCTGGCTTCCGTCATGGCCAGCAACATCTGCACCTGCGGGTGACTTTGCTGGTTGCGGTGCGCAGGCACCATCAGCAGCAGGTATTGCTGCACATCGGCCAGCCAGTACAGGTGCCAGTGCAGCAGTTCGTAGCGGTTTAGCTCGTATTGCGTCGGAATCTGGCCCACTTGTACGGGCATGGTGTGCCTGGCCGCACGCAGTAACGCCTGTACGCTGGCATGTTGGCCTGGTTCGACCAGATTCAGAATCCGCTGGCCCTGTAGACCTTGCGCACTCAGCCCGACGTAACGGGCTAGCGGGGCGCTGGCCTGGGTGATGTGCCCGCTGGCGCTCAGGATAGCCAGCATATCGCTGGCCAGCGGTACGGGGACGCTGCTGTGTTCGTGCTTGCTCACATCTGGCAGGTGGACTGGTTGCATCTTTAGCTACGACCTTCTTTATTCATTTATTTATTCAGTCAGAAAATGACGACTTTGATATATATTGTAATCAACACGCTAATTTTACGTTAAATGCAGCATTAAAAGTGCAGTAACAGTGTAGCAATGATGAAGGCAGATCACAACGTACCGGGGGTGTAACTTACTGCGGGTCATGTGGCCACCCTGCTACTGCGCCCCGCAAAGCCGCAGCAGCCCGGCACCGTGATGACCGCTTGCGCGTCTGACGCGATCTTACAGCCCTGTCGCAACTCCCCCCGCTTTTTGCGCAGATACCGAGTTGCGACAGACGCGCAGGCCGGAGACGCTTTTTGCAGCTTGGCCCCAAAAAGGGGCTTGCAAAAAGGCCCCTTTGCGGCGATAATAATCGCATCAGGTCAAACGAGACCTCAAGGCGCTGAAAAATGAGCGCTGTTGCACCGAGCTAAATCCCGCAGAGGGAACTGAAACGTGTTTGGGACAGTGCCCAAACTGATTTTGACGCTAGTTGCACCGAGCTAAATCCCGCAGAGGGAACTGAAACAACCGTTTCGTCCCGTCCAGCGCGTCCTCTCGGATTGTGTTGCACCGAGCTAAATCCCGCAGAGGGAACTGAAACCTTGCGCCATGCGTACATGTCGCTCGCTAACTTGGTTGCACCGAGCTAAATCCCGCAGAGGGAACTGAAAC
>DAOTTW010000439.1:0-3986 GCA_034437615.1 Anaerolineae bacterium | reverse complement strand
GCCGCCGCCTATGAACTGGAACAGCATAACGCGGCTTACAGCCTGATTGAAGTCAAGCGGCACCTGGGCGGCAGCCTCCACAGCGTAGAGCAAGACGGCTTTATGCTGGATGCAGGCGCGTTTGCGCTGGCAGATACGCTGGACCGTGAGTGGTTGGCATCAGTGGGCTTAGCTGCCGACGCCACACTGCACGAATTAGAGCGCGGCGTGGCGTTTAATCAAGGCGCGGGCACGCTGATTAATGCGCTGGCTGAACGCATCGACGCGCCACGTATGATGCGTATGGCCGTCAGCAGCATCGGGGAGCTTGACGAACTCAAGCCGCAGGGCAAGCTGGGCCTATGCCTGGAAAATGGCCTGCTGCTGGATGCGAAAAGCGTGATCGTGGCCGCACCAGCCCGCTATGCAGAGCGCATGTTTTACAGCCTGCGGCCAGAGGTCAGCAAGCAGTTGCGTCAGTATCGCTATGATGCCCTGCTGCGCGTGAACCTGGGTTTTCGTAGCGCTGACGTGCCGGAAACGCTGGCTTTGCCGCCGGATTTGTCGTATTGCTTCCTGCATCGCACATCACACCCGCAACGCACACCGCCGGAGCACACGCTGCTGCAATTCGGCTTGCGCTTGAAAGCCGGTGCAGCCTATGACCGTGCGGAATTGGTGCGGCGCGTCTGTCGGCAATTTGATCTGCCGTCACCTGTGACGCAACGTGTGCATTACTGGCCAGAAGCGGACGCGCTCAGCATCCACGATGACGACCACGCCACGACCATGCAGGCGATTCAGGCCGCGTTGCCGCCTAATGTCGCCCTGATCGGCAGCGATTACAGCATTGCCGCGCCGCCCCCGCAGGGTTTGGTGCGTTTGGATGACCGCATTCAGCAGGGGCGGCAGGCCGCACGGCGGATGTTGCGTATGGTGTAACGACTCCAACAATGTCATATTTCGGAAAATATGCCTGCCTGAGTAGTTACGCTCAATGGATTTTTACGTTCGGCTTGGCAAGGACATGATGCTACAATCTCGGTGATCGCTTTCGTTTGGTAACCGAGAAAAAACCATGCCCGACCAACCTACATCTGACCCACAGCACTTTTACGGTGATATGCAGCAAAGCGTCAACCGGATGCTGCGCCGCTTGCGGATGCACAACCGCACGAATCTACCGGCTGTCATGGCACAAAAAGCCATGAGTTCGTTTACCTTGCAGCATGAAGCCGCGCCGGACGCCGCCATGCACGACGTAACGATGCTGGTCTACCCACAAAACCCCTTCGTGGGTCAGCCAGAGGTACGCCGCATGAGCCGCGAGGACGTGCGCCCTGGCCTGATGAATGACCGCATCCGCGTTGAGGACAGTAACGGTGAGCGCGTCGAGCCGGATGAAGAAGGCCATTACCTGTATTGGCCCGGCGATGGCCGCTTTGAGCAGGTCAACGCCTTCTACTATGCTACCTTTACGCTGCGCATGTACGAGCGCTATGCACGGCGCGAAATTCCCTGGGCGTTCCCAGCGCCGCGCCTGCGCATCGACCCGCACATCGGGGATAGTGCCAACGCCTTCTACGATGAAGAAGCACGCTTGATCGGCTTTCATACCATTGACGTAGACGGCAAAGCCCTTAGCACCGCCTCCAGCGCGGATGTCGTCACGCATGAGACCGCCCATGCCGTTTTGGATGGCTTGCGCGACCTGTTCAACGAGTCGTTTGGTTTGGGGCCGCGTGCCTTTCATGAGAGCTTCAGCGACATCACGACCATCCTGGTCTCGTTACATGACGATTCGCTGCTGCATCGCCTGCTGGAATGGACGGATAACGACCTGCGCACCAGCAATTTCGTCAGTGAGATTGCTGAAAACCTGACCGAGCTACTGCAAGCTGGCGGCACCTACCGCCGTGAAGATACGATTTTCCTGCGCAATGCCTTCAACACGCTGGTTGCGCAACCCTTCGATGACCTCAGTTACATGGTGGCCGACCCGCAAACCATGCTCTCTCGGCAGGAGCACAACTACTCGCGGTTGTTCACGGGCGTCATGTATGACCTGCTGGTGGGCATTTACGAGCATCTCTATCATGAGCAGGGGCAAGCGCCGTATGTCGCGCTCATCCGGGCGCGGGAGCGCGTTGGGCATCTGCTGGTCAGTGCGGTGGAGCTTGGCCCGGTGGGTGAATTCGATTTTGCGGATATGGCACGCTCTCTACTGACAGCCGATTGCGTGCAATTTGACCGCGAGCACGTTGAGATTCTGCGCAATGTGTTGGCTGCACGCGGCATCCTCAGCCCCGACGAAACCGACGCCCACTTGCAAGCCATCGACACACTGCCGGACATCAAACTGCCGCCGACCATCAACAACGCGATGTCCGCTATGCTGTTTCTGGAAGATGTGCTCATGCCTGAATTGGGGCTGGCTATAAACATCAACGAGTATGTGCCGCTCAGCACCTACCGCAATGGGGACGGGCAGGTGTATATGATGTACTTTCAGTCGCGCAGCATCCGCGTTGTCGGTGAGGAATTCGGCGCGTTTAGTGGCTGTGATGTGGATATTTTCGGTGGCCTGACGCTGATGTTTGACGCTGACGATACGCTGTGCAGTGTATGCTTTCGGCCTGTGACGGACGAAGACACGCGCCGGATTCACACTGCCCTCGCAGATTTGATTGCACATGACGCTATTAGCTGGGATTTGATCGACCCTGAAAGCGCGAACGTGCGCCAGAAGCTAGCGCCGCCGCCACAGGGCTTGTTCATCTCGGTGAACCCGCACCTGAAGCCGGTACAACCCGGCGATAAGCTGGTGAAGTACCCGGTGATCTTCGATAGTTGGCCGCGTGAACTGCTGGACTTTGTGCAATACCTGCGCAAGTGGCAGCACAAGCAAAACGGCAAGGCAAAACCTGATGAAACGCTTTGAATTGGCGTTAAATCTTGTTCAGGAAAGCGCAAATGCTGTAGACTAGCACGCATGATAATGCTTAATAGCGGACAAACGGGAGTTACAGCACATGAGTCAACGTGGTAACCCAAAAGGTAACCGGAAAAACAACCCAAAGAGCGGCCAGAAAAACAACCCAAAGAGCAGCCAGAAAAACAGCCCAAAGAGCGGCCAGAAGAGCGGCAGTAGCGGCGGCAGCAACCAGCGTGCAAAAGCGCGCCGACAAGCCCGCGAACAAGAACGCCAGCAGCAGCGCCAACGCCTTATCATCGGTGCCTTGATTGCCGTCGCTGCTGTTGGGGCCGTCCTGCTGATTGTCGTCACCACCAGCGGGGCCGATGCCCCCATCCCCGACGATTTGCCCACACGTTATGAGGAATTCCGCAGCAGCACCGACGAAAACGGCTTCGCGGTGCTCGGCAACCCCGCAGCACCCGTCAGCGTCGTTGAGTATTCCAGCTTCTCATGCCCTGGTTGCGCTGCCTTACACGACAACGCCTTCGGTGCCCTGGTGGACCGTGTTGAACAGGGCGAGATCAGCTATACGTATGTGCCGCTGCAAACTGGCTCCATCCCGAACGCTGAAGGCTCTGCACGGGCGGCCATCTGTGCAGGCGAACAGGATAAATTCTGGGAAATGCACGATCTGCTGTTCGATTGGCACACCCAATTCGGCAACACAGCTTTCAGCAGCAACCGCCTATCCGCTGGTGCAGAGGGGCTGGGCCTGGATATGGGTGAGTTCAATAGTTGCTTCAGTGCCTCGCGCACCACTGATGTGCTGAATAACGCCGCTGCGCAGGGCGTCGGCACTACGCCAACCGTCCGCGTGAATGGCACGACAGTGAGCGCTAACCTCAGCGCGATTGAAACAGCCATTAACCAATTCGGCCCCTTCAGCAACCTCGTCCCCGGCGTCGTGACGGAGGAACCGGAGCCGACGGACGTGCCCACAGAAATGCCCACCGACGAACCAACGGATGAGCCAACCGACGCGCCAGCAGCAGAGGCAACAGCAGAAGCCACCGCCGCTGTTGATGCACAA
>DAOTTW010000438.1:0-3028 GCA_034437615.1 Anaerolineae bacterium | reverse complement strand
TCAAGCAGGCTGTATGCAGCGTGCAATAGCCCCCTTCAGGGGGGTTGGCCCTGCGGAAGCCGCTGGCTTTAGCCAGTGGCGACACACACAGACTGGCCTGAGTCGTTACGTATGGTGTGGTTCGGGCCGTTTGCGGACGCGCCTCGGCGCGTCCGGGCGGCGCAGCCGCATCGTAGGCTTGTTCCGCCGTGCTGCACTAGCTGCCCATGCAGTTGTCGTTATACCACTTCTGGATGATTTCGAGTTCCAACGCGCTGTAGTCTGCGTCCGGGTTTTGCCCTTGTGGATTTTCGGCGGCTTCGCATTGCAGCGCCAGGTTGTGATCGGTGTCGGCGCGGATAACGGCGGCACGTTCACGGGCGCTACTGGCCAATGTCGTCCAGAACAACTCAGAGCCAGAGATGGTCAGCGTTGCGGGGCCAAAGCGCGTCGGCAATTCAGCCTTATCCAGCAGCGCCAGCACATTGTCGAAATCAATGTCTTCGCCCATCATCGGTGGGATAACCTGCTCAACGCGCACGGTATACAACGGCACGCCGGTGCCTTCTTCTAGCGTCATGGCGACGATGGTCATGAAAACCGTCGCTTCTTCGCTGGTCAATTCGGCATCCGCTACATAGGGCAAATCGTCCAGGCTTTGCATTTCTGCCGCCATCTCTGTCGCGTCTGACATCTCTCCGGCGGCGCGTGCCCAGTCCAGCGCCAGCGCCGTTGTCGTATAAGAAACGGGCGCGGCGTTGCCAAGCTGCACCACGTCCGTATCGCCATCTTCGACACCCTCTAGGCGCAGCAGGTAAAAGCCTTGCTGTGCGCTGGCTTCTATATCCATCTCCATCTCCGTCTCTATCTCTATCTCCGTCTCTATCTCTATCTCCGTCTCTATCTCCATCTCCGTCTCTATCTCCATCTCCGTCTCTATCTCCATCTCCGTAAAGGTGCCGCCCGCCGCATTCTGGATAACGACGCCTTCGACATCCAGCGACACGCCGAATAAATCGAGGTCGCCCTGTACATCGTCATCCTGTGCTTGTGTTATTGCCACCGGTGCGAGGCTGAGCAGCAGCAGTAGCATGTAAATCACAGCCTTGCGTGTGCGTTGTATCGTCATAATCGTTGTTCGCCTTCTCTACCTGTGTGCAGTATGCAGTTATCGTAACACACCCCACACTCTCGGCGCATCACAGTGGGTGTGTAGAACGCGCAAAAGCCGTAAAGCTTTGCAAATGACGCTGCGCTAGCGTATCCATGCGCCGCCGAAAACGTCCTGCTCGCTGACCGATACCTGATAGGCTGTGCTGGTCGCCAGTTCAAACACGAAAATATCATAGCTATCGTTCGTCAGGCGGCTGTAGCCGATGAAACTGCTATCCGGCGAGTAAACCGGGTAGCGTTCGTCATCCGGTGAGCGAATGATGGCCACCTCACCGCCGCGTGCATTTGTCGGAATCAGGTAGATGTCGTGGTTTTCGCGGTCATTGCCGAACGCTTCAAAGATAACCTGACGGCCATCCGCAGAGAAACTCGGGTGCGCTTCGGTCAAGGCGATACCGTTCACCGTCAGCGGCGTCTGTGGGAAGTTGTTGGCCGCGTCTGTGGTATCAATCAGCACCAGGTCAGACGCCCCCTGTGCGGAGCGCACCGCCACCACGCGGCTTCTATCCGGTGCAATTGCAGGTGTCGTGTATTCGGCGTCGCCCTGCGTTAGCTGCGTGACTTCAAAGCTCTGCATATCGACCATGTAAATATTCGACACGTTGCTGCCGATACTCGCCGCAGAGAAAACCAACATCTGCCCATCTGATGATAGTTTGGGCGTGCGTGCATCGAGAATGCCTTCGGTTGTCCAGCGTGTGCTGATGTCCTCCTCAAAGCCACGCGCTCGGTTAAACTCACGAATAGACGAGCCGCCACGCGGCAGCAAGCGCATATACACCAGGCGGTTGCCCTGGTTGTCGGCGGTCACGAATTGCACCAGATCACCATTCAGGCGCTCAAATTCGTTATCGGCGCGGATGTCGTAGCTACGCAAGTTCAAGAATTCGCTGCTGGATGGGTTATCCCCACCCCAGCCGATGATGCGGCCCGCAAATTGTTGTGGGGGTATGTCTGCGACGCGCAACGAGACTTCGGTGACGGTGGGGGAGGGCGTGAAGGTCGGCGGCAGGTCGGGTGTGCGTGGCGTGCGTGAAGGCGGCGTGAAGGAGGCCGTAATCGACGCCTGTACGAGCACTTCAGCCTGTGTTGCGGTCTCTGCGACCTGCGTATTGCGTGCGTTGGCCGTACTGATCACATCCGTGCCTTCTTGGGCGATCTGGGTCAATTGGCGGCGCTGTTCGGCACGGCTAGCATTCACGGAATTCTGAAAGAGCAAGATGCCCACACATACGAAAAGCGTCAAGACGGCCAAACCACCGCCGACCAGCGTTGCCTCACGACGAGACACACCAGGGATAAGCTCATCAGCCGTGCGGGCGATGTCTGCTGCACGCCTTTCGGCCCTTTTAGCTTTGTTGGCGCGTTGATCGGCGTCTGCCTGTTCAACGGAATCCGGCAGCGTGTTGTCGGGGCCGCCAGCGTCTCTATCTGTATCTCCATCTGTATTTCCGTATATATCGTCGTCGTCATCATCGAAGCCACCCAACATGCGTTCGCGGGCGAACCGGTTATCGGGGTCGATCTGTAGGATCGTCGTCAGGGCGATCTGGCGCTCGTTTTGATCGCGCAATGCCCGCACCAGCAATTCCCACGCCTCAATGTTATTCTCGTCTTCCTCTACGGCCTGCTTGAGTAGTTCTGCGGCTTGATCGCGCTGCTTGTTTTGCAGGGATTGTCTACCCTGTTGCGTCAATTCCCTGGATTTTCTTCTGCTCATGCGCCTGTTCTCTCTCGGTTTTGTCTGTGTCGTCTAGCGGTCTGTTTAGGCCATCCCAACAAAATAATTGACACGGTTTGCGGACACGGCTTGCCGTGTCCCTACGAACGATGCCCTGTAGGGACACCCTTCTGGGTGTCCGAGCGGCGTCAGCCG
>DAOTTW010000437.1:0-23502 GCA_034437615.1 Anaerolineae bacterium | reverse complement strand
AGACGACGGACGCCTATAATCGTGCTGCCCACCGCAACCATGCTGGCCTCTGCCATGCTGCCCTGGGCGACCTGCCAGCGGCTATTGCCGCCCATGAGGACGCGCTGGCCATCAGCCGCGAAATCGGCCACCGACGCAATGAGGGGGTTGCCCTGGGCAACCTGGGTAACGCCTATTACAGCCTGGGCCAGTACCAGCAGGCCATCGAGTATTACACGCAGGCGCTGGCCATCAGCCGCGAAATCGGCGACCGACGCGGCGAGGGCAATTGGCTGGGCAACCTGGGTAACGCCTACGCGGACCTGGGCCAGTACCAGCAGGCCATCGAGTATCACACGCAGGCGCTGGCCATCAGCCGCGAAATCGGCGACCGACGCGGCGAAGGGTCCGACCTGGGCAACCTGGGCGTGGCCTATAAATACCTGGAGGATTACGAGCGCTCACTGGCCTACTATCAGCAGGCACTGGCGGTCTTCACGGCGTTGGGCGTGCCGCACCTGATCGAACAGGTCGAGCGCAACATCGCCCGTGTGCAAGCCATGCAGCGCGGCGAGGGCTAGGATTCACCCGACAGGATGACGGGCGTGGGTTCGGCGCACAGCGGCGCGATGCTGTAGCGCTGGCGCTCGGCGCAGGTCGGCTCTGGTACGTAGCGCTTGGCCTGCACAAAATCCACGATGGCCGCATAGCTCGTCTTGAGCCGCCACTGGCGCACGCTGGCATCACCCGCCCCACTGAGGATGCGCTGGCCGTCGGGGTGCAGGCTGAGCGTGCTGACGCCATCGGCATGACCGCGCAACTGCTGCAAAATGCGGCCCGTCGCCACATCCCAGATCAAGATCAGGTCGTCGTCGCCGGCGCTGATGACGCGCTGGCCATCGGGCGTAAAATGCGCATCGCGCACCTGGGCGGCGTGGCCCTCAAGCGTGCGCAGCCGATCACCAAAACGCGCATCCCACAGGATAATTTCGTTATCGGCGGCGGCGGTCAGCAGCGTGTTACCGTCCGGGCTGAAGGCCACGCTGCGCACCCAATCCGCATGGCCGTTAAACGCGGGTTCGATCTGCTCGCCCTGCCCGTCCGCGCTGATCTGCCACAGCAGCACCGTGTTATCGAAGCTGCTGCTGGCCAACCTGCGCCCATCGGGGCCGAAAGCCAGATCGGTAATGCGGAAGCGGTGCCCGAACAGCCGATCAAGCTGTGCGCCTGTCTGTGCATCCCAGAGGATGATCGTATTATCCCGCGACCCGGAGGCGATCAGGCGACCATCGGGGCTAAACGTGGCTGTCCAGATGGGCTGGCTGTGGCCCTCAAAGGTGCGCAGCAGTGCGCCCGTCTCGGCGTCCCACAGCTTCAGCAGCTTATCCGCGCCGCCCGTCAGCAGTTGGTTGCGTGCCGCGTCGGGCTGCCATGCCAGCGCCAGCGCCCCGCCCGCGTGCGCTACGTCTGCATCCGGCGGCGTTAGCTGGCGGCGCAGCCGCAGCCCTTGTGTTCGGTCAGACGCATCAAAGCCGAAGACGGACACGCGGCCATCACGCGCCGCCGATGCCGCTAGCTGGCCATCGGGCCGATAGGCCACCTGCCAGATGCCGTCGTCGTGGGCGTCCAACTGCCCCACCTGCGCCCCATGATCGAGGTCCCATTCGCGCACCGTCGTATCCCATGCGCCACTGAGCAAACGCCGACCATCCGGCGCAAAGCTGACGCCATACACCAGGAAGTCATGCCCCAGCAAGCGCCGACGAACGGCCCCCGTGTTGACATCCCACACGATCAGGCTGTTATCCTCAGCAGCGCTGGCCATGTGGCGTCCGTTGGCTGCGATGTCTAAATCCGTGACGCGGGTGCTGTGGCCACGATAGGTCTGTGTCGGTACGCCCGTCTCTAATGACCAGCGCAGCAGGGTGCCGTCGTCGCTGGCGGTGATGAAGCCCGTTTCATCCGGCAGATAGGCCAGCGCCCACACCTCCCCCGTGTGAAATTCAAAGCCCTGGTTGAACGTCTGCAAATTGGCGGCCCCGTTGAGCAACCAGAAGCGTATCGTGCCGTCCTCCTGTGCGCTGAGCATGGTGAAGCCGCTGGGGGCCACCGCCACATCGTAAATCGGGCTACCTGCCGCATACGTTTCGATCAGGTCGCCCGTTGCGCTATCCCACAGGTGCGCTGTGCCATCTTGACCGCCTGAAAGCAGCCGCCCCGCACTGTTGTTATCACCACTGACGTTACCAGCGCCACTATTGTTGTTTAGCAGGAAAAATTGCACGCTGCGGATCATGTCGTCGTGCGCTTCCAGGCGCTCTGTATCAGGGTCGTCTGCCGGGCCAGCAAATTCACGGATGGCTGCGCCCGTCGCTAAATCCCACAAGATCAGCGTGCCGTCCGCTGAGGCGCTGACGGCCTGCTGCACATCTGGGTATGCGGGATGAAAAGCCGCGTCCCACACCCAATTGCTATGGCCTTGTAGGTCGTGGATGATCGTGCCTGTATCGAGGTCCCATAAGATCAGGCGGTTATCCTGCCCGCCCGTCAGCGCCGTATTCGTGCTGGCATCCGGGCTATAGCGTGTGAACATCACGCGGTCTGTATGCGCATCGAGCAATTGGCGCGTCCCCGGCGCATAGGCCGCATCGGATAGCACGCGCAAGCTCTGCGTGTTCGGTTCGCTGACGGCGTTGGCCTGCAACGCCAGCAGCAGCGCCAATTCGGTATCGCCATCGGCCAGCGCCAGTTGTGCAGACGCGGCCAACGAGGTGCGGCGCTCTAGCTGATAATTGCGTTGGGCGTCGGCGGCGCTGATCGCGGCGTTCGTCGCTTCGATTTCGGCCCTGCCCTGCGCCACCGTCGCCGTCAGCGCTTCCTGCTCGGCCCGATCCTGCGCGAAAACGGCGGTGGCGGCGTTCTGCGCGGCAATGCGTTCGCTGGTGGCAAAGGCGCTGGCGTTGGCGTCCGCTTCGGTGCGCTGCTGGTTGACCGCAAGCGTCAGGCCGATAGCGACCAGCGCCGCGAACACAGCCCCTACCACCAGCAGCCGCAAACGCTGAATGGCGCGTTGTTCCAGCGCCTCGCGTTCGGCACGCCGCCGCTCTTGCTCGGCTTGTTCGTTGGCGCGGCGCTGGATGCTGGCCTGGATGTAGGCGCTTTCGAGCATAGTCAGCGCGAGCATAACGCCCTGTTCGCTGCTGCTGCTGAGCGTCTCGAATTGCGTCAGGCGTGCGCCGGATGCCAGGAAGCTGCGGTCACGGTTGGCGGCGTCCCATTCACGTGCCGCCAGCGCCACCTGCCGCTGCAAGCGCAGCACATCGCGGTTATCGGCAATCCAGGCCCGCAGCGTACCCCACTGCCGGATGAGCGCTTCATGCGCCACTTCGACGGTTGGGCTGCGGGTTTCGCTGTCGTGGTCCAATGTCAGCAGGCGGTTCTTCGCGAACAGATCAACGATTTGCTGGGTGGCGTCGCTATCGCCGGACAGCGCCAGTAGCTCAGCCAGCAATGCACGCCGCCGCGTGTCCTCCACGCCCTCACCCAGCGTCACCAGCCGCAGGAAGATTTGCCGCGCCAGCCGCTTGTGCTCATCGCTGAGCGTCTGATAGGTCAGTTCGGCACGCTTGGCCAGCGCCCCGCTCACGCCACCGATGCGCTGATAGGCGTCGCGGGTCAGCCTGTTGTCTTCACGTTGCTCGTATAGCTCCGTCAGCGCGTATTGCAGCAGCGGCAGCGTACCGGGCTGGTCGCCCACATCCACCAGGATCTCATCGGCCAACCCTTCTTCGAGTTGCAAGCCGACGCGCTCGGCGGGTTTTTCGATGGCCTCGCGCAGTTCACGGCGGTTGAGCGGCAGCACCACCTCGGTCGTCTGCCGCACCAGTTCGCCAAAATCCGGGTAGCTGAGCGGACGGTCGTAAAAATCCGCACGCAGCGAGATAATCACGTGCACGCGGCTGCTGGGGTCGCTGGCCGCCGTGCGCAGCATATCCAGCAGCAAGCGGCGCTCCTCGCGGCCTGCTTCGCTGTCTGCGACCAGCGTAAACAGCTCTTCAAATTGGTCGATGTAAAGGCAAAGCTCGGTGCCGTCGTCGGGCAGCACGCGCCGCACCGCCCGCAGCAAGCCGCGCTGGTCGCTGTTGAGTTGGGGCATCAGCGTCGGCGGTGGGTTCACGGCAATGCGCAGCAGCGCCACCTCTAGCTCCTCCAGTGGGTGTGCGCTGGGCGTGATCTCCGCATAAAACCAATCTTCAGAGCCGGGGATGGCCCCCTGCCGCAAGCGTGGCAGCAGACCGGCCTTGATAGCGCTGCTTTTGCCGCTACCCGATGGCCCGATCACCGACAGAAAGCGCTTGTGCGTCTCGGTGTCGCGCTCATGCAGACGCGCCAGCAGGCGTTCAATCAGCGCATCGCGCCCGAAGAAATCCGCCGCATCGACCTGCTGAAAGGCACGCAGGCCCTTATATGGGTTCACCGGGTCGAAAATTTGCTGGCTGGCCGCCTGCACCATCTCCGAAAAGCCATCCAGTTCGGAGAGGTCGAAGGCGCTCATGGTGATAGCACGCAAATCCGCAATGGCCTGGCTATCGCTGCTCAGAATGCGGCGCAAATCCTGCGCCAGTTCCGGTGCGCTCTGATAGCGCTGTGCGGGGTCCTTCTCTGTGGCGCGTTCGATCACCTCATTCAGATCACCGGGCAAATCGGCCAGCACTTGCCGGATGTCCGGCAGCGGCTCGGTCAGGTGGGCGCTAATCAGCGTCACCACATCGTAATCGGGAAAGGGCAATTGCCCGGTCAGCATGTGGTAGACGAGAATGCCGAAGCTGTAAATATCCGCAGCGGGCGTCAGCGCTTCGGCGCGGATCTGCTCCGGCGAGACGTAATCCGCCGACCCCATGAACGCGCCCTCTTCATCTTCCTCGATCTGCTCTGC
This sequence comes from Anaerolineae bacterium, assembly GCA_034437615.1. Classification (GTDB taxonomy): domain Bacteria; phylum Chloroflexota; class Anaerolineae; order Aggregatilineales; family Phototrophicaceae; genus DAOTTW01. Next base: position 18,587 of record DAOTTW010000437.1, on the reverse strand, counting down.
AAACGCTGTGATGCGCTTGAGGTCCTTCGCGATGCCGAAATCCGCCAGAAATGCGTTTTTCTGCTCGTCCAGCAGGATGTTGGCGGGCTTGAGGTCGCGGTGAATCACACCTGCGCGGTGGGCCGCATCCAGCGCCGCCGCAATCTGATCGACCACCCGCGTCACATCGTCCAGCGGCCAATGCCCGCGCTTGAGCACCTCGCGCAAGTTGCCACCGCGTAGCCAGCGCATCACCAGGAACGCGCCAGACGCATCGCGCCAGTAATCGTACAGCGGCACGATGTGCAGGTGCTCCAGGTGGGCGACAAGCTGGGCCTCGGCCTCGAAGCGCCGGATGAACTCCGGGTTGTTGACATATTGCGGCAGGATGACCTTGATGGCCACCTCGCGCCGCACCAGCGCTTGCTCTGCGCGGTAAACCGCCCCGAAGCCGCCCTGCCCGACGAGTTCTTGCAGCGCGTAGCCCTTGATCGTCTGCCCGCTCAGGTTCGTGGCGTCGGCTGATGCGGCCTGCGGTTGTGATGGTTGTGGTTCTGTGGGTGTGGTCATGCGTGCATCCCTATATCGGGAAAATCAAAACGGATTTGGATGAGCATTCCCATTATATCAGGTCTGGCTTTTTGCGATAGCAACGGTACATCTTCATCTGTAAGAAAGGGATTCGGTGATACTGCTTGTGGATCTACACCCGCGGGTAACTACTCAGCCCTCACCCCAAACCCCTCTCCCAAACGTGCCTTTGGCACTGGGAGAGGGGCTTCTAGCAGTCTGCTTCCCCCTTCTCAGGGGTAGGTATTTGGTTTTTCGTTGTTCCTGTGCGGCGGACGCACCAGTGGCGCGTCCCTACAGACCTGTTGTGAATGATTGCGACCCTGTAGGGACAGGGCACTGACCTGTCCGGGGCGGCGTCAGCCGCCATAACGACTAACGATTGTCACCGCCCACGTTTTCCTGTGGTGCTATCAGTAGTTACAGCAAGGCAGTTAAATATGATACCGAGACAAGCATCACGCGCCGACGAAATACGCACGCTCCTAGCACTATCACCCGACGCCGTGCAGCAGCAAGCCGACCATCGCCTGCATGTGCTGCCGCATATTGACGCGCTGCATACCCACATGGCCGACGCCATCGCCGCAGACATCGCCGCCCACCAGCAAGGCGCAGCGCTCAAGCTGATACTGCCTGTCGGCCCGCTGGGGCAGTACCCGCTCTTGGCGCAGCACATCCGCGAGCGTAACCTGTCGCTGGCGGACTGCTGGCTGTTCTTCATGGACGAATATTGCGACCCAGCCAGCGGCCTGGCGCTCACCGCCGAGCATCCGCTGAGCTTCAAACGTGTGGCACAACGCGAATTCTTCGATCATCTGCCCGACGCTTGCGGCCTGAAGCGCGAACAGGTGCACTTCCCTGATGAAAACAACCTGCAAGCCTTGCCCGACCTGATTACGCGCTTGGGCGGCATCGACGCCTGCTATGGCGGTATCGGCATTCATGGTCACATCGCGTTTAATGAGCCAGTAGCAGGCGTCAAGCACCTGGGCACGCGCAAAGTACGCCTCAACGATTTCACGCTGACGATTAACGCGCTTCGTGCTCAGGTCGGCGGCAATCTGGAGAACTTCCCGCGTGAAGCCTATACGCTCGGCATGACGGAGATTCTCGGCGCAAAGCGCATCCGGCTCTATTGCCGCAACGGTATCGCGCTGGATTGGGCGAATACGGTGCTGCGGCTGGCCCTGCTTGGTGCGCCGGGCGATGATTACCCCGTGACGCACATCCGCCACCATCCCGACTATCAGATCATGACGGACGCGGACACGCTGCGCACGCCGGAGCACGTGCTATGACCAGGACGATTATCATCCGCGACGACGACATCAGCTACTTCACGCGCCCAGAGATGCTGGAAGCGGCCTATGGTCGGCTGTGGGCAGCCAATATCCCCGTGTGTTTTGCCACCATCCCGGCGCAACGTGACGACGCCCGCGTATTACAGCACGACGACAAGCCGATTGACCCCAGCATCCCGCCGCAGTATCGCGGCAAAGGCGAGCGACACCCCATCACGGGCAATCCGGCACTATGCGATTATCTGACTGCAAAGGTGCGGCAGGGCCTTGTTGAAATCGCGCTGCATGGCTACGACCACGCCTATCATGAATTCGGGGGCGACGACGCCGACGACCTGCAAGGGCGCATCACGGAGGGGCACGCCCTGCTAGCCTCAGCCTTGCCGGATGCAGCGATCAACACGTTTATCGCGCCCTATGATCGGCTATCACACACGGCGCTGACGCTGCTGATTGACGCGGGCTATCACATCAGCACCAAGACGAGCGCCGTGCAGGGTTACGCCGCTATGCCCAATTACAGCTATCGCACGCTGCCAACGGGTAGGACGCTGTTCGCATCGGACGAGTATTGTTTCCATCGCTATTACCCGCCGGAGGTGTGCCTGGCGATGGCGCGGCGCGTGCTGCACGAAAACGCGCTTGTGATCCTCACGAATCACTACTGGACGTTTTACTATGATTGGCAGCAGCAGCCGACAGGCTTAATGGCGGTGTGGCAGACGTTCGTGGATGAATTGCTGGCCTTGCCGGATGCGCACTTTACGACCTTCAGCGGCATGGCAACGCTCAAGTCGTCGTGAAGTCGGTTATCGGCTTGAGCGTCAAACCCCCGGCAGTCGCGGCTCTGGCCTGCTTCGTGTCGTCAGTGATTAAAGGGTGTCCCAGATGTTCAGCCAATGCGATGTAAACCGAATCGTAGATGGCTAGCTGATGTCTGCTGCCAATTTCTAGCGCACGTGGCAAGAAACCAGCTACAGGTATCAGCACCACATCCAATGATGTGAGGATCGTGATCTGCTTTTTCGCGTCATTCAGTGCAACGCCATAAAAGCGGACATGTTTCCACAGGACGTTTGTACACTCAATCAGCGCAAATTCAGGCAGATAAAGCATATCGCCACTATCAATGCCCTTGAACAGGACTCTTGTCTCAGAGGTATGTGGTTCAGTGATTAAAAGTTGTACAACGATGCTGGCATCAACGATGTATGAATTCATGCGTCACGATCTTCTCTAAGCATTTCGCGTGCAGACTTTGCGCCAGCAGGTGGTGTAATGCGATGTGTGTCTAACGCTTCCAGCAATTCAGATGTCGTTCGGTTGTCCCGGTCTTTCGGCTTATTCCATGCTTTAAGGTGACGCTCGACAGAATGCCCAACAAACTGGTCGAGTTCTTCGCGTGTCATATCTGCAATGCGTTCGGTTGCCATTTTTGCCTTCCTATAACGCCTATGGGCCATCTGCTATTATACACAAGAACCACAACGACACGCCCATAGCGTAACACCCCACACAGGCGCTATACTTATTTCACTTGCTAAATTAATTTTTGACAGGAGCAGAAATCATGCCAGAAAAGATTTTAGTCGGCGGCGAATGGCGCGAAAGCAGCGACGTACTCGAAGTAAAATTCCCCTATGATGGCAGCGTGGCCGGGTCCGTCTATATGGCCAGCCAACAAGATATGGAAGATGCCATCGTCGCCGCACAAAAGGGCTTTGAGCAGACGCGCAAGCTGCCCAGCTACCGCCGCACCGAAATTCTGGAAAATCTGGGGCGCATCATGCGCGAGCGCTTTGACGATTTCGTGGCGGCCATGATCGCAGAAGGCGGCAAGACGCGCAAAGTGGCGCAAGGCGAACTCACACGCGCCATGCAGACCATCAAAATCAGCGCGGAAGAAGCACGCCGCATCGGTGGCGAGGTCTTTGATATTGACTGGACCCCCGCAGGCGAAAACCGTCAGGGCTTCACCAAGCGCCTGCCCATCGGCGTCATCCTCGGCATCACGCCCTTCAACTACCCGATCAATCTGGCCGCGCACAAACTCGGGCCAGCCATCGCCAGCGGCAACGCCATCATCCTCAAGCCCGCCGAGAAAACGCCGCTTTCGTCGCTGCTGCTGGCGCAAGCCGTGCTGGATGCTGGCTACCCGCCGCAAGCCTTCAGTCTGCTCAACGCCTGGGGCAACGACACCGCCTACATGGTCGCAGATGACCGCATCGCCATGCTGAGCTTTACAGGCAGTTCCAGCGTGGGTTGGATGCTGAAAGGCAAGGCAGGCCGCAAGCGCGTCGCGCTGGAATTGGGCGGCAATGCAGGCGTGATCGTGCACAACGACGCCAAACTAGACCTGGCCGTTTCGCAGGCATTGGCGGGCGGCTTCACCAACGCAGGCCAGAATTGCATCGCTGTGCAGCGCATCATCGTTCAGCGCGACGTGTTCGAGGAATTTACGGAGCGCTTCGTGAAGGGTGTGCAGGCGTTGCAAATGGGCGACCCGCGTGAGATCAGTACCGATGTGGGGCCGATGATTACGCTACAGGACGCCGAACGCGCCGAAAATTGGATCAACGAGGCGACACAATCAGGCGCAACGTTGCTACACGGTGGCAAACGTGATGGTAGCATGGTCGAGCCGACGGTGTTGGGCCAGACGACGCCACAAATGCGCGTGAACTGCGAAGAGGTCTTCGCGCCGGTAGTGACGCTGCGCCCCTATCAGGAATGGGACGAGGCCGTGAGCATCATCAACGATTCACCCTATGGCCTGCAAGCGGGTTTATTTACACAGGATATGGGCCGCATCATGGACGCCTGGAACCGCGTCGATGTGGGCGGCTTGCAGGTCAACAGCGTCAGCACCTTCCGCGTGGACCACATGCCCTACGGTGGCATCAAGCAGAGTGGTTTCGGGCGTGAGGGCGTCAAATACGCAATAGACGAGATGACCGAAATCCGCTTGATGGTGCTGAACCTGAACGACTAGTACACGTCAACGCAAATACTGTGGCAATTCACGAACGATACCCTGTAGGGCCGCCATTCTTGGCGTCCGGGGCGGCGTCAGCCGCCATAAAATACGACGACGCGCTGCACGGCCATCACGACATCTGTGCATACCACAGGCCGCGCAGCGCCGCTAACGGCAGCGCCTCCTGCTGATTCCCGAAGCGGCCCGTATTCCATGTGATGACCAATTCACGCCGCGCCCGTGTGATGCCCACATACAGCAAACGCAGGCGCTCTGCGGCATATTCCACGCGGGCGGCGTCCGTCGCCGGACCCAGCACATACTCGCCGCCGTGCAGCAACACATCAAGCTGTGCCAGCGCCTCGGCCTCTAAGTTCAGTTCGCCCTGCAAGAAATACTTCTCGCTGATGTAGTTGTCGTAGCTCTGTGCAGACGGGAAGCCGTAGTTATTCACCGTCATCAGATACACGCGGTCCCACTCCAGGCCTTTGGCCTTGTGCATGGTCGTGACCGTCACCTTGCCCTTGTGCTGATCGGGGTCGAAGGCGTCGTCGTCCTCGCTCAAGCCCTGAAATTTGCGCTTGTTGGTGGCGATGGCCTTCAGTTCGTCGGCGTATTGGGGCAGGCGTGCGCTAGGATACTGCTCCGCAAAGCGGCGCATGTACAGCGCGGCGCTGTAGGACGTCGCGAGTTCGCTTTCCTGCGTATACAGGTCGCCAGCAATGGTCAAGATCAGTTGGTCGATGGGCAGTGTCGTCGCGTTCATCCACGACCCCAGCGCCCGCCGAAAATCCCCCAGTTGTGCGCCGAGTGCTGCATCATCATCAGATACCGTATCCTGTAGCCAGTCGTGCATCTGCGGATACAAGAAATCCTCCGGCGTGGGCAGGGCACGCAGCATCTTCTTGACGGCGGCAATCGCATCCTGCGCGTCGGGGTCGTCCTGTGCATCACGCCGCCAGACCACATAACACTGCGCCAAACCTGCGGGCTGATCGGGCTGCGCCAGATAGCGCATGATGTGCGTCAGTGCGCCGACGACGGCGCGGGTGCTGCTGGTCGTGCGCAGATTTTCGACGTAATCGACGCGGGCATCCCGTAGTGCATTCACCATCTTCGCGCCGCTGTCGTTCTGTGGCAGCAGCACCGCACACGTCATCTCCGGGTTGCCCGGCAGCCAGCCCGCTAGCGATCTAACCACGTTGGCGCGTTCGTCCTCTGCTGTGTAATCGCTGCCGATCAGGTGGATAGCTGCTGGGTTATCGGGCGGGTTGCCCTGCGGGTCATCGGCTGGGGTGGGGCGGATGTAGGGCGTGGATAGCGGCAGCTTGGCCTTTACGGACGGGTGCGGGTGATCCAGCGAAAAATCTATCAGCGCGTTGGCCAATTTGATGATGCTGGCTGTGCTGCGTCCGCTATCGGGCAGTTCACGCGCCTGTACATCGGCTTCACGCAGAAAATCGCGCAGCAGTTGCGGGTCGGCGGTGGTGAACGTCTCGTAAATGGCCTGATTGGGGTCCCCGACGCGCACCCAGTTACCAGCCTCACCGACCAGCACGCGCAGGATCGTCTCTTGCAGGCGGCTGCTATCCTGTGCTTCGTCTTCCAGGATGTAGGGCCAGCGCTGACGCAGACGCGCCAGCAAATCGGCGTCGGATTGCAGCACTTGCAGCGCCAGCCGGATCAAATCCTGAAAATCCACGCCGCCCCGATAGCGCAGCCCATACTGATACTGATCGTAAATAGACAGGCACATATCCAGCAGCGGCAACTGGCCACTGGCGGCGGTCTTGTGCGCGATGGACGTGAGTTCTTCCGGGGTGCGCTGCTCGTTCTTGGCCTGCTTGATGAAGGCACTCGCCACGCTGGTTGCCAGACGCGGGATGTCCACGTTGCGCACTTTCGGCTTCTGCAAATGCTGCTCATCCACCAGATCATGCAGCGCGTCCGGGTGCGCCTTCAGCCAGGCATCCACCGCCCCTTGCAGGATGTCGTCGGCTTCGCGCTCGTCAATCACCACAAAATCATCGCTCAGGCCCGCCAACGCCGGACGCTCGCGCACAATGTCGTTGGCCAGTCCGTGCAGCGTGCGCACCCGATAGCCGAAATTCGGCAGCAGCTTGTAATCTGTGCGTAGCATCGCGCTCACCTGCCGCGCAAAATTGCCGACAGCGCTTTTGACCAGCGTCACGACCAGCACCTCTTGCTCGTCGCTCAGGCCGCCTGTGGCGATCAGCTTGGCGGCCAATGCGGAGAGCGTGCGCGTTTTGCCGCTGCCGGGTACGGCGCTGATGCCCATCTTGCCGCCTGTGTAGGTCAGCACCTCGGCTTGCTTCGGGCGTGGTTGAAATGCCATGTTCTTAGCCTAAGCTGTTGTGTTGGTAGCCTCAGAATCAAGGTTTTGTGCTGCTTGCAGGTCAAGTTCAAACAAAGTTCGCAACACTTTCAAACGTCGAATTGGGTCGTCAGGGTAATCCGACTTTACAACCCGTGCAACCAGTTGACGAGATCCGCCCGCGAGCAGGATTTTCCGATAACGTTTTACGTCATGCGACACATCTGATGGTGCTTCGTAGTATCTTTGCTCTATCTGATAAAACCTGTACGCAAGGTCTTTGTTATCTTCTAACAGTGGCTCGATGGCAGCACCAATTTCAGCAGCGTATTGGCGCGCGTCGTTCACCTTTCGCATGAGTGCATTGTCGCCCTGCACATGGTCATATCGGGCTATTTCATCTAACAGATCAAGCAAGTGTTGCTGGTTGATGGTTAACTCTGTAGCAGTTTGCACGGTCTTAATCCCCTAGTGCGCAAATGCACCATATCGCCGGATATACATATTATAATAGCGGATTGCAACATCTTCGACGTATTCTTCTTCCAAAATATCATTGAGTGGATCAGTTGCGAGCCGTAAATGATGCTGCCGCCCCTGCAACGCATAATTGCGCACACGAATGTGCATCTCTTCGTGAAAAATCGTCTTGAACAACTCTGAATCGCGTAGGTAAGCTGTACCAATACGGATACGATCAACGCGCATCGCAATCGTTGATGAAATAGTAGCAGAACCACACACTCCGGCCCGTTCAAGGAATGCATCGTACTCAGGGGCAACTGATGGACGAACGCCTTTGAGGTTCGCGACAAAGCGATCAATGTACACTTGCGGATTCTGTCGCGCCTGTCGATAAGCGAACCATTCAGCATACGACGCAAAGTTCGGCAAGCTAATGTCAACCTCACGCAGCCAATGACGCAAGAGCATTCCCTAATCTTTCATGAAGGGCGCAAATAGCTGGCTCAGCTTGAGTTCAAAGCCGGGTGATGCCGTGTCACCTGTCAGCGTATCATCTAAGCCTAACTGCTGCACAGCAGCGTCAGGTGCATACACATGTACCTGATATAGATTCGGGTAAGCCACCCACACCGTTGCGCCAACCGACACAAAGTTTATCACCTTGACCATCAGCTTATCCATGCGCTCGCCTCCCCGCCATAATATTCAAAGCGGCGTTCGGCGTTTTCGGGGCGTTGCGCGAATGCCTCAAATTGTTCGATAGTTATTGTCTGTGTGGGTGTCGGCGTCATGAGCGTATTCTATTTGTGCCTCTATCTCTATAAGTGCATTTCATTCTGGCACACGCTGGCGGACGCGCAGAAGCGCGTCCCTACGAACGATGCCATGTGCGAACACCATTATGCCTTTTCTGGCGCTAGGCCGCGCAGCACCTTCTGAATGGCCATCAGTAACGCGCCGCGCTGCTCATAGCCCTGTGCGCTGAACTCACTGTAGCCCAGGTAAATCCCCAGGCGGCAACGGCGCACCAGGCCCACAATCAGATGGTGCAGCGTCTCGCGGTTGTGCTGCTGCTCGTCCTCATCCGTCCACTTGCGGCCCTCTGGCCAGCTACGCCGCAGCACATAGGGCTGCGTCAGCGGTTGATACAGGCGCGTAGACCAGCCATCACTGCCGACGTTCAGCCAGAATTGATAATCAACGGCCTGATTGCTGACCAGAAAGGTGTAGGCCGGGGCCAGCAACACACGCGGCGCGTCGTCGGCGTCTGTGGGCTGTGCATAGCTATTCGCCAGCAGACCCGCAGCCACCAGCCGAATGTATTCAGGGGCCGTGTTCTCGTCCTTCGGGTTGATGCCCGTGACCGCCTGCCGGAAATTGCGCGCTGATTCAATCAGCTTGGCCGCCGTATACGCTGCGTCGTAATCCTGATGAAAGCCGAAGCCACGCCGCGACAGCACCTCACCGAAGGCACGACTGAGGAACACATCCAGCGCGACGGGCGGCATAGCCTCATAATCCGCGATCCACTGGCGCAGTAAATCATAGCGCTGGCCCAGTTCAAACGTGATGCGCTGCTGTAATGCGCTATGCTGCATCTCATGGAAGGGCAGCAGCAAGCCCTGCGCAGCATCATAACGGTCCTCGACCAGCAGACGCGCCCGCAACGGGTCCAGGCCATCCACCGCAACGGCCAGCATGTCGGTCAGGTCGAATTTCTCCGGGGCCATCTGCCAATCCGGGTGACTGAGACGCGCAAAGCTCAGCAGGGCACGGGCGGCGGGCTGTTCACGCAGGGCGCGGGAGGGCCGATGTGAGCGCGCCGGAACGTCACGCGCTTGCAGGCGCTCAAACAGCAGGAAGCGCAGCGCATCCGGCACAAAGGGCGCGAGGATCACGATTGCATCCGGCGCTACCCCCTGATCGTGGATCAGCGCCGCCACCTGATCGGCGGTCCAATCCAGCATTTGCGTGGAAAAACGCTGATCGTCAAAGGCCAGCGCCCTGCGTGCATCTGCTGCTTTGTTCTTGGGGATGTCGGTCTCGTGGCCCAGCGCCGTGCTGATGTGCGCCTGCAACGCCTGCACATCGTCGCCCATCACAAATTGCCGCGTCAGCCTCTCGTGGGCGTCACAGCTTTCGCGCAGCGCATAGCCGCTATCGGCGTCCGCCGCCAGAAAATAGCGATAGCCGCCGTCTGTGTCATAGATCAGCGTCGCGGATTCGCAGGCAGCCAGCCAGTTTTGCAGCAGATAATGCGTGGCCGGCGTGTCCTCCTCGACGTTATCCACAATCAAGTAACGCCAGCGCGTCGTCATGTAATCACGGGCTTGCTTGCGCTGCCACAGATAGTTGACCAGCAATTCGACCTGTAGCGAAAAATCCACCAGGTTGTTTATCAGGCAATAATCGCGGAAGGCATCCATCGCCGTCTGTGCATCGTCGTAGACCATCTCCTGCGCTTGCTTGCCATTCCACGCGGATTTTAGCCGCTGACCGACCTGCGCAGCATCCAGCCCGGTCAGCGCCGCTTTGTTCAGGTTATCCACCACCTGACTATACAGGCGGTTGCGGCTGATGGTCACGCTGTTGAACAGGTCGCGCTGTTCGATCAGGGGGCGCAACACGCCATCCATGTAATATTGCACCAGTTCCAGGCTTAAGAAGTGCGGCTTGCCCTCCGGGTCAGCGAAGCCGGCGTCTTGTGCGATCAGCGGGAAGAATAGTTCGACCATTTCCCGCGATAGGCTGCCGATGGTGGCGATGCGCACGTCGCCGCCTGCACGCCGATTGCTTAGTTCAGCGCGATACGGTGCAGCCAGTGATTGTTGTGGCACCAGCAGCAAAATCTGGTCAGCAGGCACCCCCTCAGATAGCAGGTGCCGCAGGCGGCGCACGCCGACCGTCGTCTTGCCCGTGCCCGCAGCCCCCTCGATGAATAGGCGCTGCTTGATGGGCGCTTTGACAAGCTGTGATTGTGCTTTGGTGATGCGGATGGCCATAATCGAATTACATCGAAATCAATTTTGATGGGTGAATTGAATTGCAGGTGAGGGCTAATTCACAGGCAAAATATGCCTAAGCGTAGAGGCATAGCACGCTATGCCCTGGGTTCTCAGCACTGGCAGTGGGCGACCACATCAGGTCGCCCCTACATGGCATGTGGTCGTGTCAGATTGCCGCAGGTTGCGCTTCACGCTGCCGGATGCGCACCGGGAACGTGACCGGGGCCATCGTGAAATCATACGAGACGTCGCCTGGCTCGCGCTCGGTGGGCTGGATGTCGTAGCGTTGCAGCAGCCTGGCCGTCAGCAAAGCGGCCTCCGTCAGCGCGAACTGCTCACCCAGGCACACACGCGGACCCGCGCCGAACGCCATGAATGCAAAGCGGTGCGACGCGCCGCCGTTGGGCTGTTCCCAGCGCTCCGGCTTGAAGGCTTGCGGCTCATCCCAGAAGCGCGGGTCCATGTGCAACGTCTGCGTCGGGAACATCACATCCACATTCGCAGGGATGCGATAGCCGCCGATCTCATCCTCGGCTTTGGTGGTGCGGCCATTCACCCAGCCCACCGGGCGCATCCGCATGACCTCGTTGACGACCTGCCGCGTATATTTGAGCTTGTCGAAGGTTTCCATCGTCACTTCTTGGCCATCCACCAATGCTGTGTCGGCCTCTGCGATCACCTTCTGCACCACGTCCGGCCTATCTTGCAGCAGGTGCAGCAACCAGAGCATCGTACCCGATGTCGTATCCGTGCCGCCAATCACCAGCGCCTTGCACTCACCGAGCAGGGTTTCGGCTGACATCGGCTCATCCGTCTCTTCGTCACGCGCTTCAAGCAGCAGGTTCAGCAGGTCCGGCTTATCAATGGGATGCTGGCGGCGTGCTTCGATGATCTCCGTCACCAGGCGGTTGACGTTGGCGTTGGCTGCTTCGTAGCGCTTCTCGATGGGTAGTGGGATGCTTTGCGGGATGAAAAAGCGCATCCGGCCCATCACCATACCACTGCGCAGCGCTGTATCGAAGTTCGTGCCGATTTCGCGGGCACGTTCGGGTGTCATGTTCATGCTGAACATGGCATGAAGGAACACGGAGAGCGTGATGTCGCGCATGTGCGGCACAAAATCAACAACGTCGTCATCAGCCCGTGCCGCAAGCTGGTCGAGTTCGCTGTCAATCGTCTGCGTCATGATGTCCAGCAGGCCGGGGATGTATTTACGATGAAAATAGGGCTGCATCATGCGGCGTTCACGCAGCCACTCCTGGCCCTCCATCGCGAAGATCGACCCTTCGAGCACCTGCGCCATGAATTTACTGAAGTTGCCGTTGCGCGTGTAATTCTTGTGGTTGTCGCGGGTGATATATTGCACGTGGTCCGGGTGTGAGACGATCACCATCTGTGCGCCGCCGAGCTTCAGCAGCACGACATCCCCGACGGCGGGCGCGGTTTCCAACATCAGCTTCTTAAAATCAGTGACCATTTGCGGGATGTTGCCGAGTACAGGCAGACCGGGTACTTGTGGTGGTAGGGGCTTCTGTGGCATGGTGACGAAACTCCAACGTAGGCTGTGGGTTTAAAAGATTATGAACAGATGTCATATTACCACAGCGCGTTGGCGTCTGTAATGGTGAAGATATTACATTTAGATGTTGATCTGTTCGCGCAGGGCACGCAACTGCGCCAAAATGTCATCCTGGCTTTGTTGCAGGTCCACACGCTCGATCAAAATGTCGATCTTGCCCTGGGCCTCTGCCAGCCTATCCGCGAATTCCTGTGGGGCGATGCGGGTGCGTGCTCGCAGGTCAATCTCGCGGATGAGGATTTCGGCCAACTCTTGCATCAGCGCAATCTCGACGTAAGACCAATTACGCGGCTGGTCATCAATCACACAAAACGAGCCGAGGCGCTGGCCATCCATCAATGTAATCGGGATGCCGAGATAGCCGATCACGTTCAGGTCGCGGATGGCGAGGTTATCCTTCAGCGTGTCGTCCTCGCGGGCATCTGTGACCACCATCGGCTTATTCGTGCTGACGACATACTGGCAGAACGAATGCGATAGCGGTGTTTCGCCGTCCTCAGCGGCCCAACCTGTCAGGCCATACATGCTCTTAAACACCTGCCGATCCGATGCCACCATCGACATCAGCGAAACCGGCGCGTTAACGATGCGGCTGGCCAATTCCGTCAGGCGGTCGTAGACGCTCTCGCGTGTATTGTCCGTCAGTTCGAGTTCTCGCAGCAGCTTCAAGCGCTCACTGCGCAGCAGAATCGGGTTGACGGCTGTCGATGTAGCTGCTTTGTTTTGAGATGTCATTGCTTCCTGTTTTTCTTTCACTCGTGGTCTTGGCTAGCGCCACGCTATCGTGTGGTGCTACCTGGGTTTATATGCCTGATTGCGTCGTATGGATATGTTTTAATAGACGTACAAAGTAACATACATAAGTTAACACAGGATAAACACGGCCTAATTGCCTGCTGTCTGTTTTGCGTAACACAATGCTGGCTTGTGCGGTATATCAAATGCGGCTAAGATGAAAACAGTCAACACATAAACCAAGCAGAGAAAAAACGCCTATGACGCAACCATCCGGCACCGCCCGCACGATCAGCGCATTGTTAACGATTTTTGCTTATTTGCTGCTGCTGGTCCCGTTCAGCAGCGCACAGGACGCCGACAGCCTGCCCCCGATACCTGATAACGGGGGCGCTGATACCCCGCCGTCGTCGCTGCTGGATACGCCATTGGGCGATAGTCTGCTGGCACAGGCGCAGGCACAGGGCAGCTTACGCCTGATTGTCGATGTAGCGGCATCTGATCTGCCCGCCTTGCCTGTGCCGGACCGTCTGGAGCAGGCGCAACAGCGCAGCGCACAGGGCCAGCAAGCCCTGCTCAGCAGCCTGAATGCACAGATCAGCAACGGCAGCATTCAGGTGGAGACGCGCTACACCTATACGCCGCAGATGGTCATGACAGCCGATGCGGACGGCGTGCAAGCCTTGCTGGAATCGCCTTTGGTGCTGTCGGTGCAGCCCGATGCGCTCGATAGCGTCGCGCTGGCTGAGAGCGGCCCCGTGATCGGCTTGCCGGATGTGCAGGCGTTGGGCTATAGCGGCGCAGGCTACGCAGTCGCCATCATTGATACGGGCGTGCAAGCGGACCACCCGTTTTTGCTGGATGCAGACGGCGAGAGCCGCGTGATTGCGGAGGCGTGCTTCAATACCAGCGCCTTCGGTGGCGGTTCGCGTTGCCCCGGCGGTGTGACCAGCAGCACAGCGCCCGCTTCCGGTGCGGACTGTGTGAGCACAGAGGCGCAGGGCTGTTCGCATGGCACGCACGTCGCAGGCATCGCCGTCGGGCGTGACCCCGGCGGCCTGGGCTTCAGTGGTGTGGCACCCGATGCCGATATTATCGCGCTGAACGTCTTTGGGCGTTATTACTGTCCGGGTAGCAATTGTCAGGTGTTGGCTGCGATCTCCGATCAGGTGTCGGCGCTGAATCAGGTGTTGGCGCTGCACGCTCAGGGCGTTGAGATTGCCGCCGTGAATATGAGCTTGGGCGGCAGCAGCACCACCGATGCCTACTGCGCCGATAGCCGCGAAGCCGCCATTAACCAACTGCGGGCGCTGGGCGTGGCGACTGTGATTTCATCCGGCAATCAATCGCAACGCCTGGGCGCATCGGCTCCGGGCTGCATTCGCAATGCCGTAACCGTCAGTTCAACGGATGCCAGCACCAGCGATGCAGATAGCGACCCGAACGACGAAGGCGACGACATCTCATGGTTCAGCAATATGGCCAGCACCGTCGATCTGCTGGCACCAGGCTACATCATCGAGTCGTCATACGTACCTGATGCCTACGCCAACTTGAGCGGTACGTCGATGGCCGCGCCGCATGTGTCAGGTGCTTTCGCCCTGCTGCGTCAGGTGGTCGCACAGCAGGGGATAGACATTGCGCCTGCTGATCTGGTGGACCTCATCGAGCTAGCATTGCAGCTTACGGGCACCACCGTCAAGGATCAGCGCTCAGGCGGCGTGTACAATCATCCGCGCATCAACCTGGATACTGCCGTCGCTGATGTGGCACAACCGCAATCGGACATCAGCTACGAATTGGCGAACGTGGGCGCTGTCGGTTGGCACGCGGATATTGCACTTGGCGCTGTCGGGTTGCCGCTTCTGGCGGCCTACGATGCGGCGGCGGGTGCTGTGCGCGTGATCGAATGCCAGAATAAGGATTGCTCACAACGCGCCGATACAGTGGTCACGCGGGGCGGCATGGGTGACGCGCTGAAGCTGTTCTATGATGCGGCTGGGGATGCCATCGTCCTGCTGCACCATCACAGAGCCTCCGGCAACCTGTGGCTGACGCGCTGCGCCGGCTCATGCGCGGACGGCACGACATCGGCGCTTGTGGCGGGCGTCAACGAGAATATCGGCAGCGCGCTGGATGCTGTGTTCGATCCGGTCAGCAGGCAAATTAAGCTGGTAGCGCTCGATCAGACGGACCCCGACCCGGCTAATTGGTCGCTGCTTTACAAAGCCTGCCATGTAACGCTAAGCGGCTGCGACCCGACGCAAACTATAGCAACAGTGGGCGCGAACGGCGGCTATCCGGCCATTGCGCTGAATAGTGCCGGGGTGCCGCTGATCGCCTATCGCGATGGCGCGACGAACAGCACGCAGCTTTATCGCTGTGATGATGCCACCTGCGCGACGGGCAGCGTGATCGACAGCTTTACATCTGGCACGCACTTCAACGGCTTCTTCAATGCCGCAGCGTCAGGCGGCGGGGGCATCACCTTCGCATCCTACAGCCAGCGCGATAGCGCCGCTAGCGACCTGTTGCGCGTCGTCACCTGTTCGGGCGCGTGTACAGCCGTGACCAGCAACACGCTAAACGTGGACCGCGAGGGCTACTATCTTGATATTGCGCTGGACCCCACCAACGCTCTGCCTGTGCTGGCCTATTATGACTTCTGGAATGACCGCGCCGAGATTCTGCGCTGTGGGGATGCCTTGTGCGTGTCTGGCAACAGCATCAACGAGAACGTGCGACCTGCTGGCGCTTTCTTCAACGCGCTGGCGCTGAATGATGTCGGGGATGCCTTGCTGACCTTCAGCGATTACGCGCAGGGCGACGACTGGTATCTGTTCGACAGTGGCCAACATCTGCGCGTGCCGCCCTACGTGCTGAACACAGCCCCGGCAGATGGCGCGACCCGCGTCACACCCGCCAGCGACATCACGCTCAGCTTCTCGGAGCCAGTCACGCTGGCCCCGGATGCGATCAGCGTCAACTGTGATGGCAATATCACGACGCACGACACGCTGACGATCAGCACCAGCACCACAGGCGGCGAAAGCTGCACGGTCACGGTGGCTGCAACGAAGGTCAGCGACACAGATAGCTACGCGGCCAACCTGCTGCGCGATTACGTCTTTAGCTTCACGGTGGATGCTGGCACGGTTGCGCAACTGGACGCCGACAACAGCCTGCCAGCGCCTGGCGCAGTGGATTTCAGCACACACACACGGCTTGATCTGGTATTCACGGCCCCCGTTTATCTGCCCGTCGGCAGCGTGACCCTGACCTGTGGCAGCGAGTCGTTCGCGCTCTCAGGCTTGCCCACCAGCAATACGGCGGATGCAAACCTGCTGCCCCTCAAGCCGCTGCAACCGAATGCCACCTGTACGCTAGACGTGACGGCCTTCCGCGAACGGGCCGCCAACCCCGGCGATGAAGCGCTGGCGTATCTGGCGGACGTGATGGGCCTCAGCAGCGCTCAGATCAGTGGGCTGGCCGGATTAGACGCGGGGCCGCTGGAAGCGGTCAGCAGCAGTAGTTACACGTTCAAAACGGGCGCTGCGCCGACCTGCTTTGTGTTCAACGCGGACAACGAGCAATTCAGCGCTGGCGCGGGCACAGAGGCGCTAGCACAGCTTGCAAGCGGCGCATCTGTGGGCGATACGCTGCAAATCGGCGGTACCTGTAGCGCCACAACACAGGGCGCTAGTGCCCTGCTGACGCTGGACCGCGACCTGACGCTGCAAGGGGGCTATCCGGTAGCTGATGATACCAACACAGCCGACCCGACCTACTGGCTGAGCATCACGGCCAATCCACACAGCACACCGACGCTGCTGGATGGGGCTGGCTTGCGGCGCGTGCTGACCGTGCAGCAAGGCGCTGACGTGACGCTGGATGGCTTCACGCTGCAAAACGGCGCGGATGGCAGCAACGACGCTGCGCTTGTCGGCGGCATCCTGAACAGGGGCAATCTGACGCTGACCAATAGCACGCTGACGGACAACAACCGGGGCATCCTGAACGCAACGGACGCCACGCTGCGCCTGACCGATAGCATCGTGCAGCATACCAGCTTTGGCCGCGCTATCGAAAATCGGGGCGACCTGTTCGTATCCGATAGCATCGTGCGGGATAACACCGCAGGCGGCATCCTGAACACTGGCTTCAGTTCGGACCTACTGCTGCGTAACACGCGCATCACAGGCAACAACAGCAGCGCAGGCGCGGGCCTGAACCACGCAGGCGGCGTCGGTACGCTCGTCAATACGCTGATTGATAACAACACCGCCACAACAGAGGGCGGCGCAATCCGCAACGTGTCCATCCTGACGCTTGTCAACAGCACATTGGCCGATAACACCTCACAAGCCATCGGCGGGGCAGTCGGCAATAGCGGCATCATGGAGCTATTCAACAGCATCGTGTGGGGCAATGACGCGGTGATCGGGGATGGCATCTCCGGCAGCTATTCGGTGGTCGATAGCATCGTGCAGGGTGGTGCAGGCAACGGCGCATACGAGGACGACCCGCAATTCACCGACGCGGCCAACGGCGATTACACGCTGCAAGCCCTCAGCCCCGCCATCGACCGGGGCAACGACAACTGGCTGGATGAGGCCAGGCTACAGGCTGAGCTATCAGGCGCTGCAAATGCCGACCTGACAGGCGATGGCTTTGCCAATGACCGCCTGACCGTTGACCTGAACGGCGCAGCGCGTGAGGTCAACGGGCGCGACGACTTCCTGACGGGCACAGATGCCAGCCCGGTAGCCTATGCCATCACCGATCTGGGCGCATACGAAAGCCAATTGCCCGAAAACGGCGCGCCGCTGCGCGTCGATAGCTTCAATGCGACCCCCGACCACGTGACGACGGGCACAACAGCGCTGGCCATTACGTATGTGCAGCGTGCTGAAGTGGCCGCCAACCCGACGAACACACCCCGCCTGAATATCTACTATTCGCCGGACGCCACCTGTGATACAAGCGACACGCTCATCGCGCAGCACAACGTCATCTCAAGCGACCTCACGCTGACTCTGGATTTGTCCGCAAATCTGGCACTGGATATGCTCTGGCAGCAATCCGTCGCAATCGAAAGCAGCGGGCGCGGCAGCGGCGCAATCTCGCAGGATGTGAGCTACCTGTGTGCGCTGATCGAACCGGAGCAATCAGATACCAGCAGCGTCGTGAATAGCATCGACGCGCCAGCCAACAAGCTGATACTGGCCGACGACATCACGTATTTCCCCTTTGATGTGACCGGTGATAATCAGGTGACGCGGGACGATGTTGATGCGCTGCTGGCTGTGCTTGGCCAGAGCAGCCCGGCCTATGATCGCAATGGCGATGGCCTAGTGACGCAATCAGAAGTGGCCGAAATTCTGCTGCGTCTGGGGTACGTGCGCAATGAGGCGGTCATCGAAGCCGCCGACTAATTAGGTTCTGTTGGTGACGGACTCAGGCAGGCATGTTTTGCCCGCGAATTGGCCCCTCAATCCCCTTAATTTACAGGGGTAGGTATTTGGTTTTTCGTTGTTCCTGTGTGGCGGATGCAGCAGGCTGCGTCCGCCACGAAAAAACACACGACCACGCTATTATGTGCTGCTACCTACGGCGTGTGCGCCTTGCGATAGTCACG
>DAOTTW010000436.1:0-4762 GCA_034437615.1 Anaerolineae bacterium | reverse complement strand
CTAGCTGAAAATCCAGCGCTTGCACATCGGGGAAGCGGCCAGCGCCCTGCACAAAGCGGTTGCAGCTGGCCTGATGATAGGTGTAGCTGTGTGCGGGCATGGTCGCGCTGCTTTCTGTTTGATCGTGTGCATCCTGTGCGAGTGCAGGCGTCGGCAGTGCCGAGAACAGGGCGCATACAATCAACAACCGTTGCCACACGGCTGCGATAGGTGTTCGTTTGATAGTTACAGCGGTCCGTTGCATAGACATGGCCTTTCGTGTGTGGTGAATCCCGCGCTGATTTTGGCAGCGGTGAATTACGAATTGCTAACCGCGCCCACCTGAACGGCGCAAGAGCGCCCGCAACAGCAACACGCCCAGCAAAATCAGCAGCAGGCGTAACCAGATGGGCATGGGCTGCGGCTGATAAGCACGCGGTTGCGTCGGGATGATACGTACAGTGTGCGGGATGCCTGCGCGTTCATGCCAGTACAGCAGGCGTTGCGCTTCGGCGTCGATCTCATAGCGGCCATCGGAGATTTCGACGGTGTAGCCCTGTGGATACTGGAAGTTTGGCACGAAGAATTCAGTCGGCGCGTCTATGTCTGTATGCGCAGCACCACGAAACGTATAGGTGTAATGCGCGGTCTGCACGTCAAAGGCTTGGGCTAGCGGTTCGCCTGCGGTGGCGCGTGCGTAAGGCCGCACGACGGCTTCGAGTGCCCGCCCGCCGCTGTGGATGTCGTCGGGGTGGTCTTGCTGATCGCGGCTGAAAATCGAGAGGTCCTCGCCGTTCCATTGGTCGCCGCGCCCGTTGCTGTTATCGGCGGTGTAATTCCAGAGCGTGAAGCCGATCAGGTTGTGCTCGACGGCCTTCAGGCTGGTATCCATCGCCTGTATCTGTGCGCTGAAGTCGCCTGTGCGGTAGGCTTTGCGCTTGTTCATATCAAACGGGATGCCGATTTCCGTAATCATCACCGGGATGTCGCCCATGTCATCGCGTGCCCATTCGGTGTAGCGCTTGATCTGCTGTGTAAACGAGCGCCGCACGTTTTCCGCGCCGAATACGGGCCTTTCGTTCTGCACATCGAAGCCCAAAAACGGAAAGTAGCGCTTGGTGAAAAGCGTCAGACCGTCGTACCAGTGTGGCGCGAACACGATATTTTTGATGTCCTCGCGGCCAATCGGCCAGGGTTCCTCGCGGCCAATCGGTTCGCCTTCGATGAAGATAATCGCGTCGGGGTCGATTTTGCGAATAGCAGCAGCGTAATTTTTGACGAAGGGCGTCAGATAATCGTGCACGAAATCCACGCGATGCTGACCTACGTGGGCAAAATAATCCGCTTGTAGCAATTGCGGCTGACCCTGTGCATCGACAGCCCACACGCCATGCTGCTGCCAGATGCAGCCCTTATCGGCACGCCACGCGCTCGCGCCATCCGGCACCACGCGAATCTCGCGTAATTTTTGCGGTCCGGCCAGGCCCAGTTGCCATTCTTTAATCGTTTGTGCGTGGCCACAACCCAGCGCCATCGCTTGAAACGGCGTCGGCGTGAGGCCCTGCCGCAGTGTAACCTCTATCTCGGCCAGGTTTTGCTTGCCGACCAGCCCTGCAGACGGTTCATTCATCAGCCCATAGCCGACGACGTTGGGCGCACCGTTTAGTTTGTCGGCAAGCTGTTGCATCGCCGCGAAATAGCAGCCTTGCAGGTAATCATCGGCGTGCTGCCCGTCGATCTTGAAATCCGGCGCGAAATCTTTGCCTGCGAAGAACAGCGTGAACAGGGTCATCGTCGCGAGGCGGTTGGTGTTGGATGGCCAGAGCATCGTCGGGTAGGGGTCACCGTGCGTCTGATGCGCCAGCGTCGCTGCTGTGGGGCGCAAGCCCTTGAGATCGAACCCGGCAAGCTCCAGCGTCCAGCCTGGCGCACCATCCCCGCCTGTAAAGCGGCTCCATACGTCCTGATGTGGGTCGATAAACAGCGAAATATCGTATTCGGCGGCTTTATCCACCAGCGCCCGCACGTATTCTAAGTAAGCCTGGTCGTATTGGCCGGGTCCGTCGTGCTCGATGGCTTCCCACGTCACGATGAAGCGCAGAAACGTCAGGCCCCAGGCCCGTAAGCGTGCGAAATGCTCGTCAGCCTCAGCCAGTGGGAAGGGCCGCCCCACAAAGCTAAGATTGCGATGTTGCCAGTAGCTCGCGTTGATGTGGGTCGCGCCGTCCGGTGTTTTGGGCACCTTGCTGCTGCCGCCCAGGTTGACGCCGCGCAGGTTTAAGATGCGCCCGTGTTCGTCCTTGAAGTAGCGCCCGTCAATGTGAATGGCCATGTGATCTCATTATCCTGTGTTTGCATTCTACGCTAGTATACGTTGCTGCAAACGCTGCGGCAATTCGCGGACGTGCCCGGCGGCGTCAACCGCATTGGGGTTTTGTTTACGCCGTGCTGTGCTAGACCCACTGCGGCTGTGGTGTAATGCTGTCCTCTGGGCGGCTACCGGGGTCGTCCAGGCCCTGGTTGCTCATCGTCATCAGCGGCTCTACGCTCATATCGGCGTCGCATGTGATCTGGCAGCTTAGCCGGAAGTTACCGAGGTTATCCTGGCTTTCCAGCTTCTCTTTTTCTGCCTGTGTCATCTTATCCGGCTCACCCGCTTCAAACTGTACGCGGCAGGTCGTGCACTTGGCATGGCCGCCGCAACGGTGCAGGATGTCCGCGCCGCTATCCTTGATGGCCAGCACGAGGCGCTTACCGGCCTCGATGTCGAATTCACCTTTGTCTTTGATCTTCAGCTTGGGCATGTCGTCGGCTCCTATGAAGTTAAATTTGTCGTAGTGAGCCTAGCGGCCCTATGTAAGCGCGGCGTGATGCCGCTATCAGGGGCGTTTTAAAAAGAGGGCAGAGCGCGTTACTTCGACGCAAATATCACCATGCTGATTGCGCCCCAGGTGCCTGAGCGTGACAACACCACAGTCGGGGCGCGATTTACTCTCGCGGGCGTGGATAACTTCGCTTTCGACGTAGAGCGTATCCCCATGAAACAGCGGATGCGGATGCTTGACCGACTCATAGCCGAGGTTAGCGACAATCGTACCTGCGGTTAAATCCCCGACGCTGATGCCGACGACCACACCCAGCGAGAAAACGCCGTTGACGATACGCTGGCCGAAGTCCGTTTGGCTGGCGAAATCCTCATTGATGTGCAGGGGCTGCGTATTCATGGTGAGGCTGCTGAAAAGCACGTTGTCCATTTCGCTCAACGTGCGGCCTAGTTCATGTTTGATGATCGTGCCAACGGGTAGGTCTTCGTAGTATCTTCCGGGCATGTCAAGCCTATTTTTTTGTTTTGGATTGGCTGGTGTGGGGCAGTTTAGCGGATGCCATTCATGGCGTCCTTATGATTCCACGTGCAAATTATATCGTCACCAGTCGCAAATGTCAGGGTTTGGGCCTCTGAGATTGTCTGCTGGTTTTTTGTAGATAGCACAGGCGACCTGACGGGGCCGCCCGATACACGCTATATGTGACGGAACCTTGTGTGGTGCTAGCGCAAGTCCCTACATAAATCTGGTTGCGCTAACAGTATCCCTATTGGCGTTCGCCGATGGTGACGGCGATCTGCTTTAGTTCACCGCCGCGCACGAGTTCGATGCTGATTTCCCTGCCGACGGTGCTGCTTTGCAAGCTGGCCATCAGTTCATCAAGCGTTTCGGTGGATTCACCGTCTAGCGCGACGATGATGTCACCGACCATGACCCCGCCTTGCTGTGCGGGGCTATCGTCTTCGACGGAGACGACCAGCAGACCCGTTTCCTGCTCCAGCCCATCCAGCTTGGGTAAGCGGGCAGGCTGTACGCCTGTACCCAGGTAGCCGCGCTGCATCTTGCCATGCGCCAGCAGCGTTTCAGCGGTGGTGCGCAGCGTGGTCACGGGTATTGTAATGCTGATGCCGCCACCAAAACCGGATGTATTCAGGCCGTGCACGGCACCGTCACCGCTGACCAGCGGCCCACCGGAAAAACCGGGGTACATGACGACATCCGTCTGCACAAAGCCATCGCTCAGCATCCGGCCCATCGCCTCCATGCGGCGGCGACGGCGCGGCCCGCCGCGCTTGCCCATATTTTTGCGGCGTTCACGGCGTTCAGCGCGTTCCTCGGCGGAAACCAGCGCACTGACCACGCCCAGCGTCGCCTGCACTTGCTCACCGGGCTTACCCAGCGCCAGCACCAGGTTACCAACCCTCAGCGCGGTGTCATCGCCCCAAGTTGGCACAATCAGATCGCTTGCAGCCTGTACGCGCAGCAGCGCCAGGTCGTTATGTGGGTCACGCCCGACCACCTGCGCCGCGTGTGTATTGCCATCGTTGGTCATCACGCGAATGTTGTCGTCGCGCTCGACTACGTGGTTTGTCGTGATGATGACCCCATCAGCGGACCACACAACCCCGGTCGCAGGCAGACGCCGCCGTGCATCCACGCTGACAATTGCGGGGCTGATGGCTTCGACGGTGGTGGCCATCGCATCGGATAAATTCTTCAAGGCATCGCTCATGTCTTGTCACTCCTGTTTGTTGGCTCATGTGCTTATGGACGAAGGCGGATTTGTAGAGGCGCAATGCATTGCGCCCTGGGCTTAGCACGCTAAGCCCCTACAATGATATGGATTCGTTTTCATTTCCCCATTGCGTCCGATGTTTGCTATGATCGCATCTCGTTACAAGCTGCGGTACGCGACTTATGGCGAGGATCACACTAGAAAAATGGCTAGTACAGCGCTG
>DAOTTW010000435.1:0-1907 GCA_034437615.1 Anaerolineae bacterium | reverse complement strand
CTTCCCCATTAGCTATATCGTGGGCGACATCCTGACCGAGGTCTATGGTTACAGACAAGCCCGTCGTGTGATCTGGCTGGGCTTTTTCTGCAATCTGATCGCTGTGTTGGGCATTGTAGCCGGTCAGTTGCTACCCGCAGCCGACTTCTGGGATGGGCAGGCCGCATACGAGCGCATTCTAGGCTTCGCGCCACGCCTGTTGTTTGCGTCATTTTGTGCGTACCTGGTGGGGGAGTTTGCCAACTCTTACGTATTATCACGCATGAAGGTCGCTACGTCTGGTCGTTTCCTGTGGATGCGCACGATTGGCTCGACCTTCGTGGGTCAGGGCCTGGACTCACTGATATTTATCTTGATCGCCTTTATCGGCACAACACCTACGGATGCTCTGCTAACAGCGATTGTGTCACAGTGGCTTTTCAAAACCGCCTACGAAGTGTTGGCAACGCCGATTACCTACATTGTGATTGACCGTATCAAAAAGCACGAAGGTGTGGATACCTACGACCGTGACATCTCGTTCAATCCGTTCAAATTCGCGGATTAACCTAAGCCGTGTAACGGAATGGTAGCCTTAGCTGCTTTGGCACTGGCCTCTCCCAGTAGGGGCTGACTTCTTTGCCGTCGAGGATGTCCTGCATCACCTGATACATCACATAGGTGTTGTGGAAGCCACGCCGCCGATTGCGGTTGTTGCCGCGAAAGATGACGACCTCAACACCGACGCTCTGGCAGATCGTGCAATTGCATTGCTTCCAGGGTTGGTCTTCGAGTGTGCGCTGGTAACGTTCACTCAGATCGCGTCCATCGGGACGAATGGCGTTATCGTACGCCAACAGTGCATTCAGAGCATTGTCCACACTGACTGCACCAGCGTCGAGGCCGCGCACTGCATGGAGCGCAGCCGCTTCTAACTTGCGTAGCATGTCAGCGTCAATGACCTCACCGCGTTTTTCTGCGCGGCGGATGTGCGGCTCAACATCGGGGATGCGCAGGGCAGAATATGCGCCATCCAGCGTGTAGTAACCCTTCGTGACATCCGTCCAGGCTTTGCGCAACGCCGACGCACTGTCGGCTGATGTCACGTTGAAGCGCTGATAAGCCCGAATCGCATCGGAACGGGCGACACCGAAGACGTGCAAGCGCATGTCGTCGCCAATCGCTTCACGAATGGCTGCGACAATACTCAATATTTGCTTCGTTTTGCTGCGCACAAGGCCG
The DNA here is from genome assembly GCA_034437615.1 of Anaerolineae bacterium. Classification (GTDB taxonomy): domain Bacteria; phylum Chloroflexota; class Anaerolineae; order Aggregatilineales; family Phototrophicaceae; genus DAOTTW01. Next base: position 686 of record DAOTTW010000435.1, on the reverse strand, counting down.
CCCAAGCCAATGTACGTGTATCCCATCGCTGCTAGCTTCTCGGCGGCTTCGGTGTATGAGGCCTCATCCCAGCCCTGGATGGCACCGATTGGCGTCCAGGGTAGGCCAAGCTGCTTATGTTCGCGGATAAAGTCGTCGGCGTTATGGATAGTAAGGTCGTAGCGCTCACGTTGTGCCTGGGGTGTTTCCGCGCCGAACCAGAGATGGTCGATTGACACACCGTAATCGAAGCCCAGGTCAGTGTAATAATCCAGCATTTCGGACGTCTCGTAGGGTGGTGTGTCCTGACCGATGTAGCTAAACGCCCCGCAGTCGCCCATGATCGGGAACTGGCTCGGCACACGCATGAAGGGATGCACCTTATGCGCGTACAACGTCGCCCACTTGCTGGCACTCTTCTCAGCCACAGCACGCGAGATCAGCAAACCATCGTAATTGGGCCGCTCGTAAATCTGATGTGCATACACCTGATTCGACCAGTTGCCGCGCCCTGATGAATGCGCATCGTTAAGGAAATCGTAATTGGGATCAACGCTGTCGTCCCAGTCTGGGATGAAGTATTGCACCTTGCCAGGGCGTTGTTCAGGTAGATTGCTCAGCTTCAAGCGGTAATCCACCGCAGGCACTGCCAGCATTGGTGCGGCAATCCGGTGATCGCTCGTCAACTCCGGCGCGTCCAGGTGATC
>DAOTTW010000434.1:0-6003 GCA_034437615.1 Anaerolineae bacterium | reverse complement strand
GTCCACTGGCCCGATGATGGGTAAGACGATAGCAGGCGTCGGTGTGGGCGTGTGGGTGGGCGTGGGTGTGCTGGTGGGTGTGGGCGTATCGCTGGGCGTGGGTGTGCTGGTGGGTGTGGGTGTATTGCTGGGCGCGGGGGTATCCGTTGCGGCGCGTGTGGGCGTGTGGGTAGGCGTCGGTGTAGGCGGCGGTGCGTAGCTGAAGGTATCGCTGATGTTCACGAGATCAGTACGCCCGACGATGGTAATGGTGGCTTCACGCTGCAACTGCACGGGGTTGCTGTTGGCCACGTATTCTACGGTATAGCGCGTGCGCGAGCGGTTGATCTGGCCGAATAAATCCGCGAGCGCCCCCCTTGCCGTCGCTTGTTCACCGCTGCCTGTCGTCAGATCGCTGCGATTATCGGCATAACCCCCTGCCGCATTGCGGATGCGATCCAACCCAAGCAGGGTTTCGCTGCCTGCACTGGTTGCACCGCGTATCACATGCACGGGAATGTCTGTGTTTTGCGTCACGCCGATGGTCTTGGCTGGGTAAGCGTTGGTTGCGCCGACGTAAATGATGTGTGTATCGGCGTCGGCTATGGACGGCGCTGATAGCCTATCGAGCGCCTGCCGCAGACCGTCCGATACATCAAAGATATCGCCCCCAGTGTTGATGCCGTTTATCAGTGTGTAGGCCGCGCTGACATCAGTGATCTGCTCGGAGCGCGTGCCGTTGTCATCCACAATGAACAGGCTCAGCGAGTCCTGTGGCTGATAGACATCGTTGACGAAGGCCGCCAGCGTATCGCGCAGGATGGCCGTATCGCCGCGATTTGATAAATCCACCACCAGCGCCAGGTTTAACGCCAGGGCGGGTGTGGTGTTGATGGTCGGGGGTGTAAAAGCGTCGCTGATCGTGAAGTTGCTGTCCACCAGATCAGCGATAACACGCCCATCGCCGCCGCGCACAATCGCCTCAAAGCGCACGGTAGGAAAATTTGCCGCGTTCACAGCGCCGACGCTCAGGCTATTGGGTGCGCCCTGTGCGCCGACGTGCAGGGTGTTCAGCAGCAGGGCCAGCAGCACGCTGATGAGTGCGCTACGGTAAAAATAAGCATGAAGGTACGTGTCGTTGGCTGTTGCTGGCATCATGGCGACGGACCCTATGCTGTGTGCGTAATACGCAGATAGTTATAACACATTTGCGCTTTATCTGCATGACCAGACGCTAGCAAAACGCGCCTCCGTTCCTTAAGAGCTAGCGCGGTGCTGCCAACACCATTGTATAATAATAAGTTCCGTCGGCGGCCTGTGCGTAACGGATGCCGATTTCGCTGTACGCCGGGTTCATCATGTTGGCATAGTGGCCTTCGCTATTCCACCATTGGTCGAAGGCCCCCGGCGCGTTGATGTCTGGGCGTGAAAGTACGTTTTCACCGACAGCGCTATAAGCATAGCCATTGCGCTGCACGCGCTCCGCCACCGTCGATCCGTCTGCGCCATCATGGGTGAGCACATCGCGGGCAGCCTGATCGTTGCTGTGGGCGAGGGCCGTCTGTTCTAGCTGCGCGTCGGTGCTGAGCCTACTCATACCCTGTGCAGCACGCTGCTCGTTCAGCAATTGCAGGATGGCGGCGCTTTGTGCAGCTTGATTTGCTGCGCCTGGGTTGCTGATGAGCGCGCCGGGTGCCGTGAGCATCGTGCGCTCAGCCAGCACTGCGATGACCACTGTGCTGCCGTCTGCTGTCGTTGCACGGCCAAAACCTGCGTCGGTCAGGTCGGCATCCAGGATTGTGGCTTGGATGCCGCCGTTATTCAGCCAGGCGTTCGCGACGGTTTCGCCATTGTAGCGGCCCATTTCCAGGCTGAGCAGGCTGTAGCGGTCGCCGTAGTAGGCGTTAGCACGTGCAAGCTGGTCGATGTCGCCTTCCGGGCTGCGGCCCGCGCTATTAGCCTGTGCGACGCCCTGCGCGACGGTATCCAGGCTGCTACTAGCGCTTAAGGGCGCGATGCCCCCTGCGCTGCGGGCGGTGTTCAGCGCTGCGAGTAGGTCCGGGTGGCTGCTGACCTCAGCAGCAGAGGGCAAGGGCGGTCCGGGTGGCGCTGCGGTCACGCGACTGATTGCGGGCGTGGGGTTGCTGGGGGCTGATACAACGCTGGTGGCTGTGGGTTGCAGCGCGGTTTGTGCGCCTGTATCGGCCTGTGTGATGGCAATAGGGGCGTTTGTGTCGGCGCGATTGGGCTGTTGCGTGACGAAACCAACACTCAGCGCTGATGATAGGGCGGGCTGGCCCATCTGCAAGACCACCAGCAAGGCGACCACCAGCAACGCGACGCTGACGACTGCAATAAGGCGTACACTGTTCTTATTCATCGTGTTATTCCTTAGTAATCGAAGGCATCAAAATCTTTGGCCAACGTATAGGAGCGTGTCTGGTCCGGTGCTGTACGCAACAGCCATTCGCTATGGGGTGATAATACGCGGGATTCACGTCTTTTGCCGTCGTAAATCAGCGTCACGTTGATGCGCTTGCGTTGGCTATCCTGCGCTGAACGACACTCGATAATCACGCGCTTGATGCCCAGTTCACGCCCGGCTTCGCCCAACCAGCTACCCGATTTCGAGATGTAGTTGCTGCGCAGGCCATCCAGCGGAATTTGCTTGACGGCGTTTACCTGTCCCGTCTCGAAGTCATCCAGCAGCACGCTGAGCATCCCACGTGCGGGGTGCTGCCGCCGCTGCCACCAGCGGAGGGCGAAGGCGACGATCAGCAGCAGCACGAGCACAGCCACTAGCCCATACAACGCGACAACCGTCGTATAAAGCGGGTTGGTCACACGCTCGAACGGTATCGGGTCGGGGTTGAGCGTCGCCTCTGCGAAGCGCGTCGCGTCCGCTAATTCAACATCCGAGTTGCCGCGTACCAGCAGGTTATAACGACCTTCGGGCAGTGCCTCTAACGTGCTGATGTATTCCTGCACATCGGGGTCATAGGTGAAGGTGGCAGCCTCTACCACTGTTGCGCCCGCATCATCACCTTCTGCACGGGTCACCGTCAACAGCAGTGCATCCCGCCGCGTGGTCGTCTCTCGCAGGTCAACCAGACGGCCCGTATCCAGGCGGCGCAACTCAACGCGCACCGTTGTCTTGGTCGGTGTGAAGCTGAACGGATGCGGGATGCCACCCATATTGACGCTGCTGAATTGCTGCTCGTTGGCTTCCGGTGCCAGCACATCACCCACCAGCAGCGCCGCAGGGTCCACATTAAACAGGCCCGACGACGCGGTTGTGATGGGGGTGGTGCTGCCATCGGGGTTTTCCAGCGTAGCATTGACCTCGATGCGATATTGGCCCGCATCACGCATGGTAATCGTGCCGTTGTAGCTGCCGCTGGTCGTCGTGCCTGCCGCAGCGCCCGCAGGCGCTAACTCCAATGGGAATTGGGCGTAGGGTGTGCCGACCTGATCCAACACCTGCGCACCGACACGCACGCCCTCGGCCTGCACCGAAGTGCCACCACTGGCCATCAGCCGCGCCGAAAGCCGGATCACGTCGCCCGTTAACAGATCGCTCTCAGGGAAGCCAGCAACCTCCAGGCTGGTTGGGGCCACGCTGAATGTCGCAAAGCTCTGCGCATCCACAACGGTAAAGCGCCTGCGGCGTGGTGTGTTGCTGCTGGCCGTGAGGCTGACCGAATAATCCCCGGCTTGTGTGGGCCGCACTTCCCCGGTGTAGACGCCGGGGCCACCGAGCGTCAAGGGGATAATTTCATCGGCTCCGCTGGGCTGGCGCAAGGTCGCCGTAACATCCAGCGCATATTGCGGGTCCGTGTAAGTCGGCAGCGGCTCACCTGCGCTGGTCATCAGCGATAGCGTCAGGCTGAAAGGGGCATAGCGTGCTGGGCTGGGCGGCACGTCGCTTAGCTGCGTGTCGATGGCCAATAGATCGAAGAAGGCATCGACGCTGCTGCCGCTGCTGGCCGTCTCGAAGCGCCAGATGCCCGGCTGCGGTAGCTCAATCGTCCATTCTTCGATGGTGTCATCCATACCGCGCACGTTGACATCCTGCAAGGCAGGTGTCAGCACAGCGCCATCGGGTTGTGTGATGGTCAGGGTCGCGCCCGGTGTCGCCTTGAAGAAGGTCAGGCGCAGTGTTTCGTAATACGGCAACACACTGACCTCGCCCTGATTGCCCGTCATGCCGATAGGTTCCCCAACGATGTCCGCCAAGCCCCCGTCATCGGTGCGGGGTGCTTCGGGGTCCGTCGTCGCATCCCCGACTGATTCGCGCAGCAGGTCAACGGCCTGCGTGATAATTTCCAGGAAGGCTGGGCCGATGTCGGTTGAGGTGGCGATGCGCTGTGCGCTGCCTGCGCTGCCCGTGACGCGCTGCCAATCATCCGAAAATGTGGACCAATAGCGGTTTTCCTCGTCAATGGCGACGACATGCACCTGATAATTCGGCGGCGGGAAGCGCGACACCGTGCGGTCCCGCAGTAGCTCCATATGCTCGACCTGATCGGCAACGCTGGCGCAATTCGGGTCGGACCAATCGGGGTCGGTTGGGGCGCAGGGGGCACCATCCGTCAGCACGATCAGCAGCTTCAGGCGGCTATCAGCGTCGCTTTCGGTCTCGATCTGCGTGAAGGCGTTCTGTGCCGCGTCGATGGCCGCGAGAAAATTCGTATTGCCCAGGTTGCGTGTGCCAAACACCCCGGCGCTGACCTGCTGCACGAGTTCGGCTTCGCGGCTTTCCCACAGGCTGCTGCTGCCCTCGATCAGCGTCCAATCCAACACGGTCTCGGCCACATCACCGAAGGCGATAACGCTCATGCGGATGCTGGCCCCTGTTGGGATCAGGCGCTCGTATTGGGCCAGCGTGCGCACGACGTATTGTAACGACTCGAAGCGCAGCCCGAAGGGGTCGGTGGCGGTGCTGACGGCGCTCGAACCGTAATCGGGGCCGCCCATGCTGCCGGATTGATCGACCAGGAAGAGCGCGTCAATGCCTGTATAGGACGGGCCGCGCTGGGCCTGGGCCACGCCAGCGAAAGCCAGCAATAGCCCAAGCACACACAGCCAGCGCACAGCGGATTGTTGCCGCTGCATGGGCTTAATCGCCTTCATAGTCGTCGTCATCACGGCTGAGGCGGATGCTAGCTTGCTCATCGGATGCTAGGCCACTTTCCTGCAACAAGGCGTTGATCTTATACTGTACATCACTGGGTTCGATGTCGGCCTGGTCCAGTAGCAAGCGGATGCGGCGTGCCACATCACGGATTTGCTCGTCGTCGGCGTCCGCAGGGATGTCAAAGTTCAGATGCACCGTCAGTCCGCTCTGGCCCTGTATGCTGGTCTGCCCGGATTGGCTGCCGCGCCTGCCGCCGCCCATACGTGCTTCACGCGCAGCACGCCGCCGCTCTGCCAGTGAATTTGGCGACGGTTGCGCCTGTGTGGGTTTTGACCGATTGAAGAAATCATCGACTTCACCGGAATTCACGCGGCGTGCTGCTGGGCGCTCCTCGTCGCCTCGTGGACCCCTGCCGCGTGGTTCGCGGCGTGGTGGGCCGCTGCGTTTGTCTTGCTCGGCGTCGTCATCGCGGCGGCCACCGCTGCGCCCCCGATCTGAACGAAGCGGTAAATTGCGTCCGGGGTCGGGTGGGCCAGCCCCGCGTTGCGTTCCGCTGCCCCTTGAGGGTGATGAAGTAGTGTCCTGGCCTGCGTCTGTTTGCGGCTCCGTTGTTGTGCGCAACGTGCCAGGGTCGCGCTGTTTCGGAGGATCAGGTGTTTCAGCGCCCTGGGTGTTTGCTGCTACCTGACCCGCTTTAGCTGCTTGTGCGTCCTGATTTTGCTGCCTCTCGGCTTGCTCTCTCTTCGCTGCATCTTCTTCTTGCTGGGCCGCTGTCATACGCGAGACCTGCGTTTTGTCCAGGTCGTAGGCTGTTTGTGGCTCCGTTTCTGGCATCTCGTCCAGCGCATCTTTCAACGCTTCTGGGTCGATACTGCGTTGGCGTCTGC
>DAOTTW010000433.1:0-20534 GCA_034437615.1 Anaerolineae bacterium | reverse complement strand
CACAGGTCAGTGCCCTGTCCCTACAGGGTCGCAATCATTCACAACAGGTCTGTAGGGACGCGCCACTGGTGCGTCCGCCACACTGTATTTTATAGCGGCTGACGCCGCCCCGGACGCCAAGAATGGCGTCCCTACGGTCCAAAACGGCTGTGTAGGGACGTGCAATGGCACGTCCGCCGAGATACCTACCCCTGAAAAGGGGGATTGAGGGGGTGAGGGCCAATTCGCGGGCAAAACATGCCTACCTGAGCAGCCATCAGAGCGACAAGAAAACGTAGAGTGGTGCTGCCAAAGCGAATAAGCGCAGGCTAACCGCCCTGTATCTCTGTAAACAGGCGGCGCGTCTCCTTTGAAGGCGGCACACCAACGGTATCATCCAGATGGCGCTCTAGCATGTGATAGTGCTCAATGGCGTCATCCCGACGACCCAGCTTCGAGTACATAATCATCACTTCGCGGTAAATATCTTCCCTCTGTGGCATCTCTCGTAGCGCACGAATGAAGAAGCCCAGCGCTTCCTCATAGCGTTCTTGATCGCGATGCAAGCGCCCCACGCCGATCAGCGCCTCTGAATACATATGGCGTAGCTTTTCGCGGCGTTGTTCTACCCAGGGCATGTCAATCGTCTGCAAGAAGGGTGCTTTGTAAATCTCGATTGCACGCCGATAGAGGTGCTCGCGCTCACGCGGGTTATCCACCATCGCTGCCTGATTGATTGCCTCCTCAAAGTCTTCTACATCATAATGGCGCACGACCTTCTTGCTCGGCTGATAAAAGCCAGCCGTGTATTGCGTTAGCTCGTAGTTGTCGGCGTCTTCGACATTGCTTGAAATGCGCTCCGTGATCTTGCGTTTGGTCACGTGAAACACATTAGTCGCCTCTTTTACCGATAGCTTAGGCCAGAAAACGTCGAAGATTTCGTTGCGCGTGACCATTTTGTTATCGACAAAATAGAAGAACAGATTGCGTGGCAAGGCACCATCCCAATTTACAATTTCGCGTCCATTCACAAGCACGTGCCCGCGCCCGAAGGCGTAGACTTCTAGCTGTGGCTTGGGTGAATCCTCCGCCGTGAACAGCAGGTTATCGCGCCGAAAAGCGGTTCCCATCACAGTTGCAAAGCCATTATCCACCATATCAATCCAGGGCTGATACGTCAGCAACCTGGAATTGACCGTTAATTGCACGTGGTCCGGCAGCGCGTCAACAAGCGTCCGAATGAACAGCTCGAAGTCGTCATCGTGCGGCACCCTGTCCAGTTCATCCAGGAAGCAAATCACGCTCGGCAGTTGAATCGCGCCCAGGTCGGCGGCCAGCGCACGCCCCAACTCATCCGGGCGGCCATCTGGTAGCAGATTCGACAGGTTGTGGCCGAATCCCTCTAGCACAGAATCCAACTCATCACACAATGCTTGCAGCCATACGGTATGGCTGTTTGTGTTTTCTGGGATGCGGTAGTATAACAAGCCTTCTTCGATGTCATTCATGAAGTAGGACAAAAACAGGTTTCTGTAGTTCGTCCAGGGATACAGCAGAATGACCTTTTTACCCGCAGCCATCTCACGGAAGGATTCGAGTGAAACATTTGTAACATCTTGGTATAGTAACATACATGCAGTCCTCGTCATTTTACACTTATGCAGACTCAGTGGTCGCTATTACGAGACCACTAAAGCCTTATGTCCAAAGATGGTAACATAAGCATAAGTAGGGGGTCAAATGCATCGCATACCATTCGACCTCATCAGGCATAGTGAACGGATTCATGTATCACAGGCCCTCATCACAGCCCAGGGTACAAGTTATGGCCCATTTTCACACTATAGCAAAACACCTACTGATCTATTTAGAACTAGCGGTCTTGCTTGTCACAATTGTAGCTTTCTGGCACCATGCCCCGCACATCCGCGATCATTGGGTGTGGCTCTTGTGGCTCGCTCAGCCCTTTTTCGCGCTACGCTTGTTGCTGCACGGGCGCTTATTCACGCCGCTAACGCTGATCTGGCTGCTGTTATTGCTGCTGCCGCTGATGGCCCTGAATTACAACACAGCCCCACTCACGCGATCACATTACATCGTGGTAGCTTGTCGCCCTCTGCTTGGCATCTGGCTTGTCGTCTACATGGTGGAATACGCCCGCATACAACGCCGCTTGGATGGCCTGCTGCTGCTGACGATTGGCATGGGGGCGCTGCTGGCCTTCCTGGGGATTACCACAACCATCTTCGAGACATCAAAGACCGTCGCGCTGAACGGCATCATCGCTGCTTTGCCGCGCTTCGATTATCGGCAGGTCGTCCCGGATATGCTGCTTGGCTTCAATCCGAATGAGGTCGGTGGTGCGATGGCGTGGTTATGTCCATTGCTATTGGGGCTGTTGGCCTACCCAAACAACGCCCATGAAACGCCTGGGCAACGCCTGCGCTTGTGGTTCATCCGCCTTGCTGGTTTCGCAACGGGGGCCGCTTTGCTGTTTGCGCTCTTCCTGGGCCAGAGCCGCTTTGCGTTGGCTGGCGTTTTGCTGGCGCTGATGCTGCTAGCCGTGCTCCTAAGCGCCAATTGGCGCTGGCGCATCCCGGCAACGGCTGGCGTTGGCGCGTTGATCGTGCTACAGGTGATGATCTTCTTCAACGTCGGCCCCGCTGATCTGGTGCGCCTGTTACAACCCACAGACCCCGCAAGCACATCGGGCGCTGGCACAGCGCTAGCTGCCGGATCACGCGATGAACAAACGCTACAATCACGCCTCGACACCTGGGCGGTGACGCTGCAAATGGTGGCCGACTACCCCATGACCGGGGTCGGCATGGCTATGTTCCGCACAGCAGCACGACAGCCACGTTATGACACCATCCCGTATTATCAGGGGCGCGGCTACGGCCCACCCCACGCCCATAATGAGCTTTTGCAGCTTGGCGCGGATTTCGGCATACCGGGCTTGCTGCTGTACGCCGCTTGCACGCTGATTATCCTCAGAATGGTGTGGCGCTGTTGGCGACAGGTCACACGTGTAGCGCGGGTGCCTGTGCTAACGATTGGTGCCGGGCTACTGGCTCATGCGGTGTATGGTCTGGGGGATGCCATTACACTGTGGGATCGCTTCGGCTTCTTGTTGTGGTGGATGTTAGGCTTGTTGGCGGCGCATTATGTGTTGACCATTCGCGCTACACCTCATCATGAAGTACAATCTGTGCGTTAATTTGACGTTTGCGTTTTTATCCCATCAACCAACCAATAAATAGTGTTGCTGACAGGCGTACCTGTGAACGAGCGACGAGCGCTTCGCGTACTTATTCGATATAGCCTAATCGTGTTTGTGCTGTTAATAGGCATCCTCTTTACCACATCGCAAATTCCGCAACCAGAGGTCGGCACATTGCCACAGAACATGCTCTGGGCGGGCCTACTGGGGAATCTGCTGCTGTATGTGGTCGCTTTGCGCTTTGCTGGCCAACTGGAAGACGGCTTATGGCGTGGCTATATCCTTCTGGCGGCCATTGGTGCCTGGCTTACGGTGGGGTATGCCCTGGCCCTCTTTATGATCGTCGTCGGCACGCTACTGACGATTGGGCTGGGCACCTTACAATCAGGTTTGCGAGAGATAACATGGCGTGCGGCGCTACGTGAAGGCATCGGGCGCATCAGTATGACGGTCCTGGGCCTGACAGTCGCCCACAACCTGCTCTATGCCCTGACGGGCTACGTCGCCCCAATCAGCCCGGATGCATTGACCCGCCTGCCTGCGCTGGCTATCGCGATTCCTGCTGCATTTGCAACAATCACATTGGCAGGCTGGTGGCTGACGCAGCGCACCTGGGCGCGAATTCTACGCGAGGCATGGCAGCAACTCATTACAGAGTTACTCATCGGCGCGGTGGTCGTGGTGATGGCGCTGGTGCTGTACGAAATAGGGCCGTTGGCCTTCCTTATACTTATCGGTGCCGCCCTGGTGCAAGTGTTACGCTATTACGAGATCAACAGCACCCGGCAATCACTGCTACGCCGCATTAAAGAACAATCCCATCTGGTGCGGCTTGGCCAACGTATTTCGACCAACCTGCATATCGGTGGCGTGCTGGAAAATACCTATAACGAAGTGCGCCTGATGCTGCCCTTTACGGTGTTTTTCATCGCCTTACGCCAAGACCAGCCTGCGCACAGTACCAGCACAGGCGCAGCACCACCCACTGAGGCCATCAGCTATACGTTTGTGATGCAGGATAACCGCCGTCAGCGCTGGCTGCACCACCCCTGGGGCGATGAATTGGTGCAACGTGTACTCAGGGGCGGGCAGCCCGTGCTCTTGCACGAACAGCCCGACGCCTGGGCACATCACGAACCACCTGCGGCGTCATCGCTAGCCGTGCCCTTGACCGTCGGCACAGAGACGATTGGCGTCCTGGCCCTGCTGCACATGCATGAAAATAGCGCCTATGGCGAAACAGATGTCGCGCTGCTGCTTAGTGTCGCCAACCAAACGGGGCTGGCCATCCGCAATGCACGCCTCTATGACCGTAGCGCCAGCATGGTGCAGAACCTCTCGCTAATCAATCACTCGCTGCAAGAGATTATATTCAACCTGGACCGCGATCAGGCCATGCAAAGCGCCTGCCAGCTTGCCTTGCAGGTCACACAGGCCGATAAAGCCGCTGTGTTCATGTTGGATGCACACGACAGCCTGAAAGCAAAATTAATCGAGTCTATCGGCTTTGAGGACGACAGACCCGCACCAGAAAACCCCTACCGCCTGGATGCATTCGACGAAGGGCCGCGCACCTTCAGCAATATCTTCGCAATCCCACAGCACGATCAAGCCAGATATGCCAGCGTCATCCAGCCAGCACGCAAATATGGCTACGCCGCGATGATGGAGGTTCCGTTGCGCTCCGGCAAAATGCTGATCGGCCATCTGGCGGTTTATCATGGGCGGCCACACAGCTACGATGCAACCGAAATTAGCCTGATGGAGATGATCGCCAACCAGATCACAGCGGCCCTGAATAACGCCGATTTGCTGCAAGCGCTGGAACAATATGCAGCGGAGCAATCACAACTGTTGCACCTTTCGCGCATTTCCGGCTCAGACCTGGATTTGCAGCGCGTGATTTACGGTGTCTGCGGGGTGCTGTGCCAAATTCTGACGCTACAGACTATCGCCGTTGGGCTGGTGCTGAAAGAACAGGCCACCTTGCAGCTTTACCATTATCAAGACAGCAACCAAGATAGGGCCGAAGGCAGTACAGACGTGTTCAATGCCCCGATAACAACGCTCACCGTACAGCAAATCCCAGAAATTGCGCGGATGCAGGGCGAAACGAGTACGGGCCTGTTTGTCTATCATCAGGACGACACCCGCCTATCCGACGCCCTCACACAGTTCATGCAACACAACGGCGCTATGACGCTGGGCCTATTGCCGATGCGCATTCAAAATGAGATGATCGGGGCTGTCTTTATCTATGCCACACAGACGCGCTACTTTACGGATAACGAACGTCGCTTGCTGGAAATGGCCAACAATCAAATCGCCTCGCAAATCTACAACGCCCGCATCCACACCCTGACGGAAGAAGCGCTCATGGAGCGCCTTGAGCAGCTTGCCTTGATTGAGGACATCGCGCAGCAGGTCTCGCAATCGCTCAACCTGGATTTGATTATTGCCAGCGTGCTGGATGCAGCGCTCCAGGCGACCCAGGCCGACATCGCATCGTTGGCGCTGATTGACGAAGCTCAGCAGCGCTTCCAGATCATCACGCAGAGGATGCAGGATGGGCAGGTCAGCGGGCATACCGTGACAGCAGCGCTGGATGTGGGCATCATTGGGCAGGTGATCCGCGATGGCCAGACGCTGCTACTGGACCATAACAACCGGCATCCACGTTACATCACCCCGTCAAACGGTGCGTATGAATCCTCGCTTGCTGTGCCCCTCATCAAAGCAGATAAAGTCATCGGCGTGCTAAACGTCGAAAGCCTCAAGCCGACCTTCTTTACGGGTGAGCATATCAGCTTCATCAAAAGCCTTGCGGGGCACGCCGCCATCAGCATCGACAACGCCCAGCTATTGAAGGAACGCCAGCACGAAATCACGACGCTCAAGCATCTGCGTGACCTGACCCTGCAATCCACACGGGCAAGCAGCATCGAAGCCGTGTTTGATGCGGTGCTGCGTACAGGCGCAAAGCTGCTACAGGGCACACACGCCAGCCTGTACGATTGTGACGTGCCAGCACAAAGCGCACAGCCCATACTCAGCATGATGCTAACAAGCGCGGGGCACTGGCGAAAAGTCGCACTCGCGTTACCGACGGATGTTATCCTACAAGCAGCACGCACAGATGACATCCAAATCATGCACAACACAAACCAGCCCGCCGAGATCGTGCCACCCTATCGCAGCCTGATCGCCATCCCAATCCACAGACGGCAAGACACGCGCCATGTGCTGTGTGTGACCTTCAGCCAGGAGCGCCACTTCACGGAGCCTGACCAGAACGCCATAGGCTTACTCGCAGGTCAGGCCGCCAGCCACATCGAAAACGCCCACCTGAACGACGCCCTGCGCCGCAACAACAATCAGATGCGGGCAATTCTGGATGCCACGCGGGATGGCGTCGTGTTGCTGGGCCGCAACGGGCACCTGCAAGACGCCAACCGCGCCGCAAATGAAATCCTGGGGCTAGACCTCAGCCACTACATGCGACGGGCATTTGCCGATGTACGCGCTGCCATCGACTATGAAAGGCTGGATGCGGGCGAAGCCGATAGCAACGCCGACGCCACCCATGCCGAAACCCCACGCCCCGCACGCCAAAGCACCGAATACGCCATTTTACATCAGGACCAGCGCCGCTATGTCGAGGAGTACCGCACCGATGTGCGCGATAGCGCAGGCCAGCTACTCGGCGAATTGCGCACCATGCGCGACATCACCGAACAGCGCCAGCTTGAAATGTACCGCAAAGAGATTCAGCGCTTCGTGATGCATGACCTGCGCGCCCCGCTCGGCTCGATCATCAGCAGCACCTACATGATGGCCGAATTGCTCAGGGAACTGCTGCCAGGGCAGCGCACAAACGATGATGCCAACCAAAGCGCCCAGGATAACCGTGCAAGCAACCTGAGCCTGCTCATCACCAACGCGCAACACAATGCAGAGCGGATGCTGCGCATGGTCGACACGATGCAACGCCAGCCGGACGACGGCAAAGCACGTCTGGTTATTGACCCAACACCCACCGACCTACATAATCTGATGGAACGCGCTTATGATGTGCTGGCGGCTTCCATCAAGGCAGCCGACCTGCACTTTGAAATAACCATCGACCCATCGCTGAGTGCGGTTTATGTTGATGAGGATATTATCGGGCGCGTGCTGACCAACCTGCTGAATAATGCCGTTAAATTCACACCCGGCGGTGGTCGCATCCTGATGGCAGCCACCTTCAGCGACGAAACCGACCACGAAGCCTGTATGATGGTCTGTGACACAGGCCAGGGCATACCAGCGGGGATGCGCGAACGCATCTTTAGGGTCTCCGAACAAGTTGAGGGCAACCGCGTGCTGCACGGCTTACAGGGCTTCGGCATGGGCCTGGCCTTCTGCAAGCTGGCGGTCGAAACGCACGGGGGGCGCATCTGGGTGGTTGATGCGCACAAAGCGCCGCTATCTGGCGCGTGCTTCGCCTTTACACTGCCGCTGGCCACCCCGGTAGGCACAACACACGCACGCGAAATAGCACGGGAAGTACACAACACAACCGACCATGACACCAGATAAGTCTCTTATGCAATTGCGTGCTCGTATTCAATCGCTGACCATACTCTCGCTGGTTGCGCTCACCATCTGGGTCGTCGTCATCAGCGCCGCGCCAGCCCTGCCGGTTATCGGCGGGCGGTTGGTCGAACTGGGCACGTTCGGCTTGCTGACGGCCTTCGCATTGGCGCTCAGCCTGCATGTGGGCGTCGGCAAGATGAGCCTGGCGCACAGTGTCGGCATGATGGCGTTTCTATCGCTGGATGCCGCTACACAACCCGCCATGACCATCGCGATCTTCCTGGGCGGCCTGCTGGGGGGGGTGCTGCTGGCGTATCTGATGCCACGCTACGCCAACCCACAGCCGACCACCACCCACACAAGCAACGAAAATCCATTGTGCACGATTGGCTTTGCCGTTTCACAGACGACGCTAGCATTTTTCGTCGCCAGCAATGCCTACATGCTCTTAGGCGGCAGTTTGCCCCTACGCGCCAGCAGTCGTGGCATCCTGACCGACCCCGCCGTGCTGGTTTTCGTGCTATTTTACTGCGTGCTGTATTTTGTGCTGTTCGTGCTGCACGTCTACACCTCACCACAGGTAACGGCCACCCCGTCACGCGAAGATACACTCAGCATCGGTATCATCGTGCTGCTGCCCGTGCCCTTTTCGTTGGCGGCGGCGCAGGTCGGCAGCACCGAGAATTCGCTCGGCTTCTTCATGATTATGGTGGTCGGCCTCGTGCTGATTATCTTCGGGCTGTACGTGCTGAATCGCTTCGTCCAACAATTCAAGCAACGCCTGGATGATATGTCACGCATTGCCCAGGCCACGCAATCCTTCGGGCAAACCTTAGATTACGCAGCCCTCGTGCAGACGATCTACCAACAAGCGCGTGACCTGCTCAAGCTAGAGCACTTCACCCTGGCGCTACAAGCCCCCGACAGCGACACCTTGACCTACCCGCTGCTGGTACGTGATGGCGAACGCCAGGCAGCCCCAGCAACGCCGCCAGACGACGACGGCCTGCTCAAGCATGTGCTGACGACAGGCGCAGCGCTGGTATTGCCGGATCAGGTCGCAAAGCGTGCTACAAGCCTGGGCTTACAACCCCCTGCGGCCCAGGTCCGTTCGTGGATGGGCGTGCCGATTCAAGTCGGCCAGCGCACAGTCGGGGCCTTTGTCGCCCGTACTCACAACGATAGCCAGCGCTTCAGCAGGGGCGACGAACATCTCATGGCCATTTTGGGCACCAGCGCCGGCATCGCCATCGAAAACGCCTACCTGTATCATCAACAAGCCGAACGCGCCGAACAATTGGCGACGTTGAGCCAGGTTTCCGCCCTGCTGACCGTCACGCTGTCACCCGTCGAAGTCATCGACACCGTAGTAACCTCAGCCTCCGTCATCAGTAATGCAGACGCGACAGCCGTTTATATCTACTGGGACGATGAATACGCGGACGATGGCGCTGCAACGCAGGGCGCAGCGCCCCAGCAGCCAAGCGACCTGACGCTGGTGCGCAGCTCTGGCCTGAGTGATACTTTCATCCGCACCGCGCCCCTGCCCCTGATAACACGCGAGGCCAACACCAACCAAGCGCTGACGCCCGCGCCCATCATCATCGAAGACACGCGCAGCAGCCCACAAGCCGCCCCACTGCGGGATGTCATGCTGACCGAGGGCATTTTGGGTTGGGTGGAATTGGCGCTGAGCATCGGCGGCAAACAAATCGGGGTGCTGGTGCTGTACTTCCGGCAACCACTGCACATGATTCACGAGCAGATCGACCTGTTCAACGCCTTCTCAACGCAAGCATCGCAGGCCATCAACAACGCACGCGCCTACAGCGCCGCCGACGAAGCCCTGGAACAGCGCATGAACCAGCTTTATACGCTGGCCACCGCCGGACGCCTGCTGAATGCGACGCTGGAGACCAGGCAGGTGTACGACATCGTGCTGACCTATGCGCTGGATGCGACCCACGCCCACGCTGGTTTCATCGCCCTGCGGGACGAAAGCACACAGGCCAAGGTCGTCAGCAGCGCAAACTTCCCGGTGGGCTTCTTTGATGCGGGCGTACATCTGCGAAACGTTGGCGTGCGGGATGTCCTACGAGATGGCCAACACCTGCGCGTGCCGGATGTCCGCACCGACCCGCGTGAGGTCGCCTTGCTGCCTGGCACGCACTCCGTGCTGATGACGCCGCTCACTCGTGGCTCAGATGTGTTGGGTTGCATTGTGCTGGAAAGCAGCGAAAGCCACGCCTTCGGGCAAAGCGACGAGCATTTCGTCTCGCAAATTGCGAACCAGGCTATTATCGCCGCCGATAACACACAACTCTTCCAGCGCATCCGTGAAGCCCGCGATAACCTCAAGGTCATCCTGGATACGATGAGCGAAGGCATTATCCTGATCGACACCGACCATATGATTGCGCTGGCGAACCCCCGCGTGGATATGATCGGCCTACATACGCAGGGGTTAATCGGGCAGCGCTTAGATACCATCGTGGCGCAGCCAGACCTGGAACTACTGCCGCGTATGGGCTTTGATACACCTGACCAACTGCAAGCCCTGCTGGATGACCTCGACGGCCCGCAAAGCTGGACGCAGCCCGTCAACCATAGCTATGACGTGCGCCTGGAACATAACACACACTTCATCGAACGCCAGATCATCGCCGTGCGGGACGACAGGCAAACGGTGATTGGCCTGCTGCTGGTCTTTTACAATCGCACCGAAGAATACGAACTGGAACGCGCCCGCGAAGCCCTCTCACAGATGGTCGTGCATGACCTGCGCAGCCCGCTCACCGCCGTGACGACCAGCCTGCGCCTACTGCGTGAGGTCGTACCGAAAGAAGCCGAGTATCGTAAGATCGTGGAGCGCACCACCGACGCCAGCAAACGGGCCATCCGCAAGGTATTGCTGCGTGTGGATGCCTTGCTGGACATCGCCCGCATGGAAAGCGGCGACATGCAGCTAGAGACCGAACCCGCTGACCTGACTGCACTGGTGGAAAATATCCGCCATGAGCTAATGCCAATGGCGCGTGAACTGGCCGTGACGATCAGCAGCGAAGTAGAGGCGGATTTACCGCTGATTGATGTCGATATTGATAAGGTCGAGCGCCTGCTGATGAACCTGGTCGATAACGCGCTGAAGTATAGCCCTGAAGATAGCACCGTGCACATCAAGACGCGCCGTGAACCCCAGAGCGATTTCGTGCACATCGCCGTGATAGACGAAGGGCCAGGGGTGCCGGATGAGTACAAACAGCGCTTGTTTGATCGCTTCGTACAGGTCAAAGGCCGTGAAACGGTGCGGCGTGGCGTCGGGCTGGGCCTGACGTTTTGCAAGCTGGTGACGGAGGCGCACGGTGGCGCAATCTGGATCGAGGATAACCCCTCTGGCGTGGGCAGCGTCTTTAATTGCACACTGCCCATCCTGACAATCACGGAGCCGACGACATAGACCCCCTGGCGCTTACGCTTCGATGATCTCGACGGATTTCATGATGTCGTTCTGCTCAATCGCATCCACCACCTGCTGATCGGCGTCGCTCTTAACCTTGCCAAACACCGCATGTTTGCCATTCAGGTGCGACGTGGCCCCATGCGTAATGAAGAACTGCGAGCCGTTCGTGTTCGGGCCAGCGTTGGCCATGCTCAGGCTGCCGCGCTCATGCTTGATCTGCAACGCGGACGGCTCATCTGGCCAGTTATAGCCGGGGCCACCACGACCGTCCCCACGCGGGTCGCCGCCCTGAATCATAAAATCGCTAATCACACGATGAAACAGCAGCCCATTGTAAAAGCCTTCACGCGCCAGAAACACGAAGTTATTGACGGTCTTGGGCGCACGATCCGCGAAGAGGTCCAGGTTAATCGTGCCCTTGCTGGTCTCGATCACCGCGCTGTAGCTTTTATTCGGGTCAATCACCATATCGGGATAGCTGCTGTACTGCTTCTTTGCCATCAGTGTCTGCTCCTATTTTGGTTGATGCTATACGTTTAAAAGACGCCTTGTAGGATAGCAGAAAATCCACAGCAGCACGCGGGCAAATCATCCAACATCCAAACCAATTCTGAACATCGCTTAATTTAGGTGAGGTTCCGGCAATTTTTGGGTTAGAATTGGGTGGCACGCCTAGCATGTCCTGCGGCCCTGTTCCATAATGGTTGATGGATCAATGGAGGCATTCTCAAGTAATTGATGGATCAATCGTGTGTTGCACAGGGACCATGCGTATACAGGCGACAGATGAGCGGGAGCATTATAAAACGCATTCCAAGAAGGGCCGACGATGGCAAGGATTCTCTACATAGATGATGAGTTGGACAACCGCATGTTGGTCAAACGCATCTTGCTGGCCGAGGGCTTTGAATTCCTGGAAGCCAACAATGCCCGTGATGGCATTGACATGGCCATCGCAGAGCAACCCGACCTGATCCTGATGGATATGGCCATGCCAGACATGGATGGGTTGGCGGCCACCAGCGAAATCCGCAAGACGCCGCAAATCGCCAGCATCCATATCATCGCGCTCACAGCCAACGCGATGCAAGGGGACCGTGAAACCTACCTGCAAGCCGGCTGCGACGGCTACATCAGCAAACCCATCGACATCGACACGTTCATCAACGAGATCACGCCGTTTATCGAACCAAAGTAGCGCGAATCCCATGCAACACAACAGATGTATTCGTGTATCATGGCTATATCGCAATCTTACTGATCGCAACTTGTAACCAAGACACGCAATAGCGAAGGATAAATTATGGTGCGCACTCCAATTGATCCCGGTGACGCCCACGTACTGGTCGTAGAAGATAACGTGCCCAATTTCGTGTTGATCGCACGTATGTTAGCCTTTATGGGCGTGGACCGCTGTGAGTGGAAGACATCCGGCTGGCAAGTCGTACAATTTGCGGAAACCCTGCCACGTATCGACCTGATTCTGATGGATATTCGCCTGCCCTACGAAGACGGCTATCAGGCGTTGCAGAAGGTGCGGGCCAACCCGCGCTTGAAGGAAACCATCGTCTGCGCCGTCACCGCAGAGGCCAGCGAGGACCAGATGCGCCGCGCCCAAAAAGCCGGGTTTGATGGCTTCCTGGGTAAACCACTAGACCCGGACCGCTTCCCGGAGCAGGTGAAGCGCTTATTGGCAGGTGAAGCCGTGTGGGAATGGCAGTAAACACACGCAACCATTGCACACAGCACAAATAGCACACAGCAAAGGGCCACACGCACAATGAGCACACTCAGCACCAGCGAACTCAATCAGCTTTTTACCGCGCTCAATCAGCGTGGCCAGGGCGAAGCCAGCGTTGCGGCAGCGCTGGCCGCTGCCCTGCCTGCTATCGCACAGCACGTTCCATCGCTGGGGCACGTAGCCGTGCAGCGCTACGTGCGTAGCGGCCTGAGCATCTGGTATCCGCTATCAGCAGGCGACGCCGACGACCAGACCATCACGGCCCTACAAGAGCTACCCCAACATCGCCACGTCATTCAAGAGGCCGAGCCGCAAACCCTGGACGATGGCACGTATTTGCTGCCGCTAAAGACGCACAGCACCACCTACGGCGTGCTGGAAATCAGGCTTCAGGCCGCACAGCCAGCCACCGATGCAGCCGACGACATACCCGAATGGCTGCCGACGCTGGCACAACAAATCGCCCTATTGATCGAAAGCCGCCAACTCGCCAGCCTGCTACAGCGTCAGGTGCGCCTCTCCGGTGAAATCAACGCCACCACACGCCTAGAAGAAATTGCGGGTCTCGTCGGGCGTGCCATCTTGCAGCCCGGCCAATTCATTACCGTCATGATCTTTCAGCGTGATGACAACGACGAAGTGAGCGACCTGCGCGTGTTGGCCAGCGCCAACCGTGAGCAGAACTTCGCATCCGACGAGCGGATACCCCTGGCCGATGATGATCTAGAGGCGGCGTTCCGGCGTATCAACGGCAGTTCAGAAATTATCATCGACCTGCAACAACAGCATCCGCTGGTCACCGAGGCCCTGCACGCATGGCTGAGCAACTACGGCATTCGTGCGTTGTATATCGTCCCCTTGCGCACCGCAGGCCGCACCTATGGCACGCTGACCATGAACGATAGGCAATACCCCATCAGCCTGACACCCGCCGAACGGCAGGTATTCCGCAGTCTGGCCGATCAGGTCGCGGTGGCCATCGAAAATCAAAACCTGCTGAGCAATGTGCAGGCCAACGTCGAACAAACGCGGCAGCAGGTGCGCGTGCTGCAACTGCTGAACGAAATCGCCAGCAGCGAAGAAACCGAACAAGATGAGGCCACGCTGCTGCAACGCGGTGCAGTAGCGCTCGTCAACGCCACCAGCTTCGATCATGTCGGTATTTCCATGCTGGAGGCCGACAGCCAGAGCAGTATCCTGCGTGCCGATTATCCAAACACCGACTCATTGGGCCTACGGCTAGAGACGAACCAGGCCATTGCTAGCCAAATGCGCCAAAACAACGAACCGCTGGCCATCACAGACATTGCCAATGATCCGCGCATCCAATCCGCCAATCGTCAGGCCATGCTGCGTATGGGCATCAAAGCGACACTGTTCTTGCCCATGTTCGATCTGCAAGGCGAGTTGCTGGGTGTCGTCGGTCTGGATAGCTACCGGGCGCTCACGGCATTCAGCGAACAAGATACGCGGCTGGCCAAAACCATCGTATCGCAGCTTGTCATCAGCCTGCAACGCCTGCGCCTGCTGGCCAGCAGCCAACGTCAGGCCGCCCAGATGCAGCAAATCACGCTGTTCAGCCAAGCCGTACAAGCCTCGCTCGACATTGAGGAAATTCTGGAAACGACGACGACAGCCAGCCAGCAAGTGCTGCCCTTTGATTACATGACCATTCGCCTGCTCGACCCAGCAGCAGACGCCACAAACACAGCAGACACCAGTGGCCTAATTGTGCGCAAACGTTACCTGGCCGATAGGCTGGGTGTCGATACGGAACCGGCACGACCGGGCCTGACATCACAACCGCACACCCAGAACACCGTCGTCGCTACCGCGTGGCAAACGCAACAACTCGTTGAGGTCGATGATTTGCAAAATCCTGGCGATGAGGGCGGTAGCGCATGGCAGCATCCCTATCAGCATGTGTTACGCTCCATGATGGCCTTGCCGATTACGTCACGTGGGCAACGCCTGGGCCTGATCGAAATCGGCAAACGCGAAGCCTACGCCTACCTGCCGACGGACCGCGCCGCGCTGGTCCAACTGGCGAATCAGCTTGCCGTGACGCTCACGAATGCCGAAGCCTACACGCGCAGCAGCCATCTCGCGCTCAACAAAGCCCTCACCAGCGAGATTGCCGCCAAACTTCAGCAACAACTCGACATCCCAACCATCATGACCCTGACCGCCCGTGAATTGGGGCAGGCGCTGGGGGCCAAACGCGCCCGCATCCGCCTGGGGCTGGAGCAGCAACCCAACCGACAGACAAGCGACGGATAACACACATCATGGAAAACCTGCTGAACCGTCTCATCCGCACAGAAGCCTACCCGAATAAACTGCAACGCGAACGCGCCATCCTCGTGATGCTGTTCAGCATTATATTGATCGTCGTCTACCTCATCTATGCTTTCTTCATCAATCAATGGCTCGTCCCCGGTACAGAGGGCGACGTGACGACGCTGGTCGGTGTGCTCGCTGTGCGCCCGGAGGCCTGGCTCTATCTGCTTTTACCGTTGGGAATTGGTCTCGTCGGCGTCTTTAGCACATGGCGCGGCCACGCCAACGCCGTCGCCTTTATCCCGCCGCTCGTGCTCTATCTGCTCACAGCTTTGCCAGCCTTCATCAGCCCACAGCCAGCAGGTGTTCTCACGCCGACTCAGGTGGTCACCCTCACCGCGTTCATCCTGATGTGTGGCCTGCTATATTACCAAACGGGCCTGCTAGTCAGCGTCAGCGTCGCCATTGCCACGCTGCTGATACGGCCTGGTACAGATGTCGATGGTGCGACGCTCGTTACGACCATCCTGCAATTCTTAGGCGTGGCCGCCATCGTCTATCTATTTCTACGTTATGCCAGCATCAGCCAGGCGCAAGGCAGCCTCTCGGCCACACAGGAACGCCTGAAATTAGCGGACATCAACACGCGCATCACCCGCAAAGCCTCGCAGCGCGTCGCGCTCGATGACACGATGAACACCGCGCTCAAGCTGATCCTGGAAAATTACCCGCAGTTCTATCATGCCCAGCTATTCCTGGTACATCAGGACGAGGTGCAGGCGCAGCTTGTGGCCAGCACGGGCGCTGTCGGTCAACAACTGCTGGAGCGTAAGCACAAGCTAGCCGTCGGCAGCCTCAGCGTTATCGGGCAAACGACGCTGAAGGGGCAGCCCATCATCGCACAAGCCAGATTGCGCGATGGCATCCACCGCCCCAACGACCTGCTGCCGGATACCCGCCTGGAAGCGGCCTTCCCGTTACGCATCGGCACCCACATCATCGGCGCGCTAGATTTGCAGAGCCGCGAACTGGAGACACTGGCCGATGACGACATTGCGACCTTTCAATCATTGGCCGATAGCCTCTCGCTGGTGATCGACAACATCCGACAATTCGAGACCGCGCAAAAGCAGGTGCAGGAAAAGCAACAACTGGCCGAACGCGCCCGCGTGCAACTCGAAGACATCGAGCGCCTGAATAAACGCCTGGTCGGGCGCGCCTGGTCCGAATATTTGCAAGACCGCTACGACATGATCGGCTACAATATCGACTTCGAGCAGGATGCAACCGAACAAGACGCCCGTTGGACCGCGACAATGGCCGAGGCCGCACAGCACAACGCAACCACCAACCAGGGCAACGTCGTGGCCGTGCCGCTGCGCGTGCGTGGTCAGGTGATCGGCGCGATGGAATTTGAACTGGATGGGGATGGCCAGCTAGCGCCCGAAGACCTGGATATGCTGCTGGAAGTCGGTGAGCGCTTCGGCCTCGCCGCAGAGAATATCCGACTCGTAGAAGAGAGCCAGAGCGCCGCCCAACGCGAAACACTGATTAACGAGATCAGCAGCCGCTTCCAGGCCACCAATAACGTCGAGGCGACCCTGACCGAAGCGGCCCGCAGCCTGCATGAGACGCTCAAGGCCAACAAGATCGTCATTCAAATGGGCACACCCAACACCCAAAACGGCAACGGCGCAAACAACCCATAAACCGCAAGAGACGCGCATCAAAGACGCGCATCAAAAAGGCACAAACAAAGGCCGGATTATGATTACGCTCGACACAAACGCGCAACGCAGCATCACGGACCAGCTACGCATCCGCATCGCACAGGTCACGCTCAGCCTGATGGTACTGGCCACGCTGGGCCTAGCCATCCTCGTGCTGACCAGCGACACCGCAGAAATCCGGCAATCGCAACCTAACGTCATCGGCCCCTTAGCCACCTGCATCATCGGCCTGATACTGCTGCTGCTGCTGCGTAATCGCCGCTATCAGCAGCTTGTCCTCAACCTGACGGGCGTTTACCTGCTGCTGCTGACGATTAACCCGGAATATGGGGCCGTAACGCTCTTCGTGCTGGCGATCCTGGCCGTTTTCATCAGCGCGTTGATTACCAATCGGCTCTTCTTCAATATGATCTTCGTCGTCATCACGCTACGCCTGGGGGCCAACGTGGTCGGGGCTATCGTAGAAGGTGCCAACGTCACTGATGCCCTCAGCGCCGGGTTGCTCTCGCTCTTCCCATTGCTGATCGGCGTCGTGCTACGCGCCTTCATCAATACCCTGCAAAAGACTGCGACAGAAGCCCAACGCAGCGCCGAACTGCTCGAAGCCAGCGCCAGCATCGGCCAGGTGATGTCGAAAATGCTGGATAGCGACCAACTGCTCAACCGCGCTGTGGATGTCATCCGCGACCGCTTCGGCTTCTATCATGCACAAATTTACCTTGTCGATGACGATCAGCAATACGCCTACCTCAAGGCCAGCACGGGCGAAATCGGTGAGCAACTGCTGGCCCGTCAGCACCGCTTGCCCATCAACGCCGGCAACGTCATCGGGCGCGTCATCCAGGCAGGCGAAGCCGTCGTCGTGGGCGATACCAGCACAGATGCCAACGAGGACAACGCCAATAAAGACCTATTGGCCAACACACGCTCCGAACTTGTGCTGCCGATTGCCGATGGTGAGCGCATCATCGGCACGCTGGACGTACAGAATATGCGCCCCAACGCCTTCAGCAACACACAAATTCAGGCTATGCAGGTGATGGCCAACCAACTCGCTATCGCCATCCGCAATGCACAGCTTTTCGAGGACCAAACGCGGCGCATGAACGAAAACAAGCGCCTCTTTTATGAATCTGAAATCAACCTGCGCGAAATCCAACGCCTGAACCGCCAACTGACGCGCCGCGCCTGGGAGGATTACCTGGTCGGTGGCGAGAACGTCAGCGGCGTGACGCTCTCCGGCAGCGAATTTCGCCCCGGTGCCCACTGGACGGAGCGAATGCAGCAGGCAGCACAGCGCCGCCGCGTCATCCAGGAAACGCACGGCGACGAGCAATTGCTTGCTGTGCCCATCGAACTGCGCGGTGAGATCGTCGGCGCGCTGGAAATTTCGCTCGGCAAAGACGCCGACATCAACAGCAGCGCCGATATGCTGCGTGCCATCGCCCAACGCCTTGCCATCAGCATGGACAATGCACGCCTGTTTGAAGAAACACAAGAGACTTCCGCACAGGAACAGCGCATCGGTGAAATCTCGACGCAATATCAAGAGGCCAACAACATCGACGACCTGCTGCAAATCACGCTGCGCGGGCTATGCGAGGCACTCGGCGCGGATGATGGCGCGATCCGGCTTGGCGGCGTGCAGGCCACAGCCGCATCACAGCCCCAAAACGGCCAGAGCAACAATCACCATACGGATAGCAGCAACGGAGCAAACCGCTAATGCAAATCTGGCGCGATCTTTTTCGCCTACGGCAAAATTACACAGACCCACTGGACCGCCAGCGGGCGGCCGTGTTGATTTACATCTCGGTCTTTTTGGCGGCGTCTGGTCTGGTCAATATCGGGGTCGTCTTCCTGACCTCGTTTGAGGCAAGCCTCGTCGGTCAGATCAGTGCGCCGCTGGTGCTGGTCGTCGCTGGGGTGCTTTATACCCTGGTGCGGCGCGGTCAATTGCGGCTGGCCAGTTATCTTATCGTGCTAACCTTTGTGGGCCTCGCCTACGTCGTCGGCAATGCTAATCTAATAGCCGTCACCTACGTGCAACTAGCCCTCGTCGCCATCGTCGCTGGTGCCCTGCTGCGTTGGCGTGAAGTCATCCTCGTGCTGCTGGTCTCTAGCGGCAGCATCGTCCAACTATACATCCAGAACAACGCCAACAACCCCTATAACCTACTGGTCCTACCCCTGCTGCAAATTACGGCCATTGCCATCGTGCAGATTTTCTACAGCGGCAACGTCCAAAACTTATTAGGGCAATACAACCGCGATATCGAAAAGTTCCGGCGCGTGAGCGGCTTCAGCAAGCTCTACGATAGCGACGCCGACGAGCAGGCGCTGTTCACACGCACGATTAACCTGCTGCGCGACGAGCTGCAATTCACGTTTGCGCAGGTCTTCCTGACCGATAGCAACGGCGACGTACAGCGCCGCATCTACAGCGGCTTCGGCCTCATCCAGATCACCGACGAGGCCAGCGACGAGCAAGCCTATAGCGCCATCCGGGAGGCCGTGCGCAACCGCGATGTGCTGCTGCTGGACCAGCAAAGCAGCGCCCTGCGCCGCTCACACCTGCTTGCAGGCATTCGTTCTGGCGCGTTGGTGCCCCTGTACGATGCGGGCACGACCATCGGCGTGCTGGACGTACAAAGCGAAGACGCAGACGCCTTCAGCGCTGTACAACTGGACATCGTGAAGCTGCTGGCCAGCCAACTCAGCACCGCGTTGACGCAACTGCGCAGCATCCAAAGCATCCGCAGCGACGTACAAGAACAAGAAGAAATCATCGCGCGTCAGCGCCGCCGCCTGAGAGAACTCGAACGCACGGAGCAACGCACAACGCAGCGGGGCTGGTCCAATTACTTCGAACAGCGCATGGGCGGTCAGGTCATCGGCTACAACCTGAACCTGCTGCAAAACCACGTCGAGCCATCACACAGCCTGAACGATGCCATGCAAGAGAGCCTGCAATCCGGTGATCTCGTGATCCGCAAAGACACAGAGCGCAACGAGCAACACCTCAGCCTGCCGATTGTGCTGGCGGACAAGACGCTAGGGGCCATTTCGCTGACACTGCCAGCCAACCGCGTCATCTCGCCCCGTCAGCAGGATATGATGCGCAACGTCATTCAGCGCTTGGCGCTCGCGCTGGAAAATCGCCGTCTGGTCGAACAAAGTCAAGCCCTGGCGCAGCGTGAAGCCAAAGCCAATCAGGTCGCTAGTAAGCTGCTGGCGACAACCGATATGCAGAGTGTGCTGCGCACCGCAGCGCAGGATTTCAACGAAGCGCTGGGGGCCGTGCAAACCCATATCTACCTGGAAGCCGATACCATCCGACGCTTTAATGAAACCATCGCAGACCGCAGCCAACTCAATGCGCCTGATGCACCGACCCGGAACGCTGATTAGTTTGCGTGCTGACAAGCCAAACTTGTGGTAACTACTCAGCCCTCACCCCAAACCCCTCTCCCAAACGTGCCTTTGGCACTGGGAGAGGGGCTTCTAGCAGCCTGCTTCCCCCTCTCCTAGCTGCGTAGCGGCGGT
>DAOTTW010000432.1:0-2645 GCA_034437615.1 Anaerolineae bacterium | reverse complement strand
TGGCGAGTGCGGTGGCGACGTTAGCGGTGATGTTGCTTTTGCCTGTGCCACCCCGGAAGGAATGGATTGAGATGATATGTGTCATGCGGGCTCGCGGCTTCTAGGATTTTGCGGGTCAAGTTACAAGTGATAAGTGATAAGTTACAAGTGATAAGTGAAAAATGACAGGTAAAGACAATGCTACAGTATCCGGTAGCACCACACAATAGCGTGGTCGTGCGTTTTTCATCGCGGACGCAGCAAGCCGCGTCCCTACATGACCGCTGTGAACCGTAGGGACGCCCTTCTCGGCGTCCGGGGTGGCGTCAGCCACCATAACTTGCAATGGCCTAACTTTGTGTCGGCAAGATGCGTGCCACCGGAATTTGCAGACCGGGCAGCACATCACCAGCGTCAATCGTGCCTGTATCTGTCAGCAAGTGGCGCTCCGTCGGCGTTAGCACTTCCACGATGCGGCGCGTCGGATAGATCAACCAGACCATGCGTGAGCCATTGGCCAGATAGTAGGCGGCTTTGTCGCTCATAAAGCGGTCGCTCTGGCCAGGGGATTGCACTTCTATGGCGAGGTCCGGCATGTAGGGCGCGGGACTTTCGCCACGCAGCGCGCCTTTTTCCATCACACGGAAGGACATATCTGGCACGCGGTCGTTGCTGTCATCTGCTGGCAATCCATGCCGCACTTCGGTCAATACATAGCCGATCGGGTTGTTCTGTAAATAACCAACCAGGAAGAAATTGAGCAGCGACACAACATAACCATGTATTTTGTTGGGCATCTTCTCGATAAGCTCCCCGTTGATGAGTTCAAAGCGCCGATGCGGGTATTGCGTTATAATCTGTTCATATTCTGCACGGGTATACGTGCGCTCTTGAAAGACCACCCTGCGTTTCTCCCTCGCTGGTTGTGCCATATCACCATTATACTGTGATCGTGCAATGAGATGCTATGAAAGGCGACGCTATGACACAAACCACCACATTAGCTGCTGCTGACGTGCTGCAAAGGCTGCTGGATGGCAACCGGCGCTACCGCGACGGCCAGGCCACGCATCCCCGTCAGACGCAGCAGGAGCGCGAAGCGCTGCAAGGCCGCCAAACGCCCATCGCCGCCGTGCTGACCTGCTCGGATAGCCGCGTGCCGCCCTCGCTGGTGTTCGATCAGGGCTTGGGCGACCTGTTTGTGATGCGTGTGGCGGGTAATATCGTCGGTGAGGATATCCTGGCCAGCGTGGAATATGCCGTCGTGCAATTGCAGGTGCCGCTGGTGTTGGTGCTGGGTCATACGGGCTGTGGTGCCGTGACCGCCGTCTTAGAGGGCCACAAGCTGCCCGGCCACCTGCCCTATCTGGCTGGTTACATCACAGAGGCGGTGCAATTAGCACGCCAGCAGGCAGGCGACACGCTGATGAATGCGATTATCGCTAATACGCACAACGCCGCCCGTGATCTACAGCAGGAAAGCCCGCTAATCCGTGATGCGGTGATGCGTGGTGTGCTGCGCGTGCAGCCTGCTTGCTATGATATGCATGACGGGGCGGTGCGCCTGTTGGAAACGAACTAGCACAGCACAGCGGAAATAAATCTACAATGCGGCCAGCGCTAGCACTACCTCTCGTCGTCCCCCTGCTGAAACTCGCCGCGTAGCTCATCGGCCAACGCTTCTAAATTCCTGAAGTAATCCGTCTCGGTGATCTGCGCCGCCTCTTGCTGCACGCGCTCCTGATCGACCTGAATGCGCAGGCGGTGCACCTCGCGCTGTGCCCGTTCCAGGTCGGCGCGTACCTGCTCGAAGTGCTGCGCGTTGGCGATGGCGACGGCTAACTGCTGCGCCAGCACGCCCATTACGGGCAGGATGCGGCGGTTGAAGTTATTCGCATTCAGGCGGTTATCCGCATACACCACGCCCAGCGCATCGCCCTCATACAGCAGCGGCAAGCATAAAATACTGCGTAGGCCGAGCTTGCTAATGCTCAGTTGTCGCCCGTAGCGCTCGTCTTGCTGTGCGTTGGATGTGACGACGGGCTGGCGCTGCTCGAAGGCTTCTGCGATGACGGTGCGGCTGAACGTAATCTCCTGCTCGGTCAGGCTTTCTTGCTCGAAGTTGCGCGCCGCCTGGATGCTGAAGGCGTCTAAGTCGGGGTCATGCAGCATGACATAGGCGCGTTCGGCTCCGGTCAGCTTAATCACAATGTCCATCACGCTTTCCAGCGTTTGCGCCAATTCCAGCGATGAATTCACCGCCGCGAACGTATCCAGCAGGCCGCTAAGCTGCTCGTAGGCGCTCTGCAATTCGCGGGCTTGATGGATGGCGCTCGTAAAGTCCTGGCGCGTCGCTAGCGGCAGCGGCATGGCCTGTGTAACCTGTTTGCGCAGCTCTCGCAGTATAACCGCCAGGGGTTGATTATCCTTTGCGGGCTGCGGGCCGGTCTTGGGTTGTGATGACATGGGCAGGGCCTCTCGTTGGCTTTTAGCTTATCCTAACGCAAAAGCCCATTTGCCGCTAGCAAGCTCCCTTTGCTGGTGCATTGCGATACGTGGTAACTACTCAGCCCTCACCCCAAACCCCTCTCCCAAACGTGCCTTTGGCACTGGGAGAGGGGCTTCTAGCAGCCTGCTTCCCCCTCTCCTAGCTGCGTAGCGGCGGT
>DAOTTW010000431.1:0-9999 GCA_034437615.1 Anaerolineae bacterium | reverse complement strand
CCTTGCTGCTGCCCCCATTGGTTACCTTGTTGGCCTTGCTGCTGCCCCCATTGGTTACCTTGCTGGCCTTGCTGCTGGCCACCGAAGCCGGGCGGCATGGGCGGCTGCTGCCCCCATTGGTTACCTTGTTGGCCTTGCTGCTGCCCACCGAAACCGGGCGGCATGGGCGGCTGCTGTCCCCATTGGTTACCTTGTTGGCCTTGCTGCTGACCACCGAAACCGGGCGGCATGGGCGGCTGCTGTCCCCACTGGTTACCTTGTCGGCCTTGCTGCTGACCACCGAAACCGGGCGGCATGGGCGGCTGCTGTCCCCACTGGTTGCCTTGCGTGTTGGTCTGGTCCCAGCCCTGCGGGGCGGGTGCGGATTGTGCGCCATATTGCCCCTGACCGCCGCTGAAGTTCGGTTGCGTCCAGCCCTGGCCCGTCTGTGGCCCCTGATAGCCGTAGGCGATCTGGTTCATGAGTTGCTGGCGCTGGTCGCGCATCAAAATGCCGATCTGCTGGCGCGTCAACGGCCCTGCGAGATAGTTCATGGTCCAGCGTGTATGCATCAGGATGGGGCCGCCGTCGTTGTGCACGTTGCGCATCAGGAAAACACGCGGCTGAATATCCGCCACCATTTGCTCGACCTCTTTAAGATCGAGGTTTTCTTCTGCGCTGGCCAACGCCCGTAAGCCGTCCATCACTTTCTTGCGGTCATTTTCGGATTGCAAGCGCCCGATGAACCACGTGCCTGTGTTGGTCAGGCCCTTGTAATCGAGGTCGCCGGGGTTTTGCGTGGCCATAATCATGCCGAGGCCGAAGGCACGCGCTTGCTTGACGAGGCGCAGCAGCGGCTCTTTCGTCGGTGGGTTTTTCGGGTAAGGCGGGAAGTAGCCGAACATCTCATCAATGTAGAGCAGGGCGCGTAGGCTTGGCGTGCCGGATTGTGTGCGCATCCATGCAATAAGCTGCTCTAAAATCAGCGTGGTGATAAACATGCGCTCTTCGTCGTTCAGGTGCGCTGTGTAGAAGATCGACACACGCGGACGACCATTGGGCTGATAGAACATGCGCTGGATGTCCATCGGTTCACCCACAAGCCACGATTGGAACGAGGGCGCAGCGATGATGTTATTCAGTTCCATCGCCATTTTATAGCGCTTCTTCTCGCTGATGGCCTGATCCAGCGGGAACACACCGAGCTTCTCGAAGGGGGGTTGCTTGATCTGCAAAACGATGTCTTCCAGCGTCAGGTCGCGGCCCTGTCGCCAGTTCTGCTCAATGATGGTCGATAGCAGCACGTGCTCTACGTCTTGCACAGGCTGAAAGTTCATGCCTGCCAGCGCAAATAGCGCCGTCACGGTGCCGGAGATGCGCTCACGGATGGCTTCTTCCTGGCCCATCCAATTCATGCGCGGTGCCCGCAACGAGGCCAAAATGCTGATCGGCAAGCCCGCATCCGACCCCGGCGTGTAAATGCTCATCTTGGTGGCGTGTTGCAGCCACGTCAGGCGCTCCGGCACGATGCCCCAGCTTTGCAGCCCGTCGCGCCAGCGCTGCGCCACATCTGCGGCGTAAGTCTGTGTATCCATCCCGGCGCGACGTGCATCATCCGCATGAATCCAGGGCTGGAAAGCCTGCGGTTGCAAATTCGGGAAGGTCAGCATCAGGTTCGTGATGTCGCCTTTGGGGTCGATGATAATGGCCGGGATGTTGTCGAGGATGGCTTCCTCTAGCATGGTGATGCACAGGCCGGTCTTGCCGCTGCCCGTCATGCCGACCACGACCGCGTGTGTGGTTAAATCACGCGAATCGTAGTAGACCACATCCTCTCCCAGCTTATTTGTCGCTGTATGGTACGTGCGCCCCAGGTAAAAATTGGTGGGGGCTTCGATAAACGCCATAACGGCCTCCTGCTTATGAATATCGTGGCGTTGGGGTTACGCTTCTATGTTCTACATTGTAGCACAGGTTCAGGCAGGGTGTGGGGGCACATTATGCCCCTGTGGTAAACTAGCAACCTGCAACCACTACACCTACAGGATAACAGACACACCATGCGGCTTTATCTCATCCGGCACGCACAATCCGTCAATAACGCACTCGAGGACATCCGCGAGCGCGTGAAAGACCCCGACCTGACGCCATTAGGCGAAGAACAGGCGGCCTTCCTCGCTGATTACCTGGCCACACAGCAAGATACATCCGGCGACGACTACGCCTTCACCCACGTTTACACCAGCGCCATGCTACGCTCGCTCAAGACAGCGCGTTATATGGCAAAGGCGCTTAACGTACAGCCCCACGTATGGACGGCCATCCATGAGCAAGGCGGCATCTATTTACACGATACACAGGGCCACGCAACAGGTTACCCTGGCATGACACGCGGCCAAATCTCCGAGGCGTTCCCTGGCTTTGTGCTGCCCGATGACGTGACCGAAAACGGCTGGTGGGACGCCGCAAGAGGGCAGGAAGCCATCGCGGATTTCATCAGTCGGGCGATTATGGTCGGGCTGCATCTGCTGGAGCGTGCGGAAAGCAACGATCATATCGTGCTGGTTTCCCATGCGTCGTTTCTGGATGTGCTGATTAAGGGCCTGCTGCATCAACTGCCGACGCGCCCGAACCAGATGTTTTATCGGCATTACAACACGGGCATCACCCGCTTTGATTTCGCGGATGAATTGGATTACATGCGCCTGCATTACCTGAACAGTGTGGCGCATCTGCCACCCGGCAAGCGCTCCTGGTGATGTGAGGCTGAACGTCATTCCCATTCGATAGTACCCGGTGGCTTGCTGGTGATGTCATAGGTGACGCGGTTGATGCCAGCGACCTCGTTTGTAATGCGCGTGCTGACGCGGGCCAACAATTCCATCGGCAGCAAGGCCCAGCGCGCCGTCATAAAATCGTCGGTCTGCACGGCCCGCAACACAACCACCTCCTCGTAGGTGCGCTGGTCGCCCTGCACGCCAACCGCCCGCACGGGTAGCAGCACTGCAAACGCCTGTGATGTGGTGCCGACCAGCATATCCGCCTTGCGCAGTTCCTCGGTGAAGATAGCATCGGCGGCGCGTAGCTTTTGCAGGCGTTCATGGGTCACTGTGCCCAGGCAGCGGATCGCCAGCCCCGGCCCAGGGAACGGTTGCCGCCATACGATGCTATCCGGCAGGCCCAGCGCCGTGCCCACGCGCCGCACCTCGTCTTTGAACAGGTCGCGCAGGGGTTCCACCAGTTCAAAATGCAAGTCGTCTGGCAGGCCGCCGACGTTGTGATGGCTCTTGATGGTGTGCGCTGTCTTGCTGCCGGATGCGCTCTCGATGACATCGGGGTAAATCGTGCCTTGCGCGAGGAATTTCGCGCCCTGAAGCTGCTCGGCTTCGTGGCTGAAGACATCAATAAACAGCCCGCCGATTGTGATGCGCTTGCTTTCGGGGTCGGTGACGCCTTGCAGCTTATCCAGAAATTCTTCTGTGGCGTCGTGATAGACGACGTTCATGCCGCGCCCCTCACGAAAGACGCTGAGCACTTGCTCGGCTTCGTTTTTGCGCAGCAGACCGTTATTCACGAAGATGGCCGTCAGTTGGTCGCCCACTGCCCGATGAAGCAGCGTACCCGCTACCGCAGAATCCACGCCCCCGCTAAGGCCCAGGATTACGCGCTCTGTGCCGACTTGCTCACGAATGGCCCTGATAGCGCCCTCGATGAAGGCTTCCGGCGACCATTTGGCATCACAACCGCAAATCGCGAAGATGAAATTGCGTAGCAGCGCGACGCCATCCGGTGTGTGCTGCACTTCCGGGTGAAATTGCACACCGTACAAGCTGCGTTGGGTATCGCCGATGGCGGCATAAGGCGAATTTTCGGATTGCGCCAGGGGCGCGAAGCCCTGCGGGGGTTGTTCGATGCGGTCCCCATGTGACATCCACACTGCTAACGCCGTCGGCAAGCCATCGAGTAGCGGGCTGTGCAGCGTGTGCGTCACGATAGCATCCCCGTATTCGCGTTTCTCTGCGGCGGCGACCTCACCACCTAGCGCGTGCGTCAGGGCTTGCAGGCCGTAGCAAATGCCCAGGATGGGCTTGCCCGTTTGCAGCAAGTGCGGCGGCAATGTCGGTGCATCGGGGTCATAGACGCTGTTGGGGCCGCCAGAAAGCACGTAACCGCGTGGGGCGTGCTGTTCGATCAGGCTAGCGTCGGCATCATGCGCGAAGACCTCTGCATAGACGCCCTGTTCACGCAGACGGCGTGCGATTAACTGCGTATACTGCGAGCCGTAATCAATCACGGCGATCCCGTCGCGGCGCAAATCTTCGAGTTCGCTGGTCTGTAAAGGCTGCGCTTTCATGGCGTCTCGTCGCTGCTGTGTGGCTGGATGTCGAAGCGCATAATCGGCAAGAAGTGCTCGTCTTCGCTACCCGGTTGCAGGATGATGCCGCCGCGATTGGCGTCAGTGAAGGTATAGAAGGTGCGCACCTGATCGCTAAAACGCTTGTTAATCGTCTCCGAGAGCGCCTGCTGATCGTCTGCATAAGTGGCGACCAGAAAATCATCGCTTGTGATGCCCACAAAATCATCTTCGCTGCCCATTTCGGAGAGCACGTCACGGATGATCTTACCCGCATGATAGATGACATCGTTGGCGGCCATGAAGCTATACACATCCGAATAGCTATCGAAGCCTGTGATGCGCAAGCGCAAGACGTGTGCGTTCTTGCTGCGGCGGGCCTTGAGTTCTTCATCGACTAGCGGGCCAGTCGGCAGGCCCGTGCGGGGTTCATGCAGGTGCTCGCGGGTGGCCCGCCGGATGGAACTTTCGACGCGCAGGCGTAGCTCGTCAATATCGAAGGGTTTGGTGATGTAATCATCCGCGCCGAGTTCCAGCCCCCGGACCTTTGAGCCGCGTTCGTCGCGTTGCGTCAGAAATATCGTCGGGATGTACTTGGTCAATGAGAGGTTGCGCAAGCGTACACAGACATCGTAGCCGTCCATATCCGGCAGCATAATATCCAGCAGAATCAGATTCGGAAACTTGTTGCGTGCTACCTGAATGCCTTCGCTGCCGTTATCGGCGTGTAGCACCTCGTAGTCCATCGACTGAAAGTACATCAGCAGCATTTCCGCCACATCATAATCGTCTTCGATCAGCAGCAGCCGATTGTTCGCCATGATCGCACCCTTTAGCCTGTGTTATTCGTCGCTCAGCACGGCTGCGACGTGGAATTGGTCTGAGCGTGCACGGGGGGCGTTGCTGGTCGCTGCTGCCGGCTCAAGCGGCGTTTCGGTGGCGTCTGCTCGCATGACAGAGCGCAACGGCAGCACGGAGGTTATCGGTTCGATCTGCGATGTGTCGGCCTCTTGCAAAAGCTGGAACGCTTCCAGAATTTCCGAGATTTGCGCGGCATAGGTTGCAATCTCAGCTTCGGTCAGGTCCAGCTTGGCCAATTCCGCAATAGCACGCACCTCATCATTTGAGAGCATTTTTTGTTCTGGCACGTTGCGCAAGTCCTTTGTTAGCATGGCTTTCGTGTCTTATCTCATGCCGACCATTGTATCATAAGCCCCTGACAATTGTTTGGTGCGTCTCAACCAAAAACAAACGGCAAGCAGCGCTCTGCGGCTGCGAAAGAGGCTCAGCTTAGCAGGCAGGCTACTGGTAAATGTCGAAACGCAGGCTGTCGTTGACAGGGATGCGCTCGCGTGCGGCGTCTACTTCATCGAGTTCGATTTCACCTGTGACAAGCTGGGGTGTTTCGCCGGCTTCGATGACGATTTTGCCCCAGGGATCGACAATCATGGAATGACCGCCGAAAACGGTGCCGTTCGTCTCGCCAGCGGCGTTGCAGGCCGCGATGAAGCACTGGTTTTCGATAGCGCGGGCAATTAGCAGGGCACGCCAGTGGTCGATGCGTTCAAGCGGCCACTCTGCGGGGATGACGATCAGGCGGGTGGCGTCGTTGTGCACGTACTTGCGGAAAAGCTCCGGGAAGCGCAGGTCGTAGCAGATCGCGATGCCGGTATTGCCCCAGGGCAGATCAATGGTGATGGCGGATGGCCCTGGCTGCAAATATTTATCTTCTTCCATCAACGGGAACAGGTGCGTTTTGCGGTAGATGCCCATCATGCGGCCATTGGGCGCGAATAGCGGCGCGCTGTTGGCCACTTCGATGCCGCGCTTTTCCAGCAACGACCCCACCAGCACGATTTTGTGCTGTGTGGCCAGGTTCGATAGCTTCGCGAACATGCCCTTGTTCATCTCGCTGGCGTGCGCTTTGGCGTTTTCCAGGTCATAACCCGTTGACCACAATTCCGGGAAGACGATCATGTTGCTTTTGCGGCCTGATGCGCCTGCCTGTGTCATCAGGCGCTCTAATGTGGCGAGGTTTCGGCGCTGGTCACCATA
Organism: Anaerolineae bacterium; assembly: GCA_034437615.1. Taxonomy (GTDB): domain Bacteria; phylum Chloroflexota; class Anaerolineae; order Aggregatilineales; family Phototrophicaceae; genus DAOTTW01. The sequence goes on along the minus strand of DAOTTW010000431.1, from coordinate 3,611 downwards.
TACAATCTGCATCTGCGCCAGCGTGATAGATAATTTTGCCATCGTTCGTTACATCCTTATCTTGATCTTGGCAATGTGGCATAAACGCGCTGATTATAGCACCGTTGCGCATTATTCAGGGGGTTGGCCTGTGGCGACCTGCGCCATAAATGCGCGGATGGCTTGCTGATCTGCTGGCGTGTAGGCGGCAAAATTCACGGGTTCCTGTGCATAATCGACCAGCCGCAAGAAGGCCCGCTTTTCGCTGGCTTGCTTGTATACCATCCCAAAATCGACAGCGATCACATCATCCCCGGCTAGCGGTACTGCAACCGTCGGCAGCGCTTGCAGCACACCCACACCATACACCTGCACCTGCGCATTTGCTGGCTGCGCATCTGGATTCATGCTGATGATGTAGCAGGGGTAAGCACCGTCTTGCTGGTCCGCATAGCTTGGGATGTGTTCGATGGTGGGAGCATGTTCGTGCAGATAATCAATTTCAACGCAGCGTAAGCCGCTCAGCAGGGCTTCGCTGCGTTTAGCGCGATAGACGGCGTAATGTGCGCCGGGTGGTTTGTTGCCGGGGGAAAGCACTTCGATGCGGGTGATGGGTGTATCATCACGCGCTTGACGGATAACGACGCTCATCGGCGGGTTCAGCGTATCGGGGATGGCCGTTTGTAGCTCTAGTGTCATGGTGGGGTCGGTTGCAGATGTGCTGGGTTGGCTTTGCGTGGCTGTGTCATTGCTCCAGACCAGCACATCAGCGCGTGTGTTGCTGGGCGCTGGGTCATCGTCGGTGCGGATTTGTAGCGATCCTTCAACGGATGCGTAGTACGCATCCGGTAAACGCGCATCGAGATAATCTCGTACTGTGTTGATGTGCGTCGAGTGAAAACCGAGCCAGCGGCCATATGGCTCTTGTAGCACGCTGTTCAGGTGCGCGTTGACGCCGGGGTACAGGTTGTGGTTAACGTGTGTGGGCATGATGCCACCTCGCGAAATACACTCAGCAACCCTATAATACATGCTATTCCGTTTGATAGACATGCATCACACACGACACACACAAGGCCGATTATGTCGCAACCACTCACTTTTCAGCAAGTCATCCTCAAATTGCATAATTTCTGGTCCGATCAGGGCTGCGTCGTCTGGGAGCCGTATAACGTGCAGGTGGGCGCGGGCACGGGCAACCCGGCGACCCTGCTGCGCGTGTTGGGGCCGGAACCCTGGCGCGTGGCCTACGTTGAACCGAGCGTGCGCCCCGATGATGGGCGCTATGGCGAAAACCCGAACCGAATGCAGAAGTTCTATCAGTATCAGGTCATCCTGAAGCCGGACCCCGGCAACCCGCAGGAACTCTACCTGCAATCGCTGGCAGCGCTCGGCATCAGCCAACGTGAACACGACATCCGCTTCGTGGAGGACAACTGGGAATCGCCCGCGCTGGGTGCGTGGGGCCTGGGCTGGGAAGTCTGGCTCGATGGGCAGGAAATCACGCAGTTTACGTATTTTCAGCAGGCCGGTGGCATGGATCAGAGCGTGGTCAGCGTGGAAATCACGTATGGTATCGAGCGCATCGTGTTGGCGCTGCAAGACAAGGATTCCGTGTGGGATATTGATTGGATGCCCGGTATCACCTATGGCGATATGCTGCTGCCGGAGGAAATCGCCCATTGCCGCTACTACTTTGAAGTGGCCGACGTGGACGCGCTGCGTATGGTCTACGATACGTATGAGCATGAAGTCACCAATGCGCTGGAGGGTGAGGCGATTATCAGCGCCTATGATTACGTGCTGAAGTGCAGCCACCTGTTTAATGTGCTGGATACACGCGGCGCTATCGGCGTGACGGAACGCGCCAGCTACTTCCGGCGAATGCGCGATATGACGCGCAACGTCACACGTGCCTACGCTGAGCAGCGTGAGGCGATGGGCCATCCGCTGACCAAGAAAGGCGCGAACTGGGTGCTGCCGCTGCCGGAATTCACACCCACGCAGCCGCCTGCACCCACACAAGCGGCTGATCTATTGCTGGAAATCGGCGTCGAGGAATTACCCGCGCAGGATGTGGACGCCGTGATAGAGCAACTCAAGCTCAGTGCGCCGCAAATGCTGGCTGATCTGCGCCTGAGCTATGCGGGGTTGGCTGTATTTGCGACGCCGCGCCGCATCGTGGTGGCTGCGCAGCAGGTCGCGCCACGCCAGACCGATGAAGAATTCGTCGCGAAGGGGCCACCCGCAGACCGTGCTTTTAAGGATGGCGAACCCACGAAGGCGGCCATCGGCTTTGCGCGGGGGCGCGGCGTTGATGTGGCGGATTTGCAGGTCGCAGAAATCGACGGCGGCCAGTACGTGACGGCGGTGGTGCGCAACGCGGGCCAACCTGCTACGCATGTGCTGACCGAAGCGCTACCCAGGCTGATTGAGGGCCTCAAGTTCGGCAAGTCGATGCGCTGGAACGCCACAGACATCGCGTTTTCGCGGCCTATCCGCTGGCTTGTGGCGCTGTTCGGTGAGACGGTCATCCCGTTTCAGTATGCGGGCGTCATCAGCGGCCATATCACACGCGGCCTGCGGCCATATGGGTCACCGGAGCTTGAGGTTGCGCACTATGACGCCTACCTGAAGGCGATGCAGGCCGATAATATCTATTTAGATCGTGAAGCGCGTCGGGATGCCATCAGAACGCAGATCGAAGCGTTGGCGGATAGCGTCGGCGGCAGCATCCCCGATGACCCGGCCTTGCTGGATGAAGTCACGAATCTGGTAGAAGCACCGACTGCCCTGCTTGGCCAATTTGACGAGCGTTTTCTGGCCTTGCCGCGTGATGTGCTGGTGACGGTCATGCGCGACAAGCAACGCTATTTCCCGGTGCAGAAAGCAGACGGGGCGCTGCTGCCGTATTTCATCGCCGTGCGCAACGGCGACAAAGAATACCTGGAAAAAGTGACTCATGGCAATGAGCAGGTGCTCAAAGCACGCTTCTCGGATGCGGATTTCTTCTATCAAGAGGACATGAAGCAGCCGTTAGAGGCTTACTTGCCGCGCCTGGGCACGCTGACCTTTCAGGAAAAACTCGGCAGTATGCAGCAGAAAAACGAGCGCATCGCCGGCCTCATCGCGCCGCTAGGCGATATGATCGGCGTGGATGCGTCAGAGGTCGGCATTGCGCAACGCGCCGCCCACATCGCAAAGGCCGACCTCGCAACGCAGATGGTGGTCGAGATGACCTCATTGCAGGGGACGATGGGCCGCGAGTATGCGCTGAAGGAAAATTACCCCGCAGCCGTTGCGAACGCCATCTTCGAGCACTGGCAGCCGCGCAGCGCCGACGACGACATCCCCGCCAGCACAGCCGGCGCATTGCTGGCGCTGGCCGATAAGCTGGATAGCCTCGTGGGGTTATTTGCGGCGGGCCTTGCCCCAAAATCGACCTCGGACCCTTACGGGCTGCGGCGTGCGGCGTTGGGTGTGGTGCAAATCCTGATTGGCAAGCAGATTAATGTGGATTTGGCGCTGCTGCTGCGTGCCGTCGCACAGGCGCAACCGCTGACGGTGGACGTGCCCACACAGGAGCAGGTGCTTGAATTCGTGCGTGGGCGTCTGGATGTCTACTTGGATGA
>DAOTTW010000430.1:0-3221 GCA_034437615.1 Anaerolineae bacterium | reverse complement strand
ATGCCGAATAGGTCGATGCCTGTCACCTGATAGATGAAAAAGCCGACGATCAGAAGCACGATGCCGCCGATCACACCGAGGATCGAGCGCGGGCTGTTGGATTTCTTGTTGCTCATGGGTTGCTCCTTGCGTGCTGTTTGATAATGGCGGCTTGCGCCGCCCCTGTGACTACTCAGGTACGTGTCCCATTCTTAGTCGCCAGACGTTAAAACGTCCGGCTCCGGTAACAACAAGCCTGCTGAAGCAGGCTGTATGCAGCGTGCCATAGCCCACTTCAGGGGGGTTGGCCCTGCGGAAGCCGCTGGCTTTAGCCAGTGGCGACACACAGAGGCTGGCCTGAGTAGTTATCCACAGCGATGACGGCCCACATGGTTAACGCGGCTGACGGGCGTGCGTGTATTCACGCATCCGGGCGAGGACATCCACGCCGATTTGATGATAGACGTGCAGCAGATCGACCAGCACCCAGTTTTCGCGGATCAGGCCATGCTCACAGCGCCAGAAATCCAGGCTGCGCATGGTGATTTGCTGGTTTGCAGGCGCGATGCCGAGCCAGCCATCGCCGGAAACCGTCATCTGCATCCCTGGCCACGCCGTAAAGCCCACATAATCGCCATCCGCGAACAGCACACCTGTATCAACGAAGGCTCTGCGGTCCGGCATGGCGTTCAAGAATGGAATCTGGTGCATCTGCCGGAAGCCGCGCACCTGCCGCCCGCTGCCGATGCCAGCAGGCCCATACCACAACATCTGCGGGTGCCAGTATTTGTCTAAATTCATGGCGTCTGCGCTGATGACGGAGTTTTGCAGGTCACGCAGCATCGCATCGACCAGATGCAGGCTGGCGGCGGCGCGCTGCTCATCATAGGGCGTGCTGATGATGCCATCCTGCGTGGCGGGGCCGGGCGCGACCCACTCCACACCCAGGCTGGGCGACAGCGGCCAGGCGCTCGCCTGCATCATCACCTGTGGGATGTCCCAGAGCGCCTGCATTTCGGCCACGCGGCCCGCTTCCATGCGAAAGAACTCATGGTAGCGCATGGCGACGGGCTGCTGCGTCGGCGGGATGCCCAGCCAGTGACGCTCAAAGCTGCCCAGGTAATGCCCCGCACAGCCCACCCACTGCTGCTGATCGTCGCCGCCTGCCATCACGATAAAATCACGGCGTTCGAGGTCGGGCATGGCGTGCAATAGCGGCTGATAGGCGCGTTCGTACAGGTCGTCGGGGCCGTTCAGGTCCTCTAGCGGGTGGGCCAGATGCACGGCGGCATCCGGCGCGAAAATGGCGCGTAGCTGGCCCGCTAGCGCGTCCGCTTGGATGTCGTACAGGGCGGCACGCAGGGCCTTGATGTGTGCTTTGTTCTGCTCGTGGATGCTGTCGCCGCTGATCTGCATGTTGTGCTGCTCTCCTTAACATGACGTTACCTGGTTAGTTATGATAATACCATCCGGGGCATATCGCGTCTACTGCTCTATTGTGCTATACTACGAACATACAGGATGTTAACGCTTGACGGCAGCATAACGCAACGAGAAGGCAGCCCACCATGAGCAACAGCACGCATCGCCTCTTCATCAGCTACCGACGTGACGACCACGCCGACATCGCCAAGCGCCTCTATGACAAGCTGGCCGCACGCTTTACCGCAGAGGCCGTCTTTATCGACTACGAAGGCATCTTGCCCGCCGCCGACTGGCAAAAAAAGCTGCTGGGTGCGCTGGCAGGCTGTGATCTGGTCGTCGTCGTGATCGGCCCGCAGTGGTTGCAGATACTAAATGATCGCATGGGCAGCGCGGACTGGGTGCGCACGGAAATCAGCAACGCCGCCGACAACGGCAGGCTATTCGCGCCCGTCCGCATCAAGGACGCACCGCTGCCGGACGCTGACCAGCTACCCGCAGAGATGCGACCCATGCTGAACTATCAGGCCACGCGGATCGGGGACGATGATCGCTTCAACCGCGACTGTGAGCATCTGATTAAAGGCATCGAGGCCGCGCTAGCCACCTTGCCGCCGCCGGAACAGCGCTTTGAGGGCTATGCGGGGGCATCCGAGGCCATCACATTAGCGCACACCGACGACCTGCAAGACCTGCGTCCAGCGCCGCCGCCGTATTTCGTGGGGCGCACGGGCGAAATCACGCAGATCAACGGCCACCTGCGCAACGGCCACGACACGCGCCGAATGCTGCTGCAAGGCGTCGGCGGACAGGGCAAGACGACGCTGGCCAGCTACATCGCCAGGCAACACCTGCAAGCGCAGCCCGATAAGCCCGTGCTCTGGCTGCGGGCGGGCACCAACGAGGCCGACGCGCTCTATGATGCGCTGGCCAAACCCTACGGGCAGGTGCAGGCGCTCAACAGCAGCGGCAACAAGACGCGGGCGCTGCGTAACCTGCTGCGGGCCACCGCTGCGGGGCTGCTGGTGCTGGATGATTGCTGGAACGCCGCCGCGCTGGATAGCGTGCTGCAAGCCGTGCCGAGTGATCTGCCTGTGCTGGTGACGGCACGCCAGGTTTACACCGCACCGCAGACCGTGCTGCGCTTGCCGGGGCTGGAACCCGACGCCGCCTGGGAGTTGCTGCAAAAGCTGGCACCAGAGCAGGCCAGCAGGCGCGACGAAGGCGACCAACTGGCGCGTAGGCTGGGTTATCTGGCCTTCGGTGTGGAACTGGCGGGCGTGCAGTTGCGCCTGCATAACTGGACGATCCGCGAATTGCTGGCGAACGTGGACCTGTACCAGATGCGCGACGAAGCAGGCGAGGCGGGGCGCGACAGCATCGCCGCGCTGCTTGACGCCACGCTGAATACGCTCAGTGACGCGGCACGGGCGGCTTACTGGTCCTGCGGGGCCTTCTGGTCGCAGCAGATCACACCCGAATTGCTGGCGACGTATGACGGCGTTTCACCCTCACCCCAACCCCTCTCCCTCAGGGAGAGGGGCTTAAACGCAGGCACGGCACCCAATGGGGCGTCCGACGACGAAACACCGCCACAAATACGCGATCTGATGAAGCAGCTAGAAGAATTGCTACAGGGCGCAAAGCAGCCGGAGAAACCCGACACACAACCCGCCTTCAGCGCCCTATCCGAACTGGCACGCAACGGACTGGGGCAATGGGTGCGCGAGACGGACACGACAAACGGCCATCTGCTGCTGGAAGACGTGGCGCTGCAATACGCACAGAGCAAGGCCACAGACGCCCAACGCGAGCGCGCC
>DAOTTW010000429.1:0-5431 GCA_034437615.1 Anaerolineae bacterium | reverse complement strand
TTCGCCAATGTCGTGTTGCCATCGCTGTCGCCGATCACGTTCTTCCTGATTATCACGAACCTGACCTACGCCTTCTTCAGCATCTTCGGCACGATTGATTACCTGACGAAGGGCGCACCCGCAGGCGCGACCTCTGTCGCCATCTACGAGATTTACCGCGTCGGCATCCAAAATAAGGATTTAGGGCGTGCAGCAGCGCAATCTATCATTCTGTTCTTGATTGTGATCGCCGTGACCCTCTGGCAGTTCCGCACCAGTGGCCGCCGCGTCAGCTATGGAGCATAAACCCATGACCGATATGACGGATATGACGGATATGACGACAAACAACCCAGGCATCGCACAAGCCGCACGGCAAAAGCCAAAGCGTCAGCAAAGCTGGCTGCCGCAGCGCTGGTATCTGCATGTGCTGTTGTGGCTGGCGTGCTTTATCGTCGGGTCGCCGTTGCTGTATGCCGTTATCGTCAGCACACAGACGAACGCGGAGGTCTTTAGCTTCCAGCTTACGCCGGGGTCGGCCTTTTTCAGCAATTTAGAGCGCGTGATTGTGGACCGTAATCTGCTGCTGTACATGCAAAACAGCACGGTGCAGGCCATTATCGTCACGGTTGGCAAAACGATCCTGTCGTTGCTGGCTGGGCTGGCCTTCGTCTACTTTCGCTTCCCCGGTAAATGGCTGGTGTTTGCCTTCGTGCTGGTCACGCTGATGATGCCCACCGAGATTATGATTATCGCGCTGTTTCGCACCGTTTCGTCGCTGGATTGGGATAACACGATTCTGGCGATTACCGTGCCGTTTCTGGCCAGCGCGACGGGGGCTTTTCTCTTCCGGCAGCACTTCGCAAACCTGCCCGCAGAGCTATCGGAGGCGGCGCAACTGGATGGGGCTAACCCGCTGCAATTCCTGTTGCGGGTGTTGATCCCGCTAAGCTGGAATACGATTGGTGCGCTGGCTGTGATTCAGTTTATCTACGTCTGGAATATGTACCTGTGGCCGTTGCTCATCATGAAGGGCGAGAATCAGGTCGTTCAGGTGGGCTTGGCGACCATTACCGAGGTCGATACGCGCACAACATATGGCCCATTAATGCTCGCTGCGGTGATTGCCAGCATCCCGGCGGTGATCGTGTTTGTGCTGCTGCAAAAGCAATTTATGAGCGGCTTCGCCATCTCACGGGATAAATAAGTGTGACCAGGCTCGAAAAACTCCGACACAAGTTACGCAATAGCCCAACAAATGTCACCATGCGAGAAGTTGAGGCGCTGTCCTTGCACGGTAAAAAGGTGAAAAAGGTGTATGTGCGCAAAGTCAGCAATTTGCTCGATACACTATTGAAGATGCACAGAACGCCAATGATGACGAAGATACGAACAGAGATACCAACCAAGATGGCAATATCGACTAACGCAATTGATTACTACATGTCTCTACCATATACCCTAGAGGTTATCCCTGACGATGGTGCATGGTTTGTGCAAATTCCAGAATTGCCGGGGTATATGACAGAAGTCGATGAGTGGGATGAAATCCTGCCTGCTATCAAAGATGCAAAGCGTCTCTGGCTTGAATTGGCCCTTGAGCGTGCTCGTGATATTCCTGAGCCGACCAGCTTTAGCAGTTAATGCGCATCCTACTGATTCGCCCTTGCTGCATCGGGGATGTGGTGCTTGCAACAGCCGCCCTCACTGCCTTGCGTAGCGCCTACCCGGATGCCCACATCACCTGGGCGGTTGGCTCATGGTCTCGTCGTGCCATCGAGCACCATCCCGTGCTAAATAGCATCCTTGATACGGGCAAGGCGTCCATGCCTGTTAAATCACCGTTGGGCTTTGCGCAGTTTGTTGCTGCTGTGCGTGCCGGGGGTTATGATCTGCTGTTGTCGCTGGTGCGTTCGCCGTTGATGAGCGCTGCTGCTTTGCTGACAGGTGTGCGGCAGCGTGTCGGGCTGGATAGCAACGGGCGTGGCTTCGGCTATACACTGCGCGTCCCCGTCAACCCTGACGAACCCCGGCATGAAGCCGAAATCTATCTGGACGCTGTGCGTGCGCTTGGGGTCGATACGGCAGGTCAGTATGCCAGTATCCCCGTGCCAGATGACGCCAGAGTAACCATGCAGGCGTTGCTAGCGCGGCGTAGCGTACACGCACCCTACATCGTCATAAATCCGGCAGGCGGCAACAACCCCGGCATGGTGATGTCTAGCAAGCGCTGGCCCCCGGCGAACTTTGCAGCATTGGGCGATGCACTGGCAGAGCGTTACAGTGCGCAGATTGTGCTTGTTGCGGGGCCGGATGATGCGGCCATCGTCAATGAGGTGCGTGCGCAGATGCAGCACACGGTCACGACGTTCATCGGTGAATTGAGCTTCATGCAGATTGGCGCTTTGGCAGCGGGTGCATTGTTATACGTCGGCAATGATACAGGCTTAACGCACCTGGCGGCAGCAGCCGGCGGCAAAACCGCAGCCATCTTCGGGCCATCCGACCCGCGCCGCTACGCACCCTATACGCCCGATAGCATCGCGCTGTGGAAACCGAGTTCACTTGATCCGCGTGGGGTTGCTGCTGCTGATAAACAAGCATGGGATTGGTCGCGGGATGGCATCAGCGGCGCTGATGCGCTGGCGCAATTAGAGGCGTTTTTGCAGCCAGGTGCGCAATAGAGAAGGGCACACCATGCGATGTGCCCTTGTGGGGTAATGCTTATGGATGAACGCAAACAAAGCGATACCATCCGTAGGGGTGCAATGCGTTGCGCCCAGGGCTTAGCGTGCTAAGCCCCCACATAGATTTTTCGTCTCTCCATTAGCTCATCGGGGTCAGTTCGACGCCCTCAGGGGCCGTGAAGTCGAATTCGGCGTTGATGTCGCTCACGCGCACGGTAAACACCAGTGCGATCACCAGCGGCTCTGTGAATTCTGGGTCGAGCAGCGAACCAGGAACCGTTGCATCGACCACGAAGTCGATGCCATCGACGCTCTGTGTTTCTGGGTTTACGTACTGGTTGACGGTGATGGTGCCGCTATCCAGGAACATAGGGGCCAGCATACCCAGCGAAGAAACGGTCGGGTCGCCAGCTAGTTCACCGACCAGTTCTAGGGCGTCCGTGAATTCGGTAGCGCTCAACAGGGAGGTGATGTCTGCGTTGAAGTTGAAGTCATCGCCGTTACGGGTGTAGCTCAGGAAGCCAGGTACCTCTAGCAGCGCACCGAGAATTTCCATACCAGCCGTCACGTCATCTTCAGCGATGCCGAGGGCTTCAAGGTCACCGAGGTCACCGAGGTCGCCCATATCCTCGCCTTCGGCGGGCAGCAACGTGGAAGGATCAACGGGCAGGCCAAGACCACCTGCTTGATCGAAGCCCAGTTCAGCCGCCTCCAGGGCGTTGAAGCCGATCCAACCATCTACTTCGTTAAACAGGTAAAGGTTGCCATCCACTGCGCGGAATTCAACTGTGCCTGTGCCAGTTTCGCCGACTATATCGAAATCGACGTTCATCACGGCTTCCATTTCGATTGGGAACTCACTCGCCATATCGAAGGCGAAGGGGCCGCTACCTTGCAGGCTGAATTCAATCGGTAGGTCGGGCACACCGGTTATGGAAAAGTCGATGGTGAATTCCTGAAAGAACGAATTGTAATCGGAATTAGCGTAGGCGTCATTGATGTAAGCGCAGTCGGCTTCTGAGAGGCCGAGGCAGGTATCAATGTCATCCTGAGCGTGTATTGCAAGCGGGGTCAACATCAGTGCGATGACGAACAGTGTTGCGACAATCGAACGAAACTTCATGAGGGTTTAATCTCCTCTGTGTATGGTGAATGGTATCTGTTCAAGCATATATGTGTTGTTGCCAACACATTTTCCCGATAGATTATAGGGTCGCTAGGATAATGGGTCAAGCAAGGCCTTTTAAAGACCTGTTAACAGCCATCGAATGAGCAGACCTTACTATCGTAAGACAACTCATTATACGGCACTTTAGCCGCATCCGTTGCAAAGCACTGGCGTTATACTGTAAAAAAACAATAATGATTGCCGGGCGCATCGTGACATCCATCATGCGGCAGTGAGTACCATCGTTTGCGCATTTGCCGTTATGATGGAAGCATTGAAATCCAAAATGCAGATACACACGTCGTAACCCCAATTTATCCTGTTGGAAGATACCTATTAAACAGAAGAGGGCTTTATGTTTGAAAACGTGACTGTCAAAGAGTGGATGAGTACACCTGCCATCACCTGCCAGCCCAACACACCGATTAGCGAAGCACACCAGATTATGAAAGAAAAGAAGGTGCGCCGCCTGATCGTTGCAGAAGGGGATAAACCCGTTGGGGTCGTGACGATTGGTGATGTGCGTGAAGCCAGCCCATCAGACGCCGTGACGCTTAGCATCTGGGAGTTAAATTACCTGTGGGCACAGTTGACCGTCAGCAAGGTGATGACGGACGACCTCTTCACTGTGTCGCCCAGTACACCCATTCTGGATGCCGCCGAACTGATGCTAGAGCACAAGGTAAGCGGTTTGCCCGTTGTCGAGGCAAACAAAATCGTCGGCGTGATTACGGAGTCGGACGTCTTCCGTATGTTGGTCCGTAGCCGTGTCGCACAAAAATCGACCACCTAACCGGATAGGTCGAACGTAAGCAGGATGTGTGTCGGCTCGCTGATGCACGCCTGCAATAAATGAAATGATAAGGAAAACCCAAATGACAAGCGGCTTGCCCAAAGCGCGCCTTTCCACAAAGGAAAACCAATGAACGTCATCGACGTAATGACCGCGAAACCGGTGACCATCCGCGCAAACCGCACCTTGCAGGATGCACTGAAGTTAATGGAACAAGCCCACTGCAAGCACTTGCCCGTTATCAGCACGCAGGGGCACCTGATCGGTGTGCTGAGTGATCGCGATTGCCGTTATGCGCTGAATTCGCCCTACACGCTGCTCAGTGAGGACGATGAGTACGACAACATCGGTAAGAACGCCAGCCAGCAGCGCAAGGATAACGAAGCGGCTCTGGCTCAGGCGTTGAGCGAACGCGCCAAACACTTAAAAGTTCGTGAGATTATGACGACTGCGCCCATCGTGATTGAGCCGGACGCGCCGGCATCGGATGCAGCACGCCTGATGCTGACACACCGCATTGGCTGCTTACCTGTGATGCGTGCCGAGACGTTGGTCGGCATCGTTACGCGCTCTGATATGCTGGTGGCGTTTATGAATATCCACCGCCGCTATGAGATCATCACCGGGCAGGTGGAACCTACAGCTAACTTTACGAATGTCGGTCTACATAGCGCAGGTGGGGATTAAACCGCGTCTTTCGCTTTTTGCGCACTGTAAGACGCGGTTCCGGCAAGGGATAACCCGTACCTGTAGAAGCTATAGATCGTGGAAATTGCCGCTACGGTTTACAGGCCGAAGAGCACC
>DAOTTW010000428.1:0-7439 GCA_034437615.1 Anaerolineae bacterium | reverse complement strand
CCTGCCTGAGTCGTTACAGCTTAATCGACCAGCACCGACCCTAACGCCTGCAACACCAGCAAAATATCTTGATTCGTGATGCTGCCATCGCCGTTCACATCCAGCGTTTCCGCATAGCTGCCGCCCATGCTGTTAATCACGCGGATGGCATCCAGCGCCGTCACATAGCCATCGCCGTCTACGTCCGGTTCAGACGGGTTGTTATACTCATACGCGCCCGCATCACAGCCCGACGCAGGCCGAGCCTCGCCGCGCTGGTCGCTGCTGATAAAGCAGGTGCCCGTGACGTGGCTTTCTGCGGGGCTACCCGCGCTGATGGCGCTGGTCTGCGTCGGGCCGCCGTTATCCGCCAGCGCCGCCAGCAGCGGGTCAGTGTTTTGCAGGTCGTTTGTCGCCGTCAGCGCACTACAACCAGATTTCGCGATGTTATCGCCCAATGACGCGATGCTGCCGCCGCCATACGTCCCGCAGGAATTCACCGTATCATCAAAGAGTGTCGCCTGCACGCGCACAGACGCATCGGCTTGGATGGCGGCGTTGTTGCTGGCGACGTTAGCCTTGAACGTGCTGTGGCGGAAGGTGGCGGTTTCGTTTGCGCCACCGAAGCTGGCCTGATAGTACGCGCCGCCGAAGTTCGCTACGTTCGCATAAAAGGTCGTGTTGACGATTTCGCTGGCCACACTGCTGAGGATCGCGCCGCCAAAATCCGCGCTGTTGCCGACGAAGGTGCTATTCTCGATCTCCAGTGTGCCGCCACCACTCGCCAGCACCGCGCCAGCGTAGCCCCCGCCAGCGGTGGCTGTGTTGCCATCGAAAGTGCTGTTGCGGATCGTCAGTGGCCCGAAGGCTGCGATGGAACCTAGCGATGCGCTGTTATTAGCGACGCTGACGTTATCCAGCGTCAGGTCGCCCCTGTTGTAGATCACGCTGCCGACCACATCCGCCGTGTTGCCTTGCAGCGTCAGGTTCTTCATAAACACATTGGCCCCGCTGCCGATCTCAAACAGGCTGGCGTCCAGGCTGGTTCCCGTGATGCTTGCGCCTTGCCCGTCAATTTCCAGGTCGATCACGTTGCCCTCATCTTCAATCATGGGTAGGCGGCTAAAATTCGCCAGGTTCGGCGGCCCAAAGCTATACGTACCGGGGGCCATCACGATGCGGTTGCCCAGGCCGTCGCTGTTGGCCGTTTGTAGCGCGCTGATAAATTCGGCCTCGTTGCTGACTGCGATCTGCTCTAAGTTGCTGGCATACACCCCCGCAAAGCGCAGCGTGCCGTTTTCCGGGCTGAGCGTCAGCGTCCAGCGTTGCTCACGCCCTAGCGGGACGGTCTGGCTGTTATGTGCTGCGTCCAGCGTTGCGGGTCGTGCGCCGGCTGCCGATGCCACCCCTGCACCACCGGATAAGCCGTCGATGCTATAAGCCCCCGAAGCGAATAGCTCGATCTCCTTACTGCTCACCACCTCAAACGTCACGCTGGCGTTAGGGTCGTCGCTGACGTATTCGCCAGCCTCAACCGTCCAATTACCCGCATACGTAAAGACATCCGTGTTATCCGCATCATAGCGCCGTTCGGGTAGCACAATCCCGAAGCCGTTGTTGATGCGCAGTGTGTAGGCATCGCCGGAGCGCGATAGCACCTCGATGCTGAGGCCGCTGGGGTCGTCGGTATAGGTCTCACCCGGCACCCACACGGAGCCGCTATCCGCATACGGGAAGCTGTTATCCGGCGTCGCGTCAATCAGCTTGGCGGGTTCAGTACGCCCCGGCACGATGCCATGTATCAGCACACCCTCGCCCCACAGGTTGGCGTCGTAGTTATCCCAGGTGCGCGCTTCAACGGTCAGGTACGCGGCGCTGCTACCGCCGTCAACATCAATCAGCAGCGGGTAATCGTTCGGGTTGGCCGCCGTCAGCGCATTGATGGTCACGCTTTGCTCGCTGCCGGAAGCGATTGCAAGCGTCTGCGCCGCCGTAATCCAGTTATTCATGCGCAGGTGATAGCCAATCGTGCCGATCTGCTCACAACCGAAACCCGCCTGCTGCACATTCTGAAAGCAGGCCTGCGCCAGGCTCATCACATCGTAGGCGTTGTCATAGGGCCAGGGGTTCGGGCTGTCGTTTAGGCTATCAGCGTTAGAATGCGGCCAGCCGTAGGCGTGGCCCATCTCATGCGCCATCACGCCCAGGCTTTGCCAGCCCCAGGGCGGCATCCACGTCATGCGGAAGCTACGCAAGCTGGCATTGCCATCCACGCGCAGCGAATCGCTACCCCCCAGCGCGGACGTGCCGCTATAGGGTTCGACGTTGTAATGAAAGTTGATGCCCTCCACCAGCGTAAAATCAATGTCGGGGTCGGCAGCAGCGCTGCAATCCTCCGCGAATTTATCCGCATCGAAGCCAGCAATGCTATTATCCGGGTTGCGGATGATGTAATCCTCACGCGGCCCCGGCAGGTTGTACCAGCCGTAGACGCTGCTAGCGTTGGTTGTGTTCTTGCCATAGGATGTCTGTGGCCAGTAATCGGCCATCCCAGGCTTGCTGTAGCGCATCAGTTGCTCGAAGTAGCTGGGCTGCGCCGGGGTGATATTGCTGACATCCCCAAAGCGACACAGGATATTCACCCAATCCCACTGGCCCTCAAAGGCATTCGCCGCCTCCAGGCCATAGGGATCAGCCAACGTTTGCAGGCTCAGCAGCGTATAGGCCTGGTCGCTGCCCGGCAGATTAGCGACGCCATCAGGCAGGGCAGGCAGCGTCACCTGCACGTAATCCCCGGCGAAGGGCTGCACCTGCCCCACCGGGGCCGCCAGCGGGTAGCTTTGCCCGTCGGGGGTCGCCAGTTCGATGAAAATCTGCACAGCGTTCCCGCTGCCCGGTTTGGGGTCCGCGTAGGTAACGTGTAGCCAGCCTTCCAGCGTTTGCGTGCTGCTGACGTTGCGTTGCAGCAGGTCGGGGTCGGGTGCTGCGTGGCCCTGTGCGCCGACGGCTGCGGTGCTGCTTAACGTGACAATAGCGAAAATAACAATGGCGGCCAGCGTCAGCGCGTTGCAACGCTGGCGGCTTATGACGTTTTGCAAGATAGACCTGCTTTCTACTCGGTTATGATGCGATTCACTACCATTATCATAACATCGTATCGCTTCTGCAAGCCGAAAGATTATCCGGCGCGTATTCAAATCGGGGGCCATCATGCCGTTTCATGGGTGGACGCAGCAAGGTTTGATTGATGAAAACCCACCGTAGGGGCGCAATGTATTGCGACCAAAACGTTATGCAGCACTAGGCGCGTGCTGCGGCGTCCGTTATGATACGATACGCTTGAAGAACGCTTAACATACCCAATACCCAATACCCAATACCCAATACCCAATACCCAATAAATGGAAAGGTGACAGAAACATGGTGGATGCAATCCAAGAAAACCGCACGGGCGCGGAAGATGTCGTGTGGGACCTGAACGTGTTCTATGGCGGCGTCGATGATCCAGCGCTGCAACGGGACATGCACGCACTGAAGAAGGACGCGCTAGCCTTCGCCGGGCAGTATCGTGGGCAGGTGGTGACGTTGGGCGCGGCAGAACTGGCCACGCTGCTGCAACGCCTGGAAAACCTGTACGAAAAGGCCAGCCGCGTCGGGCATTTTGCGTCACTGCTCACCGCAGAGGACCAATCCAGCGATGCCTATAGCCACCTGGAGCAGCAGAGCAACGAACTCAGCGCGGAAATCAGGCAATACCTGCTGTTCTTCCAGCTTGAATGGCTGGAGCTAACCGACGAGCATGTGAACGCGCTGCTGCAAGACCCGGCGCTAGCCCACTATCGGCATTACCTGGAAGCCGCACGCGACGCCAAGCCCTACATGCTGAGCGAAGCCGAGGAAAAGATGCTGCTGGCGCTGGGCGTGAACGGCGAAACGGCCTTCGAGCGCCTCTACGATAAGATCACCGCCAATACGCTGATTCCCTATACGGACCCCAAAACAGGCGCAACCCACGACCTGACGCAAGCCGAAATCATCTCGAAATACCATGACGCAGATCGCGACGTGCGCCGCACGGCTGCTGAAGCGCTGCACGAGGCTTTCGAGCCACTGCGGATGCAACTGACTTTCGTCTTTAATACGCTGGCAGGCCACAAAGCCACCGTCGATAAGCTGCGCGGCTACCCCACCTGGATCAGTTCACGCAATCTGGCCAACAAGACCAGCGATGCGCAGGTGCAAGCGCTGGTGGATGCGGTCACGGCCTCCTATGGCATCGTCGCGGAGCACTACGACATCAAGCGGCGGCTGCTGGGCTATGAGGCGCTGTACGATTACGACATGTATGCGCCGCTGCATCTGGCCGACTCTGAGCAGATAAGCTGGCAGGCTGCACGCGACCTCGTGACGGAGACCTACAGCAACTTCAGCCCACGCCTGGGCGAGATCGTGCAGCAGGCGTTCGCGGATAACTGGATTCACGCCGCACCGCGCAAAGCGAAGGCCAGCGGTGCCTTCAGCGCACCAGGCACACCCAGCACACATCCCTACATCCTGATGACGCACACTGGCAACATCCGCGATGTGATGACGCTGGCGCATGAACTGGGGCATACCGTGCATCAGTACCTTGCAGGGCGCACGAGCGGCCTGCTATATCAATCCACGCCCCTGACAACCGCTGAAATGGCCTCGACCTTTGGCGAAATGCTGACCTTCGAGCGCCTGATGGCCCGTGAGAGCGACCCGGCGGCCCAACTGACGCAGCTTAGCGCCAAAATCGAGGATGCCTCCGCTACGATCTTCCGGCAGATTGCCTTTAACCGCTTCGAGGATGCCTACCACACAGCACGCCGCGAACAAGGCGAACTCACGGCAGCCCAATACAGCGCGATGTGGATGGCGCAGCTACAGGCTATGTTTGGCGCTAGCCTGACCATCACCGACGCCTATGCACAGCGCTGGTCGCTGATTCCGCATTTTGTCGGCACGCCGGGCTATGTCTATGCTTATGCCTTCGGTGAATTGCTGGTGCTGGCGCTGTATCGCATCTATCAGCAGCAGGGCGCAGACTTCGCGGATAAATACATCGACGTGCTGAGCGCCGGCAACAGCGACTATCCGCATGTATTGCTGAGTACGCTGGGCGTGGATTTGCAGGACCCGGACTTCTGGCAGCAGGGGCTAAACGTGCTGCGCGACATGGTGCAGCAAGAGCGTGAACTGGCGCAGCAGGTCATGCCAGAGCGCTTCGCCTAAGCGCACACGTAACGACTCAAGTACCTGTCTCATTCTCAGTCGCCGGACGTTAAACCGTCCGGCTATGGCGTCCCTACAGGGCATCGTTCGTAGGGACGCAGCGTGCTGCGTCCGCCACGAAAAAACGCACGACCACGCGCTTGTGTGCTGCTGCCCATGTACCTGTAACAGCCATTATGCCTCGTCTTCACCGAGATACGCCTCAATCACCGCCGCGTTTTCGCGCACATCCTGCGGCTTGCCATCGGCAATCAACATGCCGAAATTCAGCACCAGCAGGCGCTCGGATAGCTCAAACACGGCGCTCATGTCGTGGCTAATCAGCAGGATCGACTTGCCTTCGCCGTGCATCTTATAGATAAAGCCGTAGATTTTCTCTTGCAGGCGCGGGTGTACCCCGGCGAACGGCTCATCGAGGATGATAATCGACGGGTCCAGCATCGTCAGGCGTGCCAATTCCAGCAGCTTTTGCTGGCCACCACTCAGCGCCCGCGCATACTCGTTCGTCAGGTGCTCCAGCGTCAAAAATTCGAGGATACCCCCGGCACGCTCCTGCAATTCAGCACGGGAGGCTGTCGGCTGCATGGCCAGCCCCGGCACCAGCATATTTTCCATCACCGTCATGCGGCGCAGCGCCCGCGTCACCTGAAAGGTGCGCCCCAGGCCAGCACGCGCCACGCTGGATGACCGTAGCCCGTCGATGCGTTGGCCGTTGAGGTAGATGGTGCCGCTGCTGGGGGCCAGCACGCCGCTCAGCATGTTGGTCAGCGTCGTCTTGCCCGCCCCGTTTGGGCCGATCATGCCGACCAGTTGCGCCCCCTGAATCTGAAAGCTGACGCCGTTCACAGCCCGCACGCCGCCGAAATCCTTCGAGATGTTGCTCACCGCTAGTTGCGTATTACCTGTTGTGCTCATGGGATGGCCTCGTCGATGTTCGCGATTGATACAGCATTGCGTGTAGTGCTCACGATCCAGCATGTATTGGATGGTGGCGGGCACTTTCGCCAGATCGAAGATTTTATCCACATAGGGCGTCACCTGTCCAGCTTCGATCATCTCGCGCAACACCTCTCGGCTCCGCCGGGGCTTTCGTTCATGACCGTATAGGCACCGTAACGACTCAGCCCTCGCCCCAAACCCCTCTCCAGGGGTAGGTACTTCGGCGGACGTGCCATTGCACGTCCCTACACAACCGCTGTGAACCGTAGGGACACCCGATGGGGTGTCCGGGGCGGGTGACGACTCAGCCAGGCCCATTTTGCCCGCGAATGGTCCTGCCTGAGTAGCTACATTTGCGGTGATGTGTAATTAGCGGCCACCCACAGGCAGCACGGGCGCAGCGGGTTGTGGGCGTGACCCTACCCCGTCGGCTAGATCAGTTTCAAGCGTGCTGTCGTCGCGCTGTTCACCTAGCATCAGCAGCGTGTCGATGGCTTCAGATGGCGTCACGACGCCGTTTCCGTCCGTGTCGTGCAGGCTGTTGGCCGTGTCAAGTGCGTTGATGGCGGCCATTGCATCAGAGGGCGTTACCAGGCCGTTGCCGTCTGTGTCGTATGGGAAGTAGGTGATGTCGTCGGCGACGATCAGCTTGCCGGATGCGGCGTCGATGCTGCTGGTTGCGTCCAGTTGGGAGGCTGTAAAGGCGCACAGGTAGCCAATATCCGGCGTTTCGTCGGCCTGTGCTGCCAGCAATTCACGCGGAACGGTCACTTTGGCGCTTACGGTGTCGTTATTGGCCAATTCGGTCACATATAGGGTTGAGATGTGCACATCGTCGGCGCTGCACGTCGCATCTGGTGAATACAGAATCTGTATCACCCCGTTATTATCCTGTTGGGGCGCAGCGTGCTGTTCCCTTATGCCGTCATACCATTCAACCTGTATGGTGATGGTTGTCTCGCCACCCAACACATGATCCGGCGAAGCATCGAAGCCCGTGACCGTGATGCTGCTGCCGCCGCTGAGCGCAGGTAGTTCATATGCGCCCATATCGACTGTGCCGACGATACGCGGGTTGCCATCTAAGTCGGGGATGTCGTCGTTGCCACCCACGTCAATATCACCATCGTCGTTGTAGTCGAAGTTGATGCTGGTTTCGGTGGGTATTAGTGTGTTATCGCCCGCGCTAATGGCGGGGCTGCCTGCGATTAGCCTGTAGTCGCCTAAGATCGTGGGGGCGTTGGCCGGGGGTTGTGGTGCGA
>DAOTTW010000427.1:0-31647 GCA_034437615.1 Anaerolineae bacterium | reverse complement strand
GCAAGCCGCGACCCAAGCAGGCGCAATCGTGGGGCAGAGCGTGTTTAGCGTGCGGGATCGTGGGCAAGCGTTGTATCAGGCGTGCCAGATGGCGCGTGCGGGTGATGTGGTGCTGGCGTTGGGCAAGGGCCACGAACAAAGCATGGCGTTCGGCAGGGTTGAATACCCCTGGGATGACCGCGAAGCATTACGAGCAGCTTTGCAGGGCCAGCCGCTGCGCACGTTGCCCACCGCCGACGAGTAGGCGACCCGTGAAGCGTGCAGACTGGCTTTTCGTTGTGCTGTTGCTGCTGTTGGCGCATGGCCTGCGCATCACGGGCATCAGTTTTGCACAGCCTACCGGACGCGATAGCTTATACCCCATGTTGCACAGCAACACGCCGTTGCACCCCGATGAATATTTTTACGTGGCCATCCCGCTAGAGATGCTGCTACAGGAGCGGGTGAATCCGCGCTTCTTCGAGAATCCATCGTTTCTGATCTACGCTCAGTATGCGACGTTTGCGCTGACAGGCGCTCATCAGCAGCCCGGCCTCAGCGCGGATTACACGGATGGCCTGACCATCCGCAGCCTTGCACCGTTTCATCTGTATGTGATCGGGCGTGTGTACTCGGCGTTGGGGGGCCTGCTGGCTGTGGCCTGTGGCTATGCGCTGGCGCGTCTGCTGGCGGGGCGTTCTGCGGGGATATTAACGGGGTTGCTGCTTGCGGTCTCGTTCCCGTTGGTGCAGCACGCGCATTATGCGACCACAAGCAGCCTTGCCGCCGGCTTCGCCATGCTCAGCTTGTGGGCTGGCGTGGTGGCGTTGCGCTCAAAACCGCAGCAGGCTTATCTGTGGTTGGCGCTGAGCGCGTTTGCGGCGGGGCTGGCCATCGGTAACCGCTACAACGTCGCGCCGATTGGCTTTAGCGTGCTGCTGATCGGCATCCTGCTGCTGTGGCCTGGGCGTGTGCTGCGCTGGCGTGTGCTGCTGGCGTGGCTGGCGTTGCCACTGGCTTTTCTGCTGACGACACCGTTTGCACTGCTGGATTTTCCCGAATTCTGGCGGCAGTTCAGCCTGATTTTCACGCGCTACACGCAGTTGGGGGCGCAGGCTTACCCCACGATAAACGGCCTGTGGATTGAATATCGCTATGTGCTGCTGTTTGGTCTGGGTGTGCCTGCGGCGCTGCTGATACCGTTGGCATTATGGGGGTTAATTCGTGTGCATTGGGTTATGCTAGCAATTTTGCTGTATGTCGTGCCCTACAGTGCCGTTGTGCTGGATACACCACGCGCCCACACGGGCGATCAACTGACGGTGCCGCTGATCCCTGTGCTGGCGCTGCTGGTTGGCGTAGGTTATGCTGTGCTGCTGCGCTGGTTGCCGATGCTGCGGCGTATCAACGTGCTGCTTATCGTTGGTTGCTGCGCTGTTCCGCTGGCGCTGACCGTGCCGCTGGTGTCGTTGTTCGCACAACAGGACACGCGCTATCACATGCAAACGTGGCTGTATGCTAACATCCCACAAGGCGCGACGATGCATCTGTTAGGCGCATACAATGTGCCACTGGAGCCGTTGCGCTATCAGGTGCAGCAGACGTTTGATATACGCGCTGCGTCAGCGCAGGATTTAGCCGACGCTGATTATGTGCTGCTGTCCGATGCACGCTTATTTGAGTTCATGCGCCGCGACAGTGTGCCGGATAAAGACAAAGCCGCGCTGCAAGCCGAAATTAGCGCGTTGACAGCGGATTGGCCCATATTAGCGCAGATTGAGCGCCCGCGACCACCGGGTTACGATTGGATGCCGAATAATGCGACTTATTGGCATCATCCCAGCCTGACGCTATACTGCGCCGCAGCCTGTGACGCGCCCTGAGCGTGGGCTAAACATGGGTTTACGTGGCTGTAAAAGCGTTCCTGACGCGCTATCATCTGTGGTAGAATCGCGCCGCATTTAGGACCGGAGTACCGATGCACGACTTAGGTATTGTGATTGTCAACTGGAATACCTGCGATTACCTTCAGCGCTGCTTACAGACGGTTTTTGCCAGCGCAGGGGATTTTCGCTATCGTGTGCTTGTGGTCGATAATGCATCCGACGATGGCAGTGCGGCAATGGTGCGCGAGCACTTTCCGCAGGCGCACTTGATCGCCAGCCCGCAGAACGTGGGCTATCCCAAAGGCAACAACCTGGGCTTACGGGAACTCGGCTATCACGGTGCAGGGCAGGTCGATGCAGACGCGCCGCGCTATGCGCTGCTGCTGAACCCGGATACAGAACTGCCGCCGGATGCGTTGTGGCGCATGGTGCAATTCATGGATGCACGCCCGGATGTCGGCATCGCTGGCCCGAAACTGATCTTACCTGATGGCCGGTTGGACAAAGCGTGTCGGCGTGGCTTCCCGACGCCGATGGTGGCCTTTTATCGCTTCTCTGGTTTGGCCAAGCTATTCCCGAATAATGAGCGCTTCGGGCGCTACAACATGACCTTCGTGGACCCGGACGAGGAGCTAGAGGTGGATTCAGTTGTCGGGGCGTATATGCAGGTACGCAAAGACTGCATTGAGGCGGTTGGTTTGCTGGATGAGACCTTCTTCATGTATGGCGAGGACCTCGATTGGGCTTACCGCATCAAAGCCGCAGGCTGGCGCGTGTGGTATTACCCACAGGTCAGCGTGCATCACGTCAAACGCGCCGCTAGCCGTAAAAGTCGTCGCGCTCAGTTTGAATTCTGGCGGGCGATGCTGTTGTTTTATCGCAAACATTACCGTGCACAAACGCCGCTACCCGTCCATGCTATGATTTTGCTGGCGTTGACGCTGAAAGGAGGCGCGGGTCTATGGCAGGAAATTCGCCATCCATCCAACTCCGCGAGCAGAGCGTAGCCGACCCAACAGAACCGAACGCATCGGCAGCCGCCAAGCGTGCAGCCGTGCAAACGCAAGAGGTGGTGCTACCATCTGCGAAGATGCGGCGCTCACAACGCTTGCAAACGCTGCTGAATGTCATGCTGATCGTGCTGGACCTCGTGATGCTGGTGATGGCGTTCGCGCTGGGCTACACGATGCGGGAGTATCTGCCGTTTTTCGGTGAAGCAGGCTTCATCAATTTTCAGCAGTACATCCCCACCCTGCTTCTGCACGTCCTCACGATTATGCTAATCCTGTACAGCGCCCGCATGTATCATCTGCCACGTGTCTCTAGCCGCTTCGACCAAATCCGCAGTATTGTCGGCGTCGTCACGCTGGGCGCATTCCTCACCAGTGGGCTGCAAGAATTTATCTTCCGCAATAGCGCATTTGATGTGCACTATCCGCGTAGCCTGCTGTTTTATGTGTGGTTCTTTAGCGTGGCTTTGGTCATGCTAGGCCGTGAGGTGCAGCGCTTCGCCGTCGTACAGGTGCGCCGCCGCCGTTGGGCACGTGATAATCTGCTGGTGGTCGGCACGGGTGAAGTCGCGCAGTACATCGTGATGAAGATCAAGCATTCGCCGGAGCTAGGCTATAACCTGATCGGCGTGATTAACGGCCAGCAGCCCCACGAATCACATCTGCCTGTGCCTATCGTCGGGCATTATGAGCAATTGCCGGATTTGATCGACAACTATCAGGTTGCGCAGGTGATTATCGCGCTACCGGACGCCAAACGCAGCGAATTGGTCGAGCTGGTGTCGTTATGCCAGCGTGGGCGCGTGGATATTAAGGTCTACCCGGACATTTTCGCGCATATGGCGGGTGATCTGACGGTGGATGACATCGGCGGCACGCCCCTGATTACGGTGCGGGATATTGCGCTGCGTGGCTGGAAGCTGAGCCAGAAACGGGCGCTGGATGTGTTTGGCGCGTTGGGGGGCCTGGTGTTTTTGTCGCCGCTGATGCTGCTGACGGCGCTGATTATTTACTTGCAGGATCGCGGCCCGGTCTTTTTCACGCAGGAGCGTATCGGCAGGGATGGCCAGCCCTTCCCGATGATTAAGTTTCGTTCGATGCGCGTGGATGCAGAGGCCGCCGGACCCGGCTGGACCACCGAAGGCGACCCGCGTGTGACGCCGATAGGCCGCTTTATGCGCCGCACGAGCTGGGATGAAATCCCGCAGTTGATTAACGTGCTGCTGGGTCATATGAGCCTCGTCGGGCCACGACCAGAGCGCGAGGTGTGGGTGAACGAATTCCGCAAGCAGATTCCGCGTTATATGGAGCGTCACCGCGAGATGGTCGGCATGACGGGCTGGGCGCAGGTGCACGGCTTGCGCGGGGATACGTCCATCGCGCAGCGCACCACGTATGATCTGTGGTACGTTGAGAATTGGTCGCTGTGGCTGGATATTAAGATCATTTTCCGCACGGTAATGCAGACGTTGCTGCGTAAGAGCGACAATGCGTATTAGATTTTGTGTGATTTATATCGGCTTTGTCATACAAGATCAATATGAATTACAGTTAATGTGATCCGTTGTGCATCGTAGGGGCTTGGTGCATCAAGCCCTTACAGCCTATAATTTACGTTTTAATGTTAAATGCGTGCGGCAAAACGTGTAACGAATCGGCATTTTCCGAAATGTTACATTGTCGAAGTAGTTACACGACGATAGCGATTGGATTTAGGCTTATCATGGACATCAAGACGCTTGAAGAGGCTATGCACGCCTTCGTTGAAAGCAAAGGCTGGTATGCGCCGGATTCCCCAAAGCCACAAACGCAGAAAAACCTTGCCATCTCCTTAGCGCTAGAAGCCGCCGAGGTATTGGAGCATTTCCAGTGGGGCGACGAGAGCAGTGCACCCGACGAACTGGCGGCAGAATTGGCCGATGTCATGCTGTATTTGTTGCAGCTTGCCAGCATCAGCGATATTGACCTGGGGCAAGCGGTGCTGGATAAGCTCAAGCTCAACTATGGCCGCACCTGGGCAACGCCCGACAACGATTAGCGACGACCGGTGTTGCCTATCATATGGTGCGCTTATGGGGGTGTGTTATAATTTCAGCGCAATTCATGGCTTGTTAAGCATTAAGGGTGAATGCATGTTCAAGAAAATGGTCCGCACGGTGTTCGGTGACCCGCTCGAACGGGCACTGTCGCAATATCGTGAGGTGGTCGAGCGCATCAATACCCTGGAATCAGAGATGCAGGGGCTAAGCGACGACGCATTACGCAGCAAAACAGAGGAATTTCGGGAGCGTCTAAAAAATGGCGAGACGCTCAGTGATCTATTGGACGAAGCGTTCGCTGTCGTCCGTGAAGCATCGGTGCGCACCACCGGGATGCGCCACTACGATGTGCAGATGATCGGTGGTATCGTGCTGCATGAGGGACGCATCGCAGAGATGAAGACGGGTGAAGGTAAAACCCTCGTCGCCACGTTGCCGATGTACCTGAACGCCCTGACGGGCAAGGGCGCACACCTCGTCACGCCGAACGATTATCTGAGTAAGTACGGCCTGCAATCTATGGGGCCGATCTATCATTTCCTGGGCCTGAGCGCTGCTGTTATTCAAAATGCAGGCACGCAAGGCCCCGATGCGGGGTCGTTCCTGTTCGACCCGGATTTTCAATCGGACGATGACCGCTATCAGCACTTGCGCAATATCACACGGCGCGAAGCCTATAAAGCGGACGTGCTCTATGGGACGAATAACGAATTCGGCTTCGATTATCTACGCGATAACATGGCACTCAGCGCACAGCAACTCACACAGCGCGAGCTACACTACGCCATCATTGACGAAGTCGATAACATCCTGATTGACGAAGCGCGTACCCCCCTGATTATCTCCGGCCCGGCGGATAAACCCTCCGACAACTATCGAAAATTCAGCGACATCGTAAAGCGGCTCAAGCCGAGCAGCCAACAGAGCGTTGACGACGAAGAACCCGACGGCGATTATGTGGTGGACATTAAGGATCGCATCTCATATCTGACGGATCAGGGTGTCGAAAAAATAGAGAGAATCCTCGGCGTCGAGCAGCTTTACCACCCGGATCATTCTGATATGATTCCGTATTTGGACAACTGCCTGCGTGCACAGGCGCTCTATCACCGCGATAAAGAGTACATGGTGGTCGATGGCGGCGAGGTCGTAATCATCGACGACTTCACTGGCCGCCCGATGCCCGGTCGCCGCTTCTCGGAAGGTCTGCATCAGGCGATTGAAGCCAAAGAAGGCGTTGAAATCAAACGCGAGAACGTCACGATGGCGAACATCACGTTTCAGAATTTCTTCCGTATGTACGATAAACTCGCAGGCATGACGGGTACGGCGCTTACCGAAGGCGAAGAATTCGAGAAAACCTACGAGCTGGATGTCGTGCCCATCCCCACAAACGTGCCCGTTGTGCGTGAAGACAAGCAAGACCTGATCTACATGAGCGAAAAGGCCAAGTGGGATGCGATTGTCGAGGAAATCCGCGAGCGCCACGCGAAAGGTCAGCCCGTTCTGGTCGGTACGGTGGCCGTCGAAACCTCGGAGCGCCTCGGCAAATTCCTGAGCAAAGCAGGCATTCCGCACGCTGTGCTGAACGCGAAGCAGCACGAGCGCGAGGCCAGCGTCATCACGCAGGCAGGCCGCCCCGGTGCTGTGACCATCGCGACCAACATGGCGGGTCGTGGTGTGGACATTCTGCTTGGTGGCAACCCCGAAGGTCTGGCGCGTGAGATGCTGCGTAAAGAGGGCATTGACGTGACCGAGGCGACACCCGAACAGTGGCAGGCCGCCTTCGAGGAGGCCAAGAAGCACACCGATGCCGATAAGCAGCGCGTCAAAGAGGCGGGCGGCTTGTTCGTGCTAGGTACGGAGCGCCACGAAGCCCGACGCATCGACAACCAGTTACGCGGTCGTGCTGGCCGTCAGGGGGACCCCGGCGAATCGCGCTTCTATTTGAGCCTGGAAGACGACCTGATGCGCCGCTTTAACGGTGAGCAGGTCAAGAAGTTCATGTCGTGGGCCAACCTGCCGGATGACGCGCCCATCGAGCACAACATGATTACCAAATCCATCGAGCAGGCACAGGTGCGCGTTGAAGGCCAAAACTTCGACATCCGCAAGAACGTGCTGGAATACGATGATGTGGTCAACCGCCAACGTGAGGTCATCTACAAGCGCCGCCTGGATTGGCTTGACATGGAAGCCGACGCCATGCGCAACGCCTACCTGGAATTGGTCGAAGATCGTATTCTGGGCGTGCTGGATGACCACACCGAACCAGGGGACGACCTATCGACCTGGGATGATGAATACGTTGAGCTGCTCTATAAAGACCTGCTGACGGTCTTCCCGGTGCCGGAAGCGATCAACCCGGATACCATGCGCAAGCTGACCCGCGCCGAACTGGAAGCACAACTGCTGGCGGCAGCCGCCAACGGGCTAACGGCGAAAGAGCGCGAACTGGAAGAAGCGCAAGAGGGCCTGGCCGCTGTCGCCTATCGTCAGATCATGTTGCGCACGATTGACCGCCACTGGCAGCGTCACCTGACCGACCTGGATATGCTGCGTGAGGGCATCGGCTTACGCGCCATCGCGCAGGAAAAGCCCATCACAGCCTATCAGCGTGAGGGCTTCCAGATGTTCGGTGAGATGCAAGGCCGCATCGACGAAGAAGCCTCCCGTACGATCTTCATGGTGCGCCCCCAACCGACTACCCTGCAACCGCAACAGCGCCAGATGCGCACGGCACGCCCTGGCGTCAATGGCAGCGACACCAAAGCCGCCGTAGAGCCTATCCGCAAGAAGCAAAAGCTGGGGCGTAATGACCCTTGCTGGTGCGGCAGCGGCAAAAAGTACAAGCATTGCCACTTGAAGGAAGATAAAGAGAAGGCGGCAGTGCCGCAGTAGCGCTGGATACGCACCGTCTACAGGATATATGGCTAGGTGAGATAGGTGGGGACGGCACAAACTAATTGACCAGCGCCGTTCCCCGGTTCTTGAGGATTATATTTGTTATGAGTGGGTTTATGTACATTTTGCATTGGTGGCTGATGCGACGAACCCAGCTAAAACCATACGCTCATCGAGCAAAATAGGCCAGACAATCCAGACAATCTAGACAACAAGGAGAACGGACGACTATGGCGCAGACGAAATATGCTGATGTTGTCGATGCAAGCCTGAACGCAACCTGGCAGAGCTTCCTGACGCAAAAAGTGAACACCTTCATCAAATGGGACCTGGTTCGCTTCTTCTACGATAACCCGCATACGGTGGATACAGCGGAAAACATCGCTCAGTTCGTCGGGCGGGACGCACGCGCAACACAGCAGGCGCTAGCGGGCTTGCAGCAGGCCGCCGTGTTGGATGCCAAGCAGGTGAACAGCCTGATTATCTATCAACTGACGGTGGATACCGAGATGCGCCAATTGGTCAATGAGTTTGTGGCCGCCTGTCATAATCGCGAGTTCCGCGTGGAAGCGATTAACCACGTGGCGCGGCACATGGGCGCTGCAAAACGCGCCAAGCGCTAATTGTTGGTCGTTAGCCTCTGATGGACCCCGTCGCGCTCCATCAATTCCTCGCGTTGTATAGCTGGTTTCCCCTGGTGGCGATTCTGGCGTTTATGCTGCTCATCGGGCGCTTCTATCAGAGGTTTTCCGGTGAGCGCACCTACTTTTGGTTGTTCGTGCTGCCGATGGTGCTGTTTGGTGCTGCATCGGTGCGTTATGCGGGTCAGCGTGTGCTTTTCAATGACCCCGTGACCGCCCTGGTATCGCTAGTGGCTGGCCTGGTGCTGGTCGCGCTGGTCTTGCGGCTGCACCAACGCATGATGCGCGACAAACTAGGCGACGATGCAGATGATGGCCCAGACAAGCCATGAAACACGCCGATAAACATACATGACGGGTGATTTTAGATGCTGCTACTCGATTTACTGGGCTTACTGGGCTGGACGGCGACAGGCGTGGCGCTCTGGGTGCTGGGTCGGCTCAGCCGCCGCCTGGGGCGCGTCACACGGGCACGCTCGCTGTACTACGGCCTGTACATTGGGGCTGGCCTCATCTGGGCAGGCATGGCCGCCAGGGGGCTGTTTCTGCTGCAAGCCAACGCAGCCGGGGACGCGCTGCGCAGCAGCAGTATCCTTTATACTTTGTTAGCTGACGGTTTGCCTGCGGTAGGAATCACACTCGGTTTGCTGGTTACATGGTATTATTGGAGTTGGCTACTCGCAGAGCGCGACTGACACGCACTTTCTCTTTCATGATCGTCCATACCGTTCTGGACTATTTTATCTTATTCTATTTGCCGTTGCTGCGTTTGTGCCACTATCACATCTTGCCGCATACTGCCCTGCATCGGCAACAGACACGCGCTTGCAGGCGCAGATTCCAGGGGATAACACCGTTGGCCAACCCAGACCTGTGGGCAACGATTCGGGCATTGCCCAAGATCGAATTACATCGGCATTTTGAAGGCTCGGTACGCCTGGCGACACTGGCCGATGTAGCACGCAAGTATCGCCTGGCGGTGCCGGATTATGACGCAGAGACGTTGCGGCCCTTCGTTCAGGTCATGCCCAACGACCCGCGCACCTCGGATGTCTTCTTGAGTAAATTTCACGTTTTACGTCAATTCTTCTGCTCATTAGAGGTTATTGAGCGCATATCTTATGAGATAATCGAAGATGCCGCCGCCGATAACATCCGCTATATGGAGCTACGCTTTACGCCGCGTGCGCTGTGCAGCGTCATGGAATGCTCGATGCATAGTGTGATGCCGATTGTGTGCGCTACGGTTGAACAAGCTGCCCGCGATTATGGCATCCACGTGCGCCTGATCGTCTCGATGAACCGCCACGAACCCGCAGAACTCGGTGAGGAAGCGCTGCGGGCGGCGTTGGATAACCAGACGAACGGTGTTGTGGGCCTGGATTTAGCCGGGGATGAAGCCAATTACTCGGCCACACCCTTTCGGCCTATCTTCCAGCAGGCACATGCCGCTGGTCTGGGTACAACCGTGCACGCAGGTGAGTGGAGTGGGGCGCATAGTGTTTGGGATGCCGTCGGTAACCTGGGTGCGGATCGCGTTGGGCATGGCACGCGCATCTTTGAGGATGCTGCAATGGTGCAGGTGATCGCGCAGCGCGGTGTGACCTTTGAGGTCTGCCCGACGAGCAATGTCTCTAGCGGCGTCATCCAAAATTTCCAGCAACACCCCTTGCTTGACCTCAACCGCAGCAACGTGCCCACAACGCTCAACACCGACGACCCCGGCATCCTGAATATCACGCTGAGCGATGAGATTTACCACGCCATGACCGCTATGCACATGACGCTAGACGACATCAAGCAGCACATGTTACGCGCTGCGCGTGCGGCCTTCCTGCCAGATGATGAACGCGCACGCCTGACGCATGAATTTGAAAATTTATTCACGACTGTATGAAACCGCGTAAAACTTAAGCAGATACGAGCGAGCTATGCTAAAAATCGGTGACATCGAACTGTATTTAATTGACGATATGACCAACAAAGTCGACCCCGGCGGCGCGTTTGGCCTGGTGCCGCGTGTGCTGTGGTCGCGCTACATGACGCCGGATGACGATCAGCTTATCCGAATGCAGCAGGTGAATCTGCTCATCAAAACAGGCGGCAAAAATATCATCGTGGATACGGGCTACGGTGATAAGCTGGACGAGAAGCGCCTCGCGCAACTGCAACCCCAGCGGCCCCCCGGCGGCCTCGTGCGCGGCCTGGCACGGCTTGGCCTGGCAGCGGGCGATATTGACCTCGTGATTGACACGCACCTGCACAGCGACCACTGCGGCGGTAACACCAGCAGCGACGACGCAGGCAACCTCCGGCCTACGTTCCCGAACGCCGAATATGTGGTGCAGCGCCGTGAATATGAGGACGCTATGCAGCCCAACGAACGCACCCGCGCTACCTATCAGCCCGAAAATTATCAGCCATTAGTGGCCAGTGGCCAGATGCGCCTGCTAGACGGCGATAGCGAGCTAGCAGCAGGCGTTTATGGCGTGGTCACGCCGGGGCACACCCTCGGCCATATGAGTGTACGCATCGAGCGCAACGGGCAGCACGCTTTTTTCGCCTGTGATCTGGCGACGTATGCCGTGCATTTTGAGCGCCTCGCCTGGATGACTGCCTACGATGTGCAGCCACTGGTCACGCTGGAAACCAAGCGCAAATGGCAATCCTGGGCGCTAGCAACCGGTGCTACGCTGATCTTCACGCATGACCCCACGCGCACAGTCGGCAAACTGACGCAAGATGAGCGCGGCAGGTATAAAGTCGAGACGCTTGAGACAGAGGTTATCGCCGTCTAGTGCTATTGGCGTTCCTGCCATTCTGCGATCACCGTCTTGACGAAGGCCCGCGTTTCGGGGTCTGCGATTTCGTCCACCGCTTCGTAATACTGGTCATCGACCTGAATGCGCACGCCGCCCGTAAGCGCTGGCAACACATGAATATCGCGATTGCGAAACTCCGGCGTGTGCTGGATGCGATATTGCAGGTAGGTCTCGATGGCGGTGGCGATGTCTAGTTCCGGCGGCGCATCGAATTCGACACGCCGACGTAGCCCACGATTTTCGATCTTGGTCGGGTTGTCATCAAAGCGGTAACTCGGCAAATCCCCCGGCATCCGGCCATCGGGCGTCTGTGGGGGCGGCGGCACCGTGCGATAGTGTGAGCCGATTTCGGCCTCGTCTGCGTCCATCGCTGTCTCCAGGCCTTCAGGCATCGTGACGGCGCTATCAGGCTGTTGTGCTTCTGGTGCCGCGTCCGGCCTCATAATCACCGCGCCGAGTTCTTTCATCAGCTTATTGAAAACGCGCTTCGTCTCCGGCGATTCTGCAAGCGTGCGATAGGCCAATTCACCCATCTGCACCATCAAGCGCCCATCCACCTCGGAGCGCAACACGGTCAGCACTTCACGCGCCTCGGATAGCTCCCCATTGTGTAAGCGTACTGGTTGCGGTTTGCGGTTCAGCGTGCGCACCCCCTGATTGCTGGCTGGCTGCGCTTCTGCCCGTTCATCGTCGGCTTCTAGCAACACATCCAACTCCGGCATCTCTTCGGCGCTGTATTCGCGGCGCACGGCCTGCAACATTTCCAGCGCGTCGGACCCGCCCTGATTACTGGCCTGCATAGCCTGGGCCGCGATTTTGCGCTTCGCTCGTTGCGAACGGGCATAGAGCGCCACCATAAAGTATGCCACCAGGATGAAAAACGGCGCGCATACAGCGAGATATAACCCCGGTGGCAGTTGTACGATAAATTCGCCAATGACATCAGATGTCATACGGTCGCTTTTCCTCTCATCTCAGCTTTTTGTCTTGTTATGAATAAATCAAACCAATATACGGCAACGTCTTATGGATGAACGAAAACAAACCGACAGGATCGTAGGGAGACGGCTTGCTGTGGCCGCCCTCTACGGACGCCAAGAATGGCCTCCCTACACGTTTTGGCTGTCTATCGGTTGGCAGACGGGGCAGAAATGCGTGCCACGCTGCGCAACGCGGATTTTTTCAATCACGTGGCCACAAGTCTTGCAGGGCTGACCATCCCGACCATACACATAAAAATGATCCTGCGAATTGCCCTTCGTGCCATCTGCCTTGCGATACCAGTTGATGCTTGCGCCTTCGTGTTGTACGCCATCCGCCAAGGCAGCGCGAACGGTCTCATGCAGGCGTGCGGTCTCGTCGTCGCTCAGGCTGTTGCTGCGGCGTTGCGGATGAATGCCCGCTCGGAACAGCGCTTCGTCGGCGTAGATGTTGCCCACCCCAGCGATAAACGTCTGATCCAGCAGCAACGGCTTAATCAGCTTGTTGCGGCCTGTCATGCGCTCACGAAAGACCGCCAGCGTAAAAGCATCATCCAACGGTTCTGGCCCCAGCGCACCTGTAATCTGCTCGACCTCGCTGGCCAGCGACACGCGCCCGAACTTACGCACATCAGAGAAGCGCAACTCGTGGCCATCGTCAAGGCCAAAACACACCCGCAGCCAACGATCTGCATCTTGCACCACATCTGGCTCGGTGACGTATAAACGCCCGGTCATACGCAGATGCACAATCAGCACATCCTCGCTCAATACCAGCACGATGAACTTGGCGCGGCGCGTCACGGCCTGTATGCTCTGGCCCTGTACACGCGCAGCAAACTCTGCTGGGTGTGGCGTCTGCAATGTGCGCTCCCATTGGTGCGTCATATGTGTGATCGTGCGCCCGATGAGCGGCGCTCGTAGGCCGCGCACGACCGTTTCGACTTCAGGTAACTCTGGCATAGTTTCAGTGTAATCCGTCCGCTGTGGTTTGTTCGTTCAGATGTGTTAACAACTCGGCGTGCGATTATACAACGTGCCCCCGCATCGTTTCAGGTTGTAACAATTTTGAAACACAACAAACCATCTGCTGACCTGCTGGCAATGAACTTCTATCCGCCCGATTGCCGCAAATCCGACAACTCTCCCTGCACCCGTGAAGCGGCTCAGTGGTAAAATACAACCGTTCTAATTTCCCAAAATATTGATCCCTGAGCGACTTATGCCCACAAGCGAATTCGTCCATTTGCATGTTCATACTGAATATTCCCTGCTCGACGGCCAGAGCCGCATCGACGCCCTGATGCAACGTGCGCAGGAGCTAGAGCAAGAGGCCATCGCCATCACCGATCATGGTGTGATGTATGGCGTAATAGATTTCTTCCGTGCCGCAAAAAGCAATAACATCAAGCCGATTATCGGCATGGAAGGCTACTTAACCAAACGTGGGCGCACCCTGCACGACAAAGATTCCAATATCGACCGCAAGCCGTATCATTTGCTGTTGCTGGCCAAAAACCTGACGGGCTATCGTAATCTGCTGCGTCTGGCCAGCATCGCACAGCTAGACGGCTATTACTTTCGGCCACGCATCGACCACGACACACTCGCGCAGTATTCCGAAGGCTTAATCGCCACAAGTGGCTGCCTGGCTGCGGAAATCCCGCGCATGGTCGAAGACGGGCAGGAAGACAAAGCGCTAAAGACAATCGGCTGGTATCAGGATGTTTTCGGCCCGGAAAATTTTTATTTAGAGCTACAAGGCCACGAGATCGACCAGCTAGGCACGCTGAATCGCTGGCTAGTGGACTATCGGCGCAGCGGCCACACGCCCGTGCAATTGCTGGCCACGAACGATGTGCATTACGTCAACGCCAGCGATGCCGAATCGCACGATACGCTGCTCTGCATCCAGACCAGCGCACAGGTCAAGCAAGATGACCGCATGAGGCTAGCGCCCTTCGGCAGCTACTACCTGAAATCCGCCCAGGAAATGCGCCGGGATTTAGGCGGGTTGCCGCCTGAACTTATCACCGAGGCGCTGTGCAATTCCGTGAATATCGCGCAGCAATGTGAGATTGAACTGGAAACCGATAATTATCATCTGCCCGTTTTCCCGGTGCCCGCGCCATTTGACAAGGCCACAGACGGCGCAGGCCAATATCTGCGTTATCTGTGCGAGATGGGTATGGATTGGCGCTTCGGCTCACGGGCCAGCGAAAGCGTGCTGCAAGAGCGCTTAGAGCGTGAATTGCGCATCATCGGTGAGATGGGCTTCAACACGTACTTCTTGATCGTGTGGGATTTGTGCGAATACGCCCGCGCTAAGGACATCTGGTGGAATGTGCGCGGCTCCGGTGCGGGTAGCCTGGTGGCTTATTGCCTGGGCATCACCAATATCGACCCGATTCAGAATAGCCTGCTGTTCGAGCGCTTCCTGAACCCTGGCCGCCAGACCATGCCCGATATTGACCTGGATTACCCCGACGACCGCCGTGCGGAGATGATTAGCTACACCGTGCGCAAATACGGCGAGGATAAAGTGGCGGCGATTATCACATTCGGGACGATGGGCGCGAAGGCTGCTGTGAAGGATGTGGGCCGCGCTCAGGGTGTGGACCAAAGCCTGATTAACCGCCTGACGAAGCTGATCCCACAGGAAGCACGCCAGAAGAAAATCCAGGAATACATCGACCTGAACCCCGAACTGAAGCAAGCCTATAGTGCGGATTACGCCGTGCGTGATGTGATGGATATGGCCATCAAACTGCAAGGCATGACGCGCCACGCCTCCACGCACGCCGCAGGTATCATCGTCAGCGATCAGCCGTTGGTGGATTACCTGCCCCTGCATCGCATCACCGGCACCGACCCCAGCGGTGGCGCACTCAAAGCCGTCACGCAATTTCCGATGGAAACCGCCGAGTCGATTGGGCTGCTGAAGGTCGATTTTCTGGGCCTGTCCACGCTGACGATCCTGCGCAAAGCCTGCGACCTGATCGCGCACTACCGCGATATTAAATACACGATGGATAACATCCCGTATCGGCACGACGACCCCAGGCATGAACTCAGCGACGATGAATTGCGAATGCTGGATGAAGCCTTTGAGCTACTCGGACGCGGTGAGACGGTGGGCGTGTTTCAGGTGGAAAGCGGCGGTATGCAATCCATGCTACGCGGGATGCGCCCACACCGCTTTGAGCACGTGATTGCGGGTATTTCGCTGTATCGCCCCGGCCCGATGGAGTTCATCCCGACGTTCAATGACCGCCTGCACGGTAAAGAAGCGCCCAAGTATCTGCACCCCAAGCTAGAGCCAATCCTCGCGGAGACGTTCGGCATCATCACCTACCAGGAGCAGATCATGCAGATTGCCGGCGAGCTTTTCGGCTATGAACTGTGGGAAGCCGACCTGATGCGCCGCGCTGTCTCTAAGAAAAAGCAGAAAGAACTGATTAAGCACAAGGCCATCTTCAAAGAGCGTGGCCCGAAGTATGGCATCTCTGAGGAGACATCCGAGGCCATATTTAATGATATAGAATTTTTTGCGAACTACGGTTTCAATAAATCACATGCTTCAGATTATGCAGTGATAACCGTTCAGACGGCATATCTTAAGGCGCACTATCCCGAAGAATTCATGTGTGCGCTGCTCATCGTACACTCGGACGACTCCACCAAAGTCGCGACGTTCTTAGAGGAGTGCCGCCGCCTGCGCATTCCGGTGCTGCCGCCATCGGTGAATCACTCCAAGCTGTATTTTGACATCCAGCACGACGCCAAAACAGATAAACGTGGCATTCGCTTCGGCCTTGCGGCCATCAAAAACGCAGGGACCGCCGCGCTACAGCACCTCATCGACATCCGTGAGCAGGGCGGCGCTTTCAAAGACCTGGAGGAATTCTGCCAGCGTGTCGATATGCGCAAACTCGGCAAGCGTCCACTGGAAAGCCTGATCCGCGTGGGGGCGCTGCAAGATTTTGGTGAGCGTGACATCCTGCTGGAATCCATCGAGCGCATCGTCGGCTATTCACATGAGCACCACAAAGCGCGTGAGATCGGCC
Source organism: Anaerolineae bacterium (assembly GCA_034437615.1). GTDB lineage: Bacteria > Chloroflexota > Anaerolineae > Aggregatilineales > Phototrophicaceae > DAOTTW01. The sequence continues at coordinate 15,319 of DAOTTW010000427.1, read as the reverse complement.
AGCACAGCATGTTTGGCGATATGCTGGAAGATAGTGTCGAATTGGTCACACCACAAGAGCGGCCTGGCTACCGCGAAATGCTCAAATGGGAAAAAGACCTGCTGGGCCTGTACGTCACCGGGCGGCCTGTCGATAAATACAAAGAGGCCTTTCAGCGCATCCCAAACCTGAGCGTCGTCGAAGCATGGAAACAAGCCCGCGATGAAGCCCCGTTACAGCAAATGGTCAAGGTTGCGGGCGAAGTGGTTGACATCCGCAAACTGACGACGAAGCATAACGCCCTCATGGCTATCCTGACGCTAGAGGATTGGCACGATACAGCCGGGACGATTGAGGTGGTGCTATTTGCGGACCAGTGGACGCGCACCAGCGTCGATTATCAGGCAAAGCAAGGTCACCCCTTAGATGTCGGGGAGATCATCGTCGTTGAGGGTCGGCTAGAGCTACGTAACGAAGAGTTACAGATCGTCGGCACAAGCGTCGGCACGAATTTCAGCCTTATGACGCCGGATTATGGCGGCGCTGCGCCCGACACGAACAGCCACAGCGCATCAGACGACGCTTATTACAACGATGAGGCTGCATACTACAGCGTGGCCACATCAGACGACGACGCCTACGCACTCGCAGAACGCTACGCCGACGAAGCGCCGATTTTCCATGAGGACGCGGCCTATCATCAGGCCAATGACGCAAACGGCAGCTATGACGAGGAAACGGGCGAATACAAGCCACAAAACGCCGCCACCACATCTTACATGCCGCCACCACAGCAGGGCGTCGAGGTCGAGCCGTATAACATCATCAATCCGCACGGCCAAGCGCAAGCCAACGGCAGCAACGGGCATCACAATGGCAACGGCAGCAACGGGCATCGTAATGGCAATGGCCACAGCAGCAACAACAGTAACGGTAACGGTCATCATGCCCCAACCGAACCGCTGCCACATGATATTTCCGGTGATTTTGCAGACCTCATCGGTGGTGACAGGCAAAAACCACCCGCTCGCTATCATCTGACGTTGCGCGTCATGGTGGACAGCAGTACCGAGGTCATGCGCAGCCGCATTCGGCGCTTGCACCTGTTGTTGAGGAGCCACCCCGGTAGCGATGGCTATACAATCATCATGGAGGGGCTGAAGCATCGCCGCGTCGTGACCTTCGCAAATCAGACGACTGGCTACAGTGAGGAACTCGAAGCCGAGCTTCTGCGGGATTTTGACGCGGTGGTGACGTGGCGTGTGGAGGAAATCAACCTAAACGCAGCCCATGCATAGGTGCGCAAGCTGCATGGGGCGATTGGCTCATGCTTAACGCACTCTTTACACCCTGCTGCTATATTGTGGTAATTTAATCTGCATCTCAGGTTTGACGTTCGTGCATTTATCCATAACAATGCGTGGTAATGTTGTCGTTTAATAGCCAACACAGAATGGGCAAGGGGGCTGAGCGTATGAAGCGAATCGCCGTGATGACCAGTGGCGGTGATGCGCCAGGGATGAACGCTGCAATTCGGGCGGTGGTGCGTGCGGGTATTTCACACGGCATCGAAGTTTACGGTATCCGTCAGGCGTATGCAGGGCTTGTATCGGGGGATTTTGAGCTACTCACCAGCCGCGAAGTCAGCGGCATTTTGCAGCGTGGTGGCACCATCCTACAAACAGCCCGCAGCGATGAATTCAAGACGAAGGCGGGCCAACGTAAAGCCATGCGCCGCTTGAACGAACAGGGCATCGAAGGCGTGGTTGTCATCGGCGGCGATGGCAGCCTGCGGGGTGCACACGTGCTGCATGGGCTAGGTGTGCCGACGATTGGCATACCAGCCAGCATTGATAACGATGTTCACGGAACGGATATGAGCATCGGCGTGGATACCGCGCTGAATACGATTCTGGACGCGCTGGACCGCCTGCGCGACACAGCGACCTCGCATAATCGTGCTTTTATCATTGAAGTCATGGGGCGTAATTGCGGTTATCTGGCGCTGATGGGCGGCATCCTCGGTGGCGCAGAGGTCATTATCATCCCCGAAACAAAAACCCCGATGGAAGATGTCGCCAAACGCATCGAAGATGCCTATGTCATCGGCAAAGCGCACGCTATTGCCGTCATCGCAGAAGGCGCACCCTACAAGGTGACGGATCTGGTTGATTATTTAAACGATCAGCATGTCGGCTTTGAGATTCGCCTGACGATCCTGGGGCACACGCAGCGCGGCGGCAGCCCAACAGCCTTTGATCGCCTCTTGGCGACACGCATGGGTGTGGCCGCAGTCAAGGCGATTTTGGCCGGGGAGTCGGGCAAGATGGTGGCACGCACCGGGCGCGATCAGGGCTTGATAGAGCTATCCGAGGTCACGACGCAGATGCGTTCACTCAACCAGGAATATTTTGATCTGGCGGACCTCTTATCCTAGTGCGCTAGCAGCACACAGTAGCGTGGCCGTGCGTTTTTTCGCGGCGGGGGCGCGGCCCTGCATAACCATCTTGAACCGCTGGGACACCCTTCAGGGTGCCCCAGAGATGCTCATGCTTGAGAGATAGCATCTCTGGCGTACTTGCGATGCGGTCGCATTTAGCCGAAGTGCGGCGTCAGCTTCTTGAGAATTTGTTCTTTCGGCTTGAAACCGCGAATCTTCTCAACGGCCTCGCCGCCCTTGAATAGAATCAGCGTCGGGATGCCCATGATGCCGTAGCGCGTCAGCACCTCTGGATTGGTGTCTGCGTCGAGCTTGGCCACACGGACCTTGCCCTCGTATTCTGCTGCGATTTCGTCCACAATCGGCGCGATCATCTTGCACGGGCCGCACCACTCCGCCCAAAAATCTACCAGCACAGGTGTTTCAGAGCCGAGCACTTCATCCTGCCATTCGGCCTCGTTTACGTCGAAGGTCTTAGCGCCCATTCTTATGCGTCCTTCCTGAGTCTCGTTGTCTCGTTGCTTTGTCAATCAATCCTGTTTCTTGTCAAACAGACACGCTCACCGGGGTTGGTCTTACCTGCATCGTGCGCCTGACATGATGTAGGGCCGCGCTAATCCGTATCTATTGGATGCGTGCTACAGTGTCGGCTTAACAGAGGCTTCTTCGTGCACTTCGCGCCTTCGCGCTTTATTTTTGCGCATGGATGCATGATAAAATTGTACGTTTGTTGCGACACATGGCGGCCCATGACAGAACCCAACGAGACACCCAACGGCAGCATCGAAAATCCTGAACTCACCAAACGACAAGAAGAAATTCTATCGCTGGTGGTGCACGCTTACACGCATTCACCGGAGCCAATTAGCTCTAAGCATGTGCTGGACAAGAGCGACCTGAGCATTAGCTCTGCGACTATCCGTATGGAGATGGCACGCCTGGAAGAAATGGGCTATCTGACATCGCCGCATACGTCAGCGGGGCGCGTGCCGACTGCGATGGGCTATCGGTATGTGGTGCGTGACTTCATCAAACGTAGCGACGGCCTGACAACGCTGGAACGTGAGCATATCAGCACGCGCATCAACGATCTGCCGAATATGATCGAGCAATGGATGCGGCAAGCCGCGACGATTTTGGCGCGGACGGTGCAAATTGCCTCGTTGGTGACGCCGCCGACCACCGAAACAGCCTATTTCAAGCATTTAGAATTAATCGCCATTCAAGGGCGTTTGGCGCTGATGGTGCTGGTGCTGGAAGGTGGCATCGTGCAGCAGCGCATGTTGAGCCTGGCTGAAGTCGTGACACAACACAGCCTGAGCGACATCGCAGAACGCATCAATGAGCTATGTGGCGGCCTGAACGCCAATCAGATGCGCGTGAAGACACGTCACCTGGATAGCTTCCTGGAGCGTGAAATCGTGGACATCGCCGCCGAACTGGTCGAGCAATCGCTGCGTCAGCATGTGCCCGTCATCTATCGCGATGGCCTCAGCGAGATTATCAACACCTTCCCGGATGCAGCGGGCGCACAGCAAGCCGTGCGCGTCTATGAAGAACGCCCCTTCTTAGAGTGGATTCTCAATGAGGTGCTGCGCCCGCTACTGAACGAAAACGAAGACGTGCAGGTGATTATCGCCGGTGATGACCGCTGGGAAGAACTGAGCCGCCTAAGCATGGTGCTCAGCCGTTACGGTATCCCTGGGCGCATGGCTGGCACGCTGGGCGTTCTTGGCCCGCCGCATATGGATTATGGCCGCGCTATCAGCACCGTGCGGCACGTCTCTGGCCTGATGACGGAGCGCCTGCACGACTTGTATAACAGCGACAACCCGGCAGCAGCCGGCGGGACGCCGCCACACACAGCGCAGGATGCCGCATCACAAGCCGACGACCCAACTGGTGATATTACACCCAATGACACCCGTTAGCCCCACACGGGCCGATTAGCGACCCACGCCAGGGGCCAAGCGGCCATTTTCTGATTGAATTTATGCGTTTATCGCACAGTTTGCTAACATAAATCTATAAATGCTCCGCTACACTGTGGCAATGAATTCATGAACTGCTTACGTCAGTTTGTTGTTCGATTTATCGGGTCCACCTGAGCAAACAAGCCACATCATACGTTTTAACGCTTTATTTGCGCCTCGTGACCTCCCGTTTATGTTATTACACGTCATGCGTCATGTTGGAGAAGTACATACATGAGCAAAGAGACAACGCCAACCCAGGACGACATCCAGAGCCAAGCCACGACGCCTGAGGATGAGCCACTCTCCACTGCTACGAATGCTACAGATGCAACAGATGCCGCTAATGCTGAGCAAACAGCGCAAGCGGCGCACACAACACCCCCGGCGGATGCAGAACAGGCTCCGACCCAGGCGGCTGCAAACGACGCGCCAGCAGCAGCCAAAGCACCTGATGCAATCGACAATGGTGCACAGCCAGAGGCAAAGCCAGCAGCCACACAGCCGGAGGGCGTAGCAACACCAGATGCAGACCTTGCTGCTGTGCAAGCGCATATCGCAGAGCTAGAGAAGCAAGCACAGATCAACCTTGAAGGCTGGCAACGTGCACGCGCTGAGTTCGCCAATTACAAGCGCCGCATTGACCGCGATGCAAAGGTGATGCGTGAACGCGCCGCCACCGATGTGCTCACCGACGTGCTGCCGATTATTGACGACTTCGAGCTGGCACTGCAAAACGTGCCCGAAGACCTGCAAGGCAACCCCTGGGTCGGCGGCACCGCGTCCATCCTGAAAAGTTTCGAGAAGCTGCTGCAAAAGTACAACGTGGAGACAATCGACCCCGTTGGCCAGCGCTTCGACCCGCGTTTGCACGAAGCAATCGGTATGGATAGCAGCAGCGAATATGCAAGCGAACACGTCACGGCTACGCTGCGTAAGGGTTACATCAGCGGCGATTATCTCTTGCGTCCGGCGTTGGTGCGGGTCGCAAGCTAAACTGTCAACAAGCATTTTTCACGCTTTACGATCAGGAGAACGGTAAGCACTTATGGGACGCATTATCGGCATCGATCTCGGTACGACCAACTCCGTTGTTGCAGTCATTGAGGGCGGTCAACCAACGGTCATTCCATCATCAGAAGGCAGCAATCTGATTCCGTCCGTTGTGGCCATGAAGGGCGAAGAACGCCTCGTCGGGCGTGTCGCACGCAATCAGGCTGTCGTAAACCCGGAAAACACCATTTCCTCAGCCAAGCGCTTCATGGGCCGCCTCTTTAATGACGGACCTGTGCAAGACGCGCTGAAATCCGTGCCCTATCAGGTGACGAAGGCCGCAAATGGCGACGTTCGCATCAAGATGGGCGGACGCGATTACAGCCCACCGGAAATTTCTGCAATGATCCTGCAAAAGATCAAAGCAGACGCCGAAGCCTATCTAGGCGAAACGGTTGACCAGGCTGTGATTACAGTCCCGGCCTATTTCAACGATACACAGCGTAACGCCACCAAGAACGCAGGCAAAATTGCCGGTCTGGAAGTGTTGCGCATCATCAATGAGCCGACGGCCTCCTCACTGGCTTACGGCCTGGGTGATCGTCGCGATGGCACGGTTGCTGTGTATGACCTCGGTGGTGGCACCTTCGATATTACGATCCTTGAGATTGCCGAAGGTGTGTTTGAGGTCAAGAGCACCAACGGCGACACCTATCTCGGTGGTGATAACTTCGATGAGCGCATCATTGACTGGCTGGCCGACGAATTCCAACGGGAAAACAGCATCGACCTGCGCCAGGACCGCCAAGCGCTGCAACGCCTGAAGGAAGCCGCCGAAAAAGCCAAGATCGAGCTATCCAGTGCGCTCAGTGCGGATATTAACCTGCCTTTCATCACCGCCGACCAGACCGGGCCGAAGCACCTGAACGTAGCGCTGAGCCGCGCCAAGCTGGAAAGCCTGGTCGATGATCTCATTCAGCGTTCAATCGACCCCTGCAAGAAGGCGCTAAAGGATGCGAAGATCGAGTCTGGCCAGGTGGACGCGGTGCTGCTGGTCGGTGGTATGACTCGTATGCCCGCCATCCAGGAAGCCGTTAAAGGTTTCTTCGGCAAGGAGCCGACAAAGGGCGTCAACCCCGATGAAGTTGTGGCGCTCGGCGCTGCGATCCAGGCGGGTGTGCTCGGTGGCGAGATGAAGGATATTCTGCTGCTAGATGTAACGCCGCTGACGCTGAGCGTTGAGACGCTTGGTGGGGTGGCCACACCGCTGATCGAGCGCAACACGACGATCCCCATCCAGAAGGGCCAGACGTTTTCTACCGCGACGGATAACCAGAATCAGGTGGAAATCCACGTCGTACAAGGCGAGCGCCCGATGGCCGCTGACAATAAATCGCTGGGTAAATTCATACTCGATGGCATCCCGCCTGCGCCGCGTGGCGTCCCACAGATTGAAGTAGCGTTCGACATCGACGCCAACGGCATCCTGAACGTGAGCGCCCGCGACAAAGCCACAGGCAAGGAACAGCGCATCACGATCACGGCCAGCAGCGGCCTATCGGATGACGAGGTCGAGCGTATGGTGGACGAGGCCGAACAGTATGCCTCTGAGGATTCCAGGCGCAAGGAAAGTGTCGAGGTCAAGAATCAGGCTGAGAGCACTGTTTTCAACGCCGAGAAATTCCTGCGTGAATATGGCGATAAGCTGCCGGATGAACCCAAGCAGCAAGCCCAGGAAAAAATCGACGCGCTGAAGCAGGTCAAAGATGGCGAGGACATCAGCGCCATCCGTGACGCCACCGACGACCTCAACCAACACCTGCAAACGCTTGGTGCGCAGATGTATCAGGATGGGGCTGGCCAAGCCGCGCCCGGTGGGGCAGCGAACGGCGATGCCAACGCATCCGGCAATGCCAGCAAGAACAAGGGCGACGACGAAGACGTGATTGACGCGGAATTCACCGAAACCTAAAGACAATTCCGGCACAAACACGGCATAATTGATGACTGACGGGGGCGCAGGTGATGCGCCCTCTATGCGCCAAGCAATATCGCAATAGATCTTTCACTGCACACGCCAACCACAGTCAGAGCATAACGCGAGATCAATAGGCTTCTACCATGCCAAGAGATTACTATGAAGTGCTAGGCATCCAGCGCGGTGCAAGCAAGGACGAAATCAAGAAAGCCTTTCGGAGCTTAGCACGCGAATATCACCCGGACATCAACAGAGAAGAAGGGGCTGAAACGCGCTTCAAAGAGATTAACGAAGCCTACGAGGTGCTATCCGACGACGAGAAGCGTGCCCGCTATGACCGCTTCGGCCATGCAGGTGTACAGGGTGGCGCAGCCGGCGCGGGTGGCTACGGCGCGAGCGGCTTCGGCGGCTTCGAGGAAATCTTCGAGACGTTCTTCAACAATATGGGGCGCTCTGGCGCGACCCAACGCGGCCCCCGGCGCGGTGGTGACATCCGCCATGACGTGACCATCTCCTTTGAGGAGGCAGCCTTCGGCGCGGAAAAAGAGATCGAGTTCTTCCGGCTGGAAATCTGCGATGTGTGCGATGGCTCCGGTGCGCGTGAAGGCTCCAGGCCCGTCACCTGCCCGGAATGCAACGGCTCTGGTGAGATCCGGCGCGTGCAGCAATCATTTATCGGTACGGTGGTACGCGCAAGCGCTTGCCCACGCTGCGGTGGCAAGGGCACGATTATAGACGACCCCTGCACCAACTGCGATGGCAGTGGCCGCCGCCGCCGTAAAGCCACACTCAGCGTGAAGGTGCCAGCAGGTGTGCATGATGGCCTGCGGATGCAGCTACGCGGTGAAGGCGATGCGGGCGAACCCGGTGCACGGGATGGCGATCTGTTCGTTGTCATCCACGTGAAAGAGCACGAGTATTTCAAGCGCCGCGATAGCGACATTATTCTGGATGTCAGCTTGAATGTGGCACAGGCCACGCTGGGCGATAAGGTCCAGGTGCCGACGATTGACGGCGAGGTTGATGTGGTCATCCCACCGGGCACGCAGACGGGCAAGGTGTTCAGATTGCGCGGCAAGGGCGTGCCGAAATTGCGCACGGACGGTACCAGCGCCGGACGCGGCGACCAAATGGTGTACGTCAGCGTCGAAGTGCCCTCTAAGCTGACCGAAGAACAGCGCGAACTCTTCGAGAAGCTGGCCAACACCTTCGGCAAGGAAGTGCACCCACAGAGCAACGGGCGCGGCTTTTTTGATCGGGTGATGGATTTCTTCGGTGGCGAATAAAACAACGACTTGGATTGAAGTCTCACTGACGCTGGATGGCGAAGCCGCCGAAGCTGTCGCGCAAGAATTGCAGCGCTGGTGTTATCAGGGTGTGGCCGTCGAACAAGCGGACATCGAGCCGGATAAATGGGATGAAGGGCAGGTCCCCGCGCCCGAAACGCTGATTGTGCGCGGTTACTTCCTGCATGAGGATGATGAAAGCACGGCGCAAACCCGCGAGGGCATCAGGCAAGCGTTGCGCTACATGAACATGCTGTACCCCATGCCAGAGCCGATTTTCGGCGTGGTGGACGAAGCAGACTGGGCGAACGCCTGGAAAGCGCATTATCACCCTGTGCGGCTCGGCCAACGCCTGCTGATTCATCCGCAATGGCTGGACGTGCAACCGGAACCGGACGACATCGTTATCAGCCTGGACCCCGGCATGGCCTTCGGCACGGGCACGCACCCCACCACACAGCTATGCATGGAAGCATTAGAGCGGCGCATCACACACGGTATTCAAGTGCTGGATTTGGGCTGTGGTAGCGGTGTGCTGAGCATTCTGGCAGCCAAACTCGGCGCGGCACACATTCTCGCGCTGGATATTGACAGCATTGCTGTACAGACGACGCAGGAGAACGCCGCCCAAAACCACACCGCAGACAAAATCACCGCGCAGACGGGTAGCCTGGAAAACGTCCTGCATTCATCACGCCGCTTTGATCTGATCGTGGTGAACATCTTGGCGCGGGTGATTATTGGCATGTGTGCGCAGGGGCTTGGCCAGACCGTTCGCCCCGGTGGACGCGCTATCTTTAGCGGCATCATCGCAGAACAAGTTGACGCTGTAGAGGCTGCGCTGCGCCAGACCGGTCTAATCGCCACCGAGCGCCATCAGCAGGGTGACTGGGTGTGCATCGAAGCCCTACGCGAAGCCTGACCACAAAGCAAACCGCCATGATTTACAGCCCATGACAGAGACACCTCATATAGCGGTTTTGCAGGATGAAATCGTCGCCGCACTGCTGCCAGATGAGCGCAAAAGCCGTATACAGCGCTTGATTGACGGCACATTGGGCGCAGGTGGGCACAGCCGCGCCCTGCTGCAACACAGCAACGCCCGTGTGCTGGCCTTTGACCTGGACCTGCACGCTATCGCGATAGCTCGGGCTACTTTATCGGATTATGCGGATCGGGCACACATCACGCACGCCAGTTATGCCGAGATGCAAACCCACGCTAACGCGCACGGTTGGCCAGCAGGCAGCATAGACGGCATTGCACTCGACCTGGGCGTATCCTCCATGCAATTTGACACAGCAGAGCGCGGCTTTGCCTTTCGTTATGATGCGCCGCTCGATATGCGCTTTGATCCCACGAACGATGATGCCCCAACCGCCGCCGAAATCATCAACACCTGGGAGGAAAAAGCGCTGGCCAATATTTTTTATCGCTATGGCGAGGAAAAGCACAGCCGTCGCATTGCGAAGTTCATCGCCCAGCAACGCCCCATCAACACCACCGGACAACTCGCCGCATTAATTGACGAAGCCACACCGCAAAGAGAAAAAAGAGGCTCAAAAGGCATCCACCCGGCCACTCGCGTCTTTCAGGCGTTGCGAATTGCGGTCAATGACGAACTCGGTACGCTGGAAGCCGTTCTACCTGTTGCTATTGATATGCTAAAATCAGGCGGACGCTTGGCGGTGATTACGTTTCATAGCCTGGAAGACCGCCTCGTGAAGCAGCATTTTAAGCACGCTAGCACGGCTCTCGAAGCGCCGCCGGGGATGGCTTCTATTGGTGAGAAGGCCGCACAGGTGCAGCTTGTGAATCGTAAACCGATCCTGCCGACTGAGGACGAAATCGCACGCAATCCGCGCAGCCGCAGCGCGAAGTTACGCATTGTGGAAAAATTATGATAGTTCTACACCAAAGAGATAATCTAGGCTGTAGGGACACGCTGACCTGCTGACAAGCTAAGAGGTTTACCATGTCTCAAAATTGGATGCGCCACGCCCTACAACAAACCGGATGGAACGCCCAACGGCAGGCCACCACGCTGCTGATCCTGGGCGTAATCCTGACGCTGATTTTCGGTGGCATCTATCTATCACAGGTGGCATCCTACGCGACCACCAACCGCCAAATTGAGGATTTGCTGGAGCAGCGCGACCGTCTGGAATTCACCAACGAGCAATTGCGTGCCGAAATCGCTAATTTGCAGACGTTGCCGCGCTTGCTGAGCCGCGCTGAAGAACTGGGTTTTCGCCAGGCGACAGCCGCCGACATCGAATACATTGTGGTAAATGGCTATAATCCCAACCGCAACGAGACCGTCATCCCATTAGAGCAGACGACGCAGGTTGAGCGCATGGATAGCCTCATCGCTGACGAAAGTACGATGCAACCGCCCTATGAAGCGACCTTTAGCGGCTGGCTGGAAAATCAGCTTGACGACCTGCGCCGCCAATTCGAGACCTTTGGCCAGCAGACGAACTAGGCTACTGTATCCATTTCGATTGATCTTGTAGGGGAGGGTCACGACCCTCCCGAAAGCGGCCTAAACATGGCGACACACGATTTATCCCCACAACAAGAGATGGTCAACCGCCGCCTGCCCGTAATCGTCGGCATGATGATTATCATGACAATTGTGCTGATTGCATCGTTGGCGCGTTATCAGTTCTTCTCGCCGGATGTCGAGCGCGAATTTCGCATCCGCGGCGCGGCCAACACGAACTCGGTGCGCCGCCTGCCCGCCGAACGTGGCTTGATCTACGACCGCAGCGGCCACCTACTCGCCTACAACACGATCCAATATTCTATCGGCATCAGCCCGAATCTGGTTGCACAACCGCGTACCCTGGCCACCGAACTCGGTGCGATCCTGAACATGGACGAATTCGCCATTTATAACCGCATCGCGAATAACACCGCGCCCTGGGTGCTGATTGCCAGCCCCGTATCAGCCAGCGCGGGCCAGCAAATCCTCGATAATGAGGTGCTGGATACAATCGCTATTACCATCGAGCCACGCCCCAACCGCTTTTATCCGCAGGGCTTGCTGGCGGCGCAAACACTCGGCTTTGTGATTGAAGGCGATGCAGAACGCGGCCAAACGGGTGCAATGGGCGTCGAAAGCAGCTATAACGATCAGCTAGCAGGCCGCGTGATTGACCAGGAATTCAGCACGATTCCGTTTTCGCCGCCTGTGGATGACACCGAAGAACGGCGCGGCATGAATGTCGTGCTGACCATTGACCGCGATCTGCAATTTTTGGCCGAAACCACGCTAGAAAACGCGATCGAGGACACAGGTTCAACGGGCGGCACGATCATCATCATGGACCCACGCAACGGCGATGTGCTGGCGCTGGCCAGCCGCCCCACCTTCGACCCGAATAACTTCATCGAAGCCCAGGAACGCCTGCTCAATAATCCGGCGGTCAGTGCTGTGTATGAACCGGGGTCCGTCTTTAAGCTGTTCACAGTTGCATCCGCGCTGGAAAAAGGCTCGATTGACCGCGCCTGGACCTATAACGATCAGGGATCGCTGGATGTGGGCGGTGTGACGATTCAAAACTGGGACCGAGGCGCACATGGCATCGTGGATACAACCGAGGTGCTGGTGCAGTCCTACAACGTCGGTGCAGCAGAAATCGCGCTGGAGATGGGGCCGGACGACTTTTATCAGATGGTGCGTGCTTTCGGCATCGGCCAGCGCACCGGCATCGACCTACCCAACGAATCCGCCGGGTTGCTGAAGGTGCAGGGCATCGACCCAGAATGGAGCGAGAGCGACCTGGCCACCAATAGCTTCGGGCAAGGCGTTTCGACCACGCCCATGCAACTTATCAGCGCGATTTCTGCCATCGCCAACAGGGGCCTGATGCATCAACCGCGTGTGGTGCGTCAGATTGTGGATGGTGATGAGGTCTTTGAGGCTGATCGGAATGTGCGCCGTGCCGTATCACCAGAGACAGCCCGACAGGTGGCCGATATGATGGTGCGCGTTGTGGAAGAGGGCGCGACGCTGGCACGGCTTGAGGGCTACAGCATCGCAGGCAAGACGGGCACCGCGCAAATACCAGGGCCGACGGGCTATCAGGAAGGGCCGAACACGACCATCACGACGTTTGTGGGCTTTTTGCCTGCGGATGACCCCGTTGTGTCGATTCTGGTTAAGCTGGATCGGCCCGATGATTACTGGGGCGGTATCGTGGCCGCGCCTGTCTTCCGGCAACTGGTAGAACGGCTCGTGATCCTGATGGACATCCCAACCGATGCCATCCGGCTGAACCTGCAAGCGCAGGGCGGCGACGCCTGAGCCGAAATATGGACGAACTGTTTTTATCGGATGTTGCCAGGTATCCGAGTAGAAAAGCACATAATAGAGGACGCATTTCATGGGCACACAATTGCCATTGGCGCTGACCGTCGGCGGGGTGACGTTCTTGCTGGGCGTGATCTGGGGCGGGCCATTCGTAGAGGTTCTCAAGCGGCTGAAGATCGGCAAGCAGGTACGCGCCGAACTGCTGGATACGCACGAGAAGAAGATCGGCACGCCAACAATGGGCGGCATCATGATTATCCTGCCCGTGTTGTTGATTACGCTGGCGCTGAATATCTCTAACATTATGCTGATGGGGCAAGGGGCCAGCATCCTCTTGCCGCTGTTCGTGCTGGTGGGCTTCGCCTTGCTGGGCCTGGTCGATGATTGGGAAGGCATTCAGATGTCACGTGGCAAGCTCGGTGAGGGTCTCTCGCCGCGTGCGAAGTTCTTCGGTCAAGTGCTGCTCGCAGGCGTGACGGCTTTTGTGCTCTCACAGTATAACGGTGGCTTTCAGTTCGCCAACGCCATGCAACTGCCGCTGTTGTCGGGTGTGCTGCCCTTGCCGCCGCTGGTCTTTATGCTGATTACGACGTTCGTCATTGTGGGCATGTCGAACGCGCTCAACCTGACGGATGGCCTGGATGGGCTAGCCGGTATCATCACGGCCAGCGCCTTTGCCGCCTACGGCGTGATCGCCTTCTTGCAAGGGCAAATTTTCCTGGTGCAGTTGTGTTTTATCATGGTGGGCGCGTGCTTCGCCTTCCTGTGGTATAACGCGCACCCGGCGCAGCTTTTCATGGGCGATACAGGGTCGCTGGCGCTTGGGGCGACGCTGGGCACGGTGGCGGTGATGACGGGTGAATGGCTGCTGCTGCCCATCATCGCAATTGTGCCTGTGACCGAGACGCTCAGCGTGATTCTACAGGTCGCCTCGGCTAAGCTCAGCCGCCGCTACCTCGGTGAAGACATCCGCCCCTTCCGGCGTGCGCCCATTCATCATCACTTTGAACTGAGTGGCTGGAGCGAAACGCAGGTCGTACAACGCTTCTGGCTGGTGGGGCTGCTGAGCGCGATGATCGGCGTTGCGCTTGCCCTGCTGTAATTTTGCCTGCCCTCTGCTAAAATGGTCGCTATTGTAGGCGAAACAATTTAATCAGCAGCGCAGCCGCGTTGTACCAGGCAAAATTACGTCGGGAGATACATGTGTTTCCCTGATGTGACGCAAACATCCTTATGTTACCGAGTGAGAGTTACTGACCGAGCACGATGGCAGATTCGTTAAATAACAAAAAAGTGCTGGTTGTCGGCTTTGGTCGGCAGGGGCGCGCATTGGCGCGTTGGCTGCCGACAGTGGGCGCGTCCGTCGTCGTCAACGACAGCCGCACCGCCCAGGACCTAAAGTTCAACCGCAGCGATTATCCCGGCATACAGTTCATCCTCGGACGCCACCCGAATAGCGCTCTGAAAGGCATCGACCTGATCTGCGTATCCGGGGGGGTGCCGCTGGACCTGCCCATGCTGCAAAAAGCCGTCAGCAATGAAATTCCACTGACCAACGACGCGCAGCTTTTCCTAGAGCGCTGCCCCGCGCCTGTGATTGGCATTACGGGTAGCGCGGGTAAGACCACCACGACGCTGCTTGTGGGTGAAATCATCAAGCAGGCGGGCTATACGACCTGGGTCGGGGGCAACACGGGTGATGTGCTGCTGGATAACCTGAAAGACATCGACAAAGAGCACATCGTCGTGATGGAGCTATCCAGCTTCCAGCTAGAACTGATGGAGAGCAGCCCGCATATCGCCGCCATCTTGAATATCACGCCGAATCACCTGGACCGCCATAAGTCGATGGAGCGCTACATCGCTGCCAAAGCGAACATCATGCGTTATCAGCGCGGTGGCATTACGATCCTGAATATGGACGACAGCAACGCCAGCCGCCTCTCAGATAACGTACAGGGTGAACTGGTGGAGTTCAGTATGCGGCAGATGGTCACAAATGGCGCATTTATGGCAGGCGAGCGCCTTGTGTTGATCGGTGCAGCCAGCTTTGATTATGTGCCGCATGTGCTGCTAGGCCGCGATGAAATCCCGCTGCTTGGCGAGCATAACGTCTACAATGTGCTGGCCGCTTGCGCGATTGCGGGGTCATTGGGCCTGGCGATTGACCGCCCCGGCATTGCACCGGAGACCATCGCGGACGCCGTGCGCAGCTTTAAGCCTGTGCCGCACCGCCTGGAAAGCGTGCGCACGCTGAATGATGTGCTATACGTCAACGATAGCATCGCAACCGCACCAGAGCGCTTGATTGCGGCTATCAATAGCTTCAAGCAGCCACTTGTGCTGCTCATC
>DAOTTW010000426.1:0-10587 GCA_034437615.1 Anaerolineae bacterium | reverse complement strand
TTTTTATGCCAACAGATGCAAATGGTTTGCAGCGTGGCCTGTACTTTGAAGAATTCGAGATCGGGCAGAAGCTAATTACACGGGGGCGCACCATCACCGAGGCAGATTTGGTGCAGTTTGCGGCGCTGACGGGTGATTTCAACCCGATGCACACGGACGCCGTTTATGCGGCTGAGTCGTTTATGGGCCAACGTGTGGCGCACGGGATGCTGACGCTGAGCTATGCAGTGGGGCAGGCGTATCAGCTTGGGATTCTGGAACGCACTGTGCTGGGCTTTCGTGGATTGGAGATGAAATTTAGCGTGCCCGTTTACATCGGGGATACCATCCGCGCTGAGTTAACGGTCAGCGAGAAGAAAGAAGCTAAGCGGCTCGGTGGTGGTGTGGTGACGTTAGACCTGCGCATCATGAACCAGGCAGATAAGATTGTTCAGAAGGGCACTATGACGCTGCTGATGGCATCTATGCCTGCGGATTGAACGCCCGTTGCGCAAATTCAGCCGCGATTTTGATGGTTTGCAGGTGAATATCCACAATATCGGGGATGTGCTTGGCGTAGCCGCCGCCCATCCCCACCGCCACAGGAATACCCTCAGCGTAACACATTTCCAGCACCAGGCGGTCACGGGCCGCTAAGCCCGCTTTCGTCAGCGCTAGCTTGCCGAGCTTGTCGTGTATGAAGGGGTCTGCGCCGGAGATGTAGATAGCCAGATCAGCACGTGCGAGATAGAGCGCACGCTCTACCGCCATTTGCAGAATGTCCAGGTATTCGTCATCGCCTGTGTTGTCATCTAAGCCGAGGTCCATGTCGCCGTAGATTTTGCGAAACGGAAAGTTGCGCTTGCCGTGTATGGATAGCGTAAAGATGGTCGGGTCGTTGCCGCAGATGTCGGCGGTGCCGTTGCCCTGGTGCACGTCACAATCAATAATCACCACACGCTGAACGCGGCCTTCATCCTGCATCACACGGGCTGCTACCGCCGCATCGTTGAACACACAGTAGCCTTCGCCATGATCGCGCCCTGCGTGGTGTGTGCCGCCTGCTAGATTCGCTGAAATGCCTTCTGTGAGGGCTGTGCGTGCTGCTGCGACGGTTGCACCTGTGGAGCGGCGCGAGCGCTCTACCATGTAGGGTGACCAGGGAAAGCCGATACGCCGAATTTCTTTGCGCGTCAGCGTGCCATTGACGACTTTTTGCAGGTAGTCAGCCTCATGGCAGCGCAGCAATTGCGCGTCGGTGGCGGCGGCTGGCACCAGCAAATTTTCTGGCGGTAGCACGTTCTCACTGATGATACGTTGCCGCAGTTGCGCATATTTCGCCATCGGGAAGCGGTGCTCAGGTGGTAGCGGCAACACGAAATGATCGGTGTAGTAGGCTTTCATGCTGATTTAGTTAGCGTGTGTGCTGCAAATCATGCTGGACCATATCTGCCGCGACCTTGCCTGATAGCATGACCATCGGCACACCACCGCCGGGGTGGGTGGTGCCACCCGCGAAATACAGGCCGCGAACGTCTTTGCTGCGGTTGTGGGGTCGCATGAAGACGGTGAAGCGGTTGTTGGCTGATGGGCCATAGAGCGCACCGCGCCACGCGCCGGACATATCCGCTAAAGTCTGCGGTGTGAGGATGGTCTCTGTGCGGATGTGGTCGCGGATGTCGATGCCGTGTTTTTCTGCCAGGATGCGCAGGACGCGATCCCGATAGGCTTGTGCGTTCTGCGACCAATCGTATGCGTCTGATAGGGCTGGCGCGTTGACCAGCACGAACCAGTTTTCGCTGCCTGCCGGGGCATGGTCTGCGTCGGTCTTGGATGAAATCGACACGTAGATTGTGGGGTCGTCGGGTGGCAGAGCTTGCTTGAAGATTGCAGCGAATTCGGCTTTGTAGTCGTCGCTGAAGAACACGTTATGATGCGCGAGTTGCGGGTGTTCTTTATCCACGCCCAACAGCAGCACGAAACCGCTGCATGACGGCTCATAGTTGCTCAGGTGTTGTAAGCGTGAGGCTTTGACGCTGCCTTTTGGCATCATGTGTTTGAGTGTGGTCGTTACATCGGCGTTGCTGATGACAGCCTTCGCATTCATCACCGCGCCATCTTCTAGTGTGACGCCTGTGGCCCTGCCAGCTTGCACGTTGATCTGCCTGACGGGGTGCTCGGTACAGATTTCTACGCCGAGTTCATGGGCTAGCTTCTCTAGCGCGAGAGCAATTTGATAGATGCCGCCCTGTGGGTACCAGACGCCGCCGACGAGTTCCACATGGGAAATGACGTTCAGCGTGGCGGGTGCATCGTAGGGGCTGCCGCCGACGTAGGTGGCGAAACGGCCTAGTAGCTGGCGTAATTTGGGCGATTTTACATGGCTGCGGATGGCAGCCTGCATCGTGCGGAATGTATCGGCCTTCAACCAATCCGGCGGCGCGACTTTGGTAAAGCTCTTGAGCGTTGGCGGCTGATCGTAGATGAACACTGGCCCTGTGATACGGTGGATGCGTGCAGCATAGCCCAAATACGAGAAGTAGCCTTCAACATCACGCGGTTCGATGTCGGCAATGGCTTGCGCCATCGTGCCCATATCGCTACTGGCATCCAACACGGTGCCATCGCGATAGAAATAGCGCGTGAGGGGGTCGGCGGGCAGCAGCGTCAGATAATTCTCCAGCCTGCGGCCTGCTGCGGCAAATAAATCTTCAAAGACGTGGCGCATGGTGATGACAGAAGGCCCCGTGTCGAAGTGAAAGCCGTCTTGCTGCATCAGATACATCTTGCCGCCGACCAGTGCGTTTTTCTCTAGCACAATTACGTGATGTCCGGCGGCTTGTAAGCGTATGGCGCTGCTTAATCCCCCGATACCTGCACCGATGATGATGATGGGTTGCTCAGCCATGTGGTGTCCTCTTGTGGATTCTGTAGCGTGTTTGCTTGGTCGTTGCTTGATGCTTGTTTCAGGCTGCGGCCCTTCCAGCGTGGGCCGCCTGTGTAGTGCCACATGATCGAATGCAGGGCGATGCGGGTCATCATCAGCACCGAAATAGGCATGAACAGCGCGTCAAGTAGGCGTTGATGTGTGTAGCTGGCCGTCAGCATCCGCACGAGCACGCCAACAGCAATCAGCAGCACAGCCCACAGGCGATAATCCGGCAGCAGTAGCATGAACCAGGGCGCGATAAACGTCAGCAGGTGAAAGACTGTGCCCGCAAGCAACGCCGGGACGCTGCCATAGCCCGCTAAGATGTTCTTTGCGAAGCCATCGCGCACACTAGACCAGCCATCGTACATGCGGCAGCCGATCAGGTGATTGCCATCGAACATGCGGATGCGCAATCCGGCTCTTTTCGCGGCGCGGGCCAGCGTCACATCATCGAGCACGTTAGCGGCTACGATTGTATGGCCACCGACGCGCTGATAGGCTGCACGCCGCCATGCCATGCACTGCCCGTTCGCTGCGGCGGTGATGCTGAAGCGCGAGTAGTGCGTCAGCATCACAGGCAGATAGCCGATAATGGCGAAGGCCATCAGCGGCACAATCAAGCGCTCTGCCGGGGTGCTGGTGGTTTGCGTCGGCCAGACGGTCAGCATGTGCGCTTGTGTGCGTTGCATCTGCTCCACAACAGCGCTGAGTGCCTCCGGTTGCCAGATGACATCGGCATCTGTGAAAACCAGCAGGTCGCCGCGTGCGTGTTGCGACAGATTGTGACAGGCCCAGCTTTTGCCAATCCAGCCAGATGGTAACGGCACGCCCGGAAGCACGCGCAGCCTGCTATCACCCGCGCCTGCTTGTCGTGCAACCTCGCCTGTGCCATCCTCGGAGGCGTCATCCAACACGATTAGCTCAAAGTTGCTGCAATCCTGTGCCAGTAGCGCTTTGACTGTGCGCCCGATGACGTGGGCTTCGTTGCGTGCTGGAATCAACACCGACACGAAGGGCGGCTCGTATGCGGCCCGTGTGCGGCGCAGGCGTGGCAACAGAAAGACGTTGCTGATGCTGATGCCTGCAATTACGATCAGGGCGCAAGTGATGAAGATAAGCAGATAGGTCATGTGTGCTTTACGCCTGTTGCGGCTTGCGGATAAATGGCAACCAATATTTCGGCGTCGGCAACTGGCCGAGTCCGTCGCGGTGCTTGAACAGCAGGATGGCGAAGGTGCCTGCCCATAGCAGCAGCAGATGGTTATCGGCGCGCTGTAGCAGGCTGCTGTCATTGATGGTCAGCAGCAGATATAGCAGGAAACTCAGCAGCATCAGGATAACGGCCCAATTGCTCTCTTCAACGGATTTATACCAGTAGAGCAGTAGTAAGCCCATAAATGTCGGTGCCTCCCAGACTGTAAGCGCTGCCCAGACGCCGAATGTGGCTGCGATGGCTTTACCGCCACTGAAGCCCAGAAACAGCGAAAACGAGTGGCCGAGGATGCCCGCGAGCGCTACCAGCACGATGTCATAGCCTGTGATGCCGACCAGCCAATGTGCGATGGCAACAGGAATCAGGCTTTTGAAGCCATCCAACAGGAAAGAGATTACAAACAGGGGCACATTACCAGATGCACGCAGTACGTTGGTTGCGCCGGGGTTGCCATCGCCGTATTCGCGGATGTTGACGCCAAGCAGCACACGACCAATCAGCACCGAAAAGGGGATGCTGCTGATAAAATAGGTGATGGCGACCCATAGAAGCAGCATCGTGTTACTTGACCCCAGCAGATGCACGCCAACGCAGATACGCGACCAGCATCACGCCACCCATACCCAGGAAACCGAACAGCGCCGGACCCGGTTGACCCCAGAAGACCGCCTGCCCGATGGTTTGCAAGCAGCAGACCGTGCCGTATATCAGCACTAACGGGAAGATAGGTAGACGCGCTGGATTTACGAGCAGGGTCACGATAGCAGCGACGAGCAGCCAGCCGAAATAATTCTGTAGCGGGATGCCGAAGTATGCGCCGTTCTCTGCCCATTGCCAGAAGTTCCAACTGACCATCTGTGGATCGAGGAACAAATCCCAGGCCGTGAGTGCAACAGCGCTGACGCCACCGAACGCGAGGCGCTGCGGCCATGTGTGGCGCTTCTCACCGACGATAAGCTGTGCCATCACCCAGGACGACGGCAACAGCATGAACCACGCTGCCGGAATCAGCAGCGGCACATGTGCGACCTGCGGCTGCAACACGTCCGTGTATTCGTAGATGCCGAAGGGAAAGCCCGTTGATGAGCCGATGACTTCTGCGCCCCAGGTGACGATAGCGACGACCACGAAAGCAAGGCCCGTGCGCCGCAAGCCCCAACGCTGCTGCACGATGAAAAACACGGCGCAGGCCTGCAACACGGTGCTGAGGTTGACGCCAATGGGGATAACCTGGTCGCCAAACGTCCAGCGGGCAATCGGCAACGTAATCATGGACAGTACCCAGGCCGCAATGAGGGCGTAGGTGATGCGGTCTTCGGGTGTGTAGGGTAGGTAACGTGTGAAAGTAGCGCGATTTATCATAGCTGCTTTGGGATATGTGGACGGTTTACGATTGTGGTGCTGCTTCAGTGTCTTTTTTGGTTTTTTTGATGCGGCTCAGATCACCGACGACTTCCAGGGCCATATTACGGCCTGCACCATGAAAGATCGGGTAGCGGCGCATGGTGTCCAGGCGGCTCAGGCGTACTTCGACGGTTGCGGACATGGATTCAACGACGCGCTGGCTCATGTCGTCTAGTTGTGGGCCTTTGAGCAGGCCACCATCGGCACGACTGGCTGTGATGCGCAGTTCGTGCTTGCTGTTGAACACGGCTAGCTCGACGGTGGTATCGGTGACGGTCAGATAATCAACTGCTGAGCGGTTGTAGGTCGCTAGCTTGTAGAGTTCACCATCGTAGAGCAGGCCATAGCCGAAGCCCGTCGCATTGCTGCCCAGCGCCGGAACAGTGGCGATAGAGCCGGTGAGCGAAACGCCGGGTGTATCGAAGTGGTTGCTTTGCATCCAGATGTAGCCTTTGGGGAAGGATTTACCCCAATCCTTTTCCATGTAGCCGCGCCCACCCGTGAAATCAATCGTTTCGCCGTTGATGGTGAGCGTGCCTGCTAGCTCATGGTCCATGCTGAGTACACCGTGATAGCATTGCTGCTGCGGTATCCAGCCCAACCAGCCCATGTAACCCAGTGAGAATGGTGTGACGGGCCAGGGCTTCATGCCTTTCAGGTGAATTTCGCCTTGAATGCTGGCTTGCTCGTCTGCGATATTGACCTTGAAGCCATCGAGCCAGAAGCTATTGCCATCCCCGACTTCGACGCGATAGTGGTCATCAGCGGCCTCGAAGCGCTTGAAGCGATGATAGGTGCTTGTGGCTTCTGCGCCGTTGAGCACCTGCACGAACGAATGCGTTTTTTGCGCGTCCTGGTTGATGAAAACACCTGGGATAAACGCATAGCGGTGCTTCTCGTCGGCAGTGACGAGCTTGTAATACCAACCCTCGAAGAATGGTGCCTTGCGCCCCTTACCGTGATAGAGGGCGGGATTCATCTTTTCGCTGAGGAAGCCTACCATGACGTATTTCCTAACTGATGCGTGTGTAAGAACTCGCGTAGTGTGCGCTGGATGTTTGGCCACGCGGCTTTCTCCGTGTTGAGCAGGTCATGGCCACCCGACACTTCAGTATAGCGGACGATGCCGGAAAAGCGTTTGCTCAGTTCGCGGGTCAGGTCAGGTTGTACGAGGTCATCCTCTGTGCCCTGGATAATCAGCGTGGGTGCTTTGACCTGTGGTGCGCAACTATGGCCATTGCTGCCCGCAATGCGAATCTGATTGATGACCTGCGTCGGGATGGCGAAATCAAGGATGCTCCGTTGCACGTCGGGATCGTCTAAATCGGCTTCGGGTAGGTAAGTGCGAATGCCTTTGCGTGTTTCGGGGTCGGTGAAATCCGGCTTGAAAAGCTGAAACGGCTTGAACTGTGGCACCGCGAAGCGTAACACGGGCAGTGAATGCCACAATACGTGTTTGATCTGCCAGAAGGGTGCTAATAGGACGAGCGCACTGATTTTATCGGCATGGCGTGATGTGGCCTGTATCGCCAGTGCAGCGCCCATCGAAAGGCCAACAAGCACCACATGCTTGCATTGCTTGGCAGTTTGTCGGATGGCGGCGTCGATTGCGCTGGCCCAGTGTTGGGTTGTGCGTGTGGCCAGTGTGTCTATTTCCGCGCCGAAACCGGGCAGCAGCACACCCTGCACGGTCCAGCCTGCTTCATGCATCATGATGGCCAGAGGATGCATTTCCGCTGGGGTGCCAGGGAAACCGTGTACGAGCACCACACCATGATCGTTGCCACTCCACGTAAATGCCTGATGTTCTTCACCTTGAAAAAGCTGTCTGAATTGCGGCACCATCTGCGATGAACTCCTTAACAAAGTGCGAAGCAGTGTAATGCACGGACATGAGGCAAGCGTAAAAGTGAGTTGACAGCGTTCTGAGTGGTTAACAGGTGGCCATCCTGACGCTTATCACGCCCTAAAACCGACTTTACCCCGTGCTTACTGCCCCCGCTTACACTGAAGACTGCATTGATTGACGTGTGTGAGTCTTACAGGGATGGGCAACGATGCCGAATGCACTGATTTGGGGCGCTTCCGGCGGTATGGGTCGGGCGCTTGTGACGGAATTGAAAGAAGCGGGTTGGTCGGTCTATGCGGCGGCACGCAGCACGGAGAATGTGCCGGCTGTCGCGGATGCGGTTTACGAATTTGAGGCCAGTTCTGAGCAAAGCTTTGAAGAGGTCGCACGTTTCGCAGCACAAGAGGCGGGCGAAATCAACCTGGCTGTGTTTGCGGCGGGGACGCTGGTTTTTCAGAAGATGGACAAGATGACGCTGGATGAATGGCGTTTGACGGTGGATTCTAACCTGACGGGTGCTTTTCTGGCGGCGCTGCACGGTTTGCCGCTGATGCCGAAGGGCGGCCACATGACGTTTATCGGCGCGTATGTCGATCACATTCGCTTTCCGAAATTCGGGCCATATACGGTGTCGAAGGCTGGTCTGGCCGAATTGGTAAACATCCTGCGCAAAGAAAACCGCCGCATGAACTTCACGTTGGTACGACCTGGCGCGGTAGATACGGGCTTCTGGGATCATGTGTCGATCAATATGCCAGATGATGCCAAAGAGCCGATTGCTATCGCGAAAGCCATCATTACGCAGTATGATAAGGGCGAGGGCATTGACCTCGACCTGTAGCCATGTGTGGCGAGCTATTCGCAGTGTGGGTCAGGTGACCTATATGCAGTTGCATACTGTTTAATAGCACTTTCATACCTACCTCATGCCGTGCTTTGCGCATGTAGGCATAACTGTAAAAGTATCTGTACAACAAGAAAGTGTGTTAAAATGTCGAAAGTGATCGTAATCGGTAGCGGTTTTGGTGGTTTAGGGGCAGCTATTCGGCTAGCCGCTAAGGGCCACGATGTCGAAATTTTTGAGAAGCGCGATAAGCTCGGTGGTCGTGCCTATGTTTACGACGTTAACGGGTTTAAATTCGATGGCGGGCCGACAGTCATCACGGCTCCCTTTATGTTTGACGACATCTGGGCAACCGCAGGTAAGCGCCGCGAAGATTACTTCGAACTCGTGCCCTGCGACCCCTTCTACAAGATTTTTGACCACAACGGTAAGGCGTTCAGCTACAACGGTGATGAAGAATTCATCCTGAGCCAGATCGAAAAGTGGCAGCCAAGCGACAAAGAGGGCTATCGGGCGTTTATGCGCACGACGAAAGCCATCTTCGACAAGGGCTTCGTTGAATTGGCAGATCAGCCGTTTCTGTCTGTTGGCGATATGTTGCGCGTCGTGCCCGATCTGATGCGGCTGCAATCGTATTTGAGCGTCTACCAGTATGCGTCGAAATTCGTGAAGAACGAATTCTTGCGGCGCGTGTTCTCGTTTCACCCGTTGCTGATCGGCGGTAACCCGTTTGACTCGCCCTCGATTTATGCCATGATTCATTATCTTGAGCGTGAATGGGGCGTGCATTACGCGATGGGTGGCACGGGCGCGATTGTCGACGGTATGGAGAAGCTGTTCCGTGAACTCGGCGGCGGCATCCACCTCAACGCCGAAGTTGACGAAATCCTGGTAGAAGGCAAGCGCACCACTGGCGTCGTGCTGAAGGATGGTACGATCCATAAGGCGGATCATGTTGTGGCAAACGCGGATGTCGGTTTCGTGTACGACAACATGATCCCGAAGAAGAAACAGAGCCTATACCTGCGCACGAAAATGAACCTGATGCGCCAGAGCATGTCGCTATTCGTGATTTACTTCGGCACGAAGCGCCAGTATCGCGATCAGGGCTTGTCGCACCACAACATTATCCTGAGTGAGCGCTACAGAGGCTTGCTGGATGACATCTTCTCTAAGAAGCACCTCGCGCAGGATTTCTCGTTGTATTTGCATATGCCGACGATCACCGACCCGTCCATAGCCCCGGAAGGGCACGAAGCCTTTTATGTGCTGTCGCCGGTGCCGCATCTCGGTTCGGGTATTGATTGGACGCAGGCCGCAGAACCGTATCGTGATGCCGTTATGCAGTTCCTTGAGGATAATTACCTGCCGGACTTGCAGGAAAATATCGTTGCGGAGCACTACATTGACCCGCTGCACTTCAAGGGGACGTTGAACAGCCGCATGGGGTCGGCCTTCTCGGTGCAGCCTATTCTGGCACAATCGGCGTGGTTCCGTCCGCACAACCGCTCTGAAGATTTTGAAAACCTCTACTTCGTTGGGGCAGGTACGCATCCAGGCGCGGGGTTACCGGGTGTGCTGTCAAGCTCGATCATCGCTGAGAAGTTGATCGGCCCAGCACCGAAAAAGACCGCTTATTCATCAAAACCAACCCCAGAAGTGCGAGAACCAGCGTAATGAGTTTGCTACAACAACCCTGGGAAGTGCGTTTGCTGACGGCGGCGCAAGAAGCCCTTGATAGCCAGAGTATGCAGGGTCGCGTTGAGACAAACAGCCGCGACCTGCGCGAGGCTTACCGTGTATGTGAGGTGATGACGCGCCGACACAGCAAAACGTTTTATCTGGCGTCGGCGTTGTTGCCGCGTGATAAGCGTTTGGCGGCGCGTGCGCTGTACGCCTTCTGCCGCATCACGGATGACATCGTTGACGACCCGGCTAAGGACAGCGAACAGGGTGTGAGTGAGCTACGCGAATGGCAGCAGCTTGTTATGACAGAATGCCCGGTGCAAGATCAGCCTGTGTGCCTTGCGTGGGCTGATGCACAGATGCGTTTTGACATCCCGCGTGGTTATGCGCAGCAACTCATCGACGGTGTGGCGCGCGATGCGCGTCAGCAACGCTATCAGACGTTCGATGAATTGGCTGAATACTCATACGGCGTTGCGTCAACCGTTGGCTTGATGGCCATGCATATCGTTGGCTTTCAGGGTGCGGATGCGTTGCCGTATGCGGTGCGCCTGGGTGTGGCCTTGCAATTGACCAACATCCTGCGCGATGTAGGCGAGGACTGGCGCAACGGGCGCTTGTATCTGCCGCTCGAAGAATTGGCGCAGTTTGGCCTGGATGAAGCTGATGTTGAGCGCGGC
>DAOTTW010000425.1:0-5317 GCA_034437615.1 Anaerolineae bacterium | reverse complement strand
CACTGTAGCGCCCAGGCGACTGTCTCGCGGTTGTTTGGCGCATGTTCAGTATCCAACCACACGAAGTCGAGCACGTTGAGATTAGCCAGGAAGCGCGGCCAGCGTGGTTGCCCATACCCTTCGACGTTAAGGCCATAGACGCGCTCACCAGTGCGCAGTTTGTCGCGTAAGTCCTTTCCACGCATATAAACAACCCTCTTTCTTATATCAGATCATAGGACCAGTCGCGGGTCAATTGCATCACGGATGCCATCCCCGATGAAATTTACACAGAGCACGGTCAACACCGTAAACACAGCAGGCGGCACCCACATCCAGGGTAGGTTGCGCAGGATGTCCAGGTTGCGGGCGGATTCCAGCATGTTGCCCCAGCTTGGCGTCGGCGGCGGCACACCCAACCCCAGGAAGCTCAACCCGGCTTCGGTCAGGATCGCCAGGCCGACGCTGAATGTGATCAGGGCGATTAGCGGTGCGAGCACATTCGGCAGGATGTGCAAGATAATGATACGCGCATTGCTGGCACCCAGGCCGCGTGCAGCCGTCACAAATTCATCTTCGCGGATGGTCATGAATTGCCCGCGTACCAGACGCGCTACGGCAGGCCAACTCAGCAGGCCGATGATAAAAACGATATTCCAGACGCTGCGCGGCAACAGTGCGACCAGAGTCAGCATGATAATCACAGGCGGGAACGTCATGACGGTGTCGGTAACGCGCATGATAACGTTGTCGATCCACCCGCGATAATAGCCCGAAACGGCCCCTAATATCGTGCCGACGAGTGTGGAAATCATCGTCGCGCCGACGCCGACCAGTAGTGACACACGCCCACCATACAGCGTGCGGCTCAGGACGTCGCGCCCGATGCGGTCTGTGCCGAAAGGGTGCTCGGCGTTGGGTGCGACGCCTGCGGCTCTCAGGTTGATTTCATCGTAGGCGTAGGGTGTCAGCAGCTCAGCGAATAAGGCCGACAGCATGATTAAAACGAGCACACCTACGGCTACCAGTGCCAGCCGATGCTTCAGGAAGCGCCGCAGCACGCGGTTTCCCGATGGACGCACTTTTTCGGCTTCGAGTTTGGCTACCTGGCGCTCCACCGAAGCAGATGATGCGGGTTTTGTCTGTGTGGAACTACTCATAGCGAATCCGAGGGTCTACAAAGGCATAGGCAAGGTCAACGACGATATTGGCACCCAGTACGAAAACAGCGATTACGAGGTTCATGCCCATCAGCAACGGCACATCACGCCCCAACACAGCATCTAAGTAGAGTGTGCCCATCCCAGGCCAGCTAAAGATCGTCTCGGTGAACACAGCGCCCACGACCAGGCGTGGCACCGTCACGCCGACCATTGTAATCACGGGCAAGATCGCGTTGGGTACGGTGTGTCGCCAGGTTATACGGCGCTCTGTAAGGCCCTTACTGCGTGCGGTTGTGATCGGGTCGGAATGCACGAACTCCAACATGCTGAAGCGCATGTAACGCATAAACGTCGCGATGTATTGCAGGCTGAGCGCCAGCGCGGGCAAGGCCAGATGATGCACCGTCGTCCAGAATGTCGGCTGGCTGTCTACGGGTCGCATACCGCCGGATGGGAACCAGCCCAGTTGAATCGAGAAGATCGACAGCGCCAGGATGCCCGTCACGAAGGCGGGCGTTGAGATGCCCAGGAACGAGATACCCGTCAGCGAGAAATCCCAGAAGGAGTATTGCCGCAAGCCGATAAACACGCCGAGTGCAGTACCGACTGTAAAGCCTATAGTCAGCGCCGTGCCCATCAACAGCAGGCTTGCGCCCAGCCGTCGCCCGATGACCTCTGAGACGGGGCGGCCATCGGTGAAGCGAAAGCCCAGTTCGCCCTGTAATGCGTTGCCCACCCAGTTCAGGTAGCGCACGGGCGCGGGCTGGTCCAGCCCGAAGCGGGCGCGCAGGGCTTCTTCTGTTGCTTGCGTCATCTGTACCTCTGGGCTGATGAAGAAATCCACCACGTCACCAGGGGCAATTTCCATCAAAGTGAAGATGATAAGCGTGATGGCAAAGACGACCGGAATGGATACAAGGATGCGACGAACGAGATAACGTAACATGCGTTGAACCTGTCGGTTACTTTCGCGTTGTAGGGGCTGGATATATCCAGCCCGCGTCGTTAGGCGGGCGACGTATACATCGCCCCTACATGAGACGTTGCGAATGCGTGCTAGTCGCTGACCGACCACAGGTGTGCGTCATCCGTGTATGGGCCGCCACCACCAGACGGGAACCAGTAAAAATCGACCAGACGGTCAGAGCTTGTGCCGAAGCGCGTCGAGGTCCACATGTAGCCTTCGAGCGCGTTCTGGTTCTGGAAGGCGCAGATGTCTTGCAACAGGCCGAGGTACGTGTCGAAGTCGCCCTCGGTACGTGCGGCGTTAATCAGTTCGATCAGTTCGGGGAACGTCTCGCCGATCAGGGTTTCATCTTCTGGCAGGTCCGGGAAGCCACCCGGTTGATAGAAGTTGAAGGGGAAGTTACCGACGGTTGCCAGCACACCACGATAGGAGATGTCCCAGCCTTCGCCCGTGTAGTAGTAGCTGTTATAGGTCGGCACATCCTGCGCCAACGGCGTAACGTTCACACCGATCTGGCTGAGGAAGGATTGCTGTGCGGCCAGCGCATCCAGCGCGAACTGGCTGCCGTAGTAGGTCACGACTTCAAAGTTACTGCTGCTGTCGTAGCCTGCTTCCGCCAGCAGTCCCTGGGCGCGTTCGGGGTCGTACGAGTAGTCAATCAGTTCGGATTCATCCGGCCACATCGACGGGAACGGCGAGATGCACGGCACGACTTCGTGTGTGCCCTGGAAGACGGTCTCTACAATGGCATCGCGGTCAATGGAGTACAGGAACGCTTGCCGCACGCGCACATCCTGGAAGGCTTCGTTGCGCAGATTAAACGTGTAGTAGTTGGTCACACCCGATGGGCCTGAGAAGGTCTGATAGTTGCCTGTTTCCTGTAAACGCAGCGCGACATCGCCACTGGTATAAGTGAAATCGATGTCGCCACTTTCCAGGGCCAGCACCGCAGCAGTTTCGTCTTCGAAGTAGCGGTTAATCAGACGGTCCAGGCGCGGCGCGCCTTCCCAGTAGTTGGGGTTGGGCACGAGCGCCCAGAACTGGTCCGGTTCGTATTCATCGTGCATAAACGGGCCTGTGCCGATGGCTTCGGTGAAGAACCAGTCGGTTATCTGGTAATCTGCTGGGTCAAGGTCCGCCAATGCGTGCTCTGGCAGAATCCACAGCATAATCATGGCGAATTCCAGGCGTGGGGCAGGGGCGGAAAATTCCATCTCAACCGTCAGGTCGTCCACTGCGCGCACCTCAACCAGGTTTTCCTGTGGGAATTGCGAAAAGCTGGCGAATTGCACAGCAGCTTCGGGGTTCAGCGCCAGGTTAGCAGAGAACACAACATCGTCGGCGGTGAACGCTTCGCCATCGTGCCAGGTCACGCCTTCGCGCAGGTTGAAGGTCCACACGGTAAAGTCTTCGTTGGCGGACCATTCAGTTGCCAGTTGCGGCGCGACAGCGCTCTGATCGCTGTTCCAGCT
The DNA here is from genome assembly GCA_034437615.1 of Anaerolineae bacterium. Taxonomy (GTDB): domain Bacteria; phylum Chloroflexota; class Anaerolineae; order Aggregatilineales; family Phototrophicaceae; genus DAOTTW01. Next base: position 1,736 of record DAOTTW010000425.1, on the reverse strand, counting down.
TACCAGCGGCGTCCAGATTTTATGCAGCCATGTGCGGCCAGCAGTATCCATATACGGGCGGACTTCTGGCGCGCCACCAGGGCCAATATCAAAGGCACCGATCAGCGTGCCACCGCCACCAGCTTCGGCGTCCTGGGCCATCGCCGGGATCGCACCCAGCAGCAAGGCCAATATCACCAACAGGCTAAATGTCTTCTTGCTCATCAAAAATGCTCCTGTAACAAATCTTGTTCGTGGATAAGACGAGAAACGTCCCGATAGGTGTAGAGTCTTTGCGTATTTCGTCAGGTTTGCCCTCCTCATATCTGGCTTAGGTATTTGCTATGAAGTCCGCTATAAATCGCGGTTACTTCCAATCGAAGAACCCTAACTTGCGCGAGACCAAGTCACTTGCCCAACACACCGAGTCGCTTAGCTCACCGATGCGTGCAGGGGCCACCCGGCTTTGCGGGCCAGAGATGCTAATTGCGGCCACGACCTGCCCGGTGTAATCGCGGATTGGTGCGGCACAACAGCGCACAGGTTCACCCGTCTCGCCGTTATCGATGGCGTAGCCATGCACCCGAATGCGCTCTAGTTCGTCGCAGAGGGCGTCAATGCTTGTGATCGTCGTATCGGAGAAGTGCTTGAGGCCGCGACGCTCGACCACATCGTGATACCACAGGCTTTGTGGCAAAAACGCGATCATCGCCTTGCCGAGTGCTGTGCAATGCGCCGGGGCACGTTTGCCGATGCGCGTATACATGCCGTGCGTCTGCAAGCCCTCGACGCGCTCGATGTAGACGATTTCGCCCTGATCGTAGACGGCCAGATGCACGGTTTCGCCAACGCGGTGCATCAGCGCTTTCATCACAGGCATGGCCTGCACACCGAGGTTAAGCTGTTCGATGACGGCACCGCGCAATTGTAAGATGCGTACGCCAAGCGTGTATTTGTTCGTCTCAGGGCTTTTTTCGACGTAACCAAGCGACGCCATCGTGCTCAACAAACGGTGTGTCGTCGCGAGGGGCAGGTCGCTATGCCGCGCAATCTCGGTAATGCTGAGGTGTTCGTCTGCATTGCCGAGCACTTCTAGTAGCTTGAACGCACGTTGGATTGATTGAACAACTTCAACCATGTCAAAAGGCTTTATTTGGAAAAACGAACATGTATTAGTTTGCCATCACTGAAAAGTAGCATAAGCGAGAGATGTCCGCAGGTCAATCTTATTTTCCGTCATGCGGAAAAGCTGATTGGTTTTGATGCAAATATGCTGTAAAGGTATACTATGTCAACAAGCACAGCAAAGCACAAAAAAGCACAGGAATGAGAGAAAAAACGCATGGAATCTGCTAAAAACTCCAAACGGCAAATCGAAAAGCTCAAGCGCTATCAGTTCTTTGAGTGGCACATGGCGCGCTTGCTCGGTGGGTGGTTGCCGGGTGTGTGCAATTGGGAGGCCAAACACACGCTAGCCGAGCACATCTGGCAGGATATGCGCCATAGCCAGAGCTTACGCACCCGCTTGTGGGAGTTGCGCGTCATGAAGCCCGATAGGGGCTTGCCGGATGCGTTGCCGCAGGTGTTTACGTCGTTGGCTGGGGCACAGGCGGATTATGAGATGCTCGCGGGGGTGTACCTGGTATTAGGGACGCGCCTGCTGGAAGCCTATCAGCGCTATGTCGCCAGCACCTTCGAAGTCTACGATCATCCCTCTGTGCTGGTGCTGAAGCAGATCATCCCGGCACGCGAGGCAC
>DAOTTW010000424.1:0-10482 GCA_034437615.1 Anaerolineae bacterium | reverse complement strand
GCACAGCATCCTGACAGGCGAAGAAGACGCCGATGTCGCGTTGGAACTGCTTGAACTGGACCTGATGCAACTGCTAGAAGACGAATAAACCTTTGTATCTTCGGGCGGGGGTCATCCCTCGCCCACCTACGACACGCAGGCGGATGATCTGCCCGCGTGTCGTAAAAATAAAAGTAGGGGTACACGTCTCCCCTGCAAATATATTGTCTTAAATTATTCGGATTCTTTCCCATGACCACTGCGCCACCACCACATACAGATGCCCCAGCCCAAAAAGGCCGCCGACATCCTGCCATACAGCTATACAGCGGCTTGTTCATCCTGCTCGGCATCAGCGCCATTGCTGCCCTGCTGCTGACCATCATCAACGACCCCATTATCCGCGAAGTTACCACCTGGTCACCACCAGAAGGCGACCCCAACGCGCCAGCGCCGTCGTTATTGCTGGCATTCCTCAGCCAATTCGGGATTGTGCTGCCTGCCTTGCTGCTGCTGACGGGTGTGGTGTTCATACGGCTTGGCTTGCGGCTGCGCGACGGTGAGGTTGTGACGGCGCGTTGGGCGGGTATTGCGCTGTTGTGGTTGCCGATTGGCGCGGCGGCGCTGGCACTGATTAATTTGCTGGGCGTGTCGCGCACATTAGCCGATGCAGACGTTAGCGCCTCGTTGCCGCTCTTTATGCCGGTGATTTTGCCGTTGTTAGCTGTCGCGCCGCTTGCGTTTGCGTGGTGGTGGCTGAATCGCAATCTGCTTAACGTATTTCACGGCCAGGAGCCGCTGAAAAACACGCAAGTGCGCCTGGCCTGGAATCTGCTGATACCAAGCCTGACGATTTTCGTGCTGGTGGCGGCGCGCCCGCTAGAGCAAACCTTCATCCGCAGCCTGACCGATAAGCGCTTCGGTAGCAGCGATGTGCCCAGCTTCGTCGGGCTGGATAATTACACGAACCTGCTCAGCATCCGCGTTGATACGATCAACTGTCGGCTAGACGACGACACGGGCGAATGCCGCACACGTGACGACGGTACGATCCGCTGGAATTTGCTGGATCGGGCGCTACTCGAAGAGGGCTATCGCACAGCGGCGCTTGTGCCCTTGCCGAGCGGCGAGCAAGCGCTGGCCCTGAGCGGCCTGGATGATGATTTCCTCGATGGTTTGGCCACGACGATTGTCTTTTCAGTGGTCTCGGTGTCGTTGGAGTTAGTCATCGGGCTGTTTATCGCGATGGTCGTCAACTCAAATTTTGCGGGGCGTGGCCTGATGCGGGCTGTCATGCTCATCCCCTGGGCCATCCCGACAGTGATTTCTGCGCGTTTATGGGAATTGATGCTGAAGGATACCAGCGCGGGCATTTTCAACCGTGTGCTGCTCGATCTTGGGGCGATTGACGGGCCGATTGCGTGGCTCTCCGATCCGAATTTACAGCTTCCGGCGGCGATTGCCGTTGACGTGTGGAAGACCTCGCCGTTTATGGCGCTGCTGCTGTTGGCGGGCCTACAGACCATCCCGAATGACCTGTATGAAGCCGCCTCGGTGGATGGTGCCAGCCGCGTGCGGCGCTTCTTCAGCATCACATTGCCTTTGCTGCGCCCGACGATTGCGGTAGCGCTGGTCTTTCGTATGCTGGATGCCCTGCGCATGTTCGACCTGTTCAACGTGCTATTCGGGCGGCAGCAGCTTTCGGTGGCCACCTACAACTATGAGGTGCTGGTCAACAATCAGCAGGATGGCTACGCTTCGGCGGTCAGCATGATTATCTTCGTGCTGATCGGCATTTTCGCTTACCTGTACGTGCGCATTTTGAACGTGGAGACAGATTGACATGCCAAACATCCGACGCGATCAACTCGCGAGCGTGCTGCAAAAGGCGCTGTTGTATGGGGCTGTTGCGCTGGTGGCCTTTTATGCGCTGTTCCCGTTTTATTGGGCGCTGAATACGTCGTTCAAGGCCGAAAGCGAATTGTTCCAGCGTGCGTCCTATTTACCGCAAAACCCAACTATCGAGAACTATCAGTACGTCTTCCGGGATTCCACGTTTACGGATTCGCTGCGCAATTCCATCGTCGTCTCGACGGTGACAACGGTTTTATCGCTGGTCGTTGGCGCGTTTTCGGCCTATGCGTTGGGCCGCTTGCAATTCAAGGGGCGCGTGGTGCTGCTGTACGTCATGCTCTCGATGACGATGTTCCCGCAAATCTCGATTTTGTCGGGCCTGTATACGGTTGTGCGTGAATTTGGTGTATTCGGCACGCCCTTCGCGCTGATTTTGACGTATCCGGTGTTCACGCTGCCGTTTACTATCTGGGTGCTGACGAGCTTTTTCCGGGGCTTACCCGCAGAAATCGAGCAGGCGGCTATTGTGGACGGTGCCACACCCTTTCAGACGTTTCGCCTGATCCTGCTGCCGTTGACCGCCCCCGCGCTGGTGACAACCGGGCTGTTGGCCTTCGTGCGCTCATGGAATGAATACCTGTTTGCGCTCAACTTCACGATCACCGAACCCTCTGCACAGACGGCACCCGTCGCCATCGCACAATTCAGCGGTGCGGTCGCCCGTCAGGAACCGATTGCAGAGATTATGGCGGCGGCGATGGTCGTCACGATTCCGCTGGTGGTGCTGGTGTTGTTCTTCCAGAATCGCATTGTAGCCGGCTTGACCGCTGGCGCAGTCAAGGGATGAAGCCGCCCCAGACAGGTCGCTTGCTGTCGTTGGCATCGGCAGGGCCGGCTGCAAAAAGGTAACGACTCAGGTACGTGTCCCATGCTCAGTCGCCAGACGTTAAAACGTCCGGCTCCGGTAAGGACAAGCCCGCTCAAGCAGGCTGTATGCAGCGTGCAATAGCCCCCTTCAGGGGGGTTGGCTCTGCGGAAGCCGCTGGCTTTAGCCAGTGGCGACACACACAGACTGGCCTGAGTGGTTACCCCTACACAATGGCATACTATGCACGGACGCGCTTTTGCACGTCCGCCAGCAGAATATTGATGTATCACTCATTGGGTTTTCCTGTATGACCTTATCCTATTTACGTGCTTACTGCTCGGTAGCACCACACCGCTTCACTGCGCATCCGGTGTCAGCGAGAAGCTGAAGTCCGTCCGTATATCCTCATTCGCACGGCTGAACACGTTGACCGCATAGCTGCCCGGCGCAAAGTCGATGCTCCCGACAGGATTACCCGTCATGCTGAACTGGGGTATGATCGCCGCGCCATCGGACAGGCGCACAATCTCCAGCTTTAACCAGAAATTCAGGCCGCCAGTTGACTGCACCCGGCTATCGGTCAGGACATCCAAAAACGCCGTTGTTGCCTCGCTGACGCTGAACAGATAGCTGTGTATTTCACCCGGCACATCAATGGTGCCTGCCTGTGCATCTGGCACACCTGGCGACACCGTATCACCGAGATTGATGTTGAACGTCTGATCGACCAGTGACCACAGCTTGAAGCGATAGGTGGCTTCAAGCTGTGCGTAGCCCGCTCGCCCGACCTTCAGCGTGTAAGTCTCGGCAGGCAGCGACCAGCGACCAAAATCATAGACATCGCCGGAAGCTGGGAATAGTGTTTGTTGGTGGATCAGGCCACCCGCGCTGTTTTCCAGTGTCCACCATAGGCTGCCCTCACTGCCGTCGATGCCATCCACGAAAATTTCTGTCTCTTGTGTCAGCGTGAAGGTGTAACTGTCGGTCGCCCCCGGTTCTTCGAGCTTGCCCATGCCCACCTGCGGCGCATCCGGCCCTATTTCGTCGCCAACGCTGATATTAAAGCTGTCGTCTTGTGTCACCGCTCGCACATCGAAGCTGTACGTCCCAACGAAGTCCGCGCTTGAACCTGCCACTGGGCGCACCAGCAGCGTATAACGGCCTGTCTGCGCCAGGTTATAGCGGCCCGTGATCGTTGTGCTTGCAAACGGCACGGTGCCAAGCGTCAGTGTGTCGATCAAGTTGCCTGCGGGGTCGAAGAAATCCATGTCAACACTGAGATTGCCAGCAGAGGACACGTCCGGCAGCGGGTCGTCGCGCACATCCAGATAAATCGCGTCACCTGCTATAGCATCGAAGGTGTAGGTATCGTGTTGGCCTAGCATAGCAATGCGGCCTGCTCCGGCTGCGGGCATGTTTTCGCTGATGCTATCCCCGATGCTGATATTGAGGTTTTCGTCGCTGACGCTGCTAATCTCGGCACTATAGCTCTGGAAGAAGTTCTCCACGATCAGGCTGTAAATGCCCGTCTCTGCTAGTTCTAGCCGACGGCTTTCGATGATGCGTAGGCCGCTCGGCGTGCGTAGCTCGCCTGCGCCTTGTCGATACACCACATCGCCTGCATTCGCGCTGAAAGGCAGCACGTCACCCTGTAGCGTGCCCATGATGCGCCCCCCATCGACAAGCGGCTCGAAGGTAAACGGCACGACGCTGCTATCGGTCTGATTGCCGCTCACATCGCGGACGTTCAGCGACAGATCATAGGTCTGGCCCTGCACAAAGGCACTCTCGACCACATAACGGCCCAGCCCGACGCGCTGCGAAGGCACCACTTGCCCGTTGATGCTGAAGGTCAGCGCAGCCACGCCAATGTTATCCGTCACGTCTACCAGCACACCGACAGCACCATTGCCGTAACGTGTGTCGTTGGGTGCGGGTGCGATGATATTGACCGTCGGCGGGCTGGTATCGGCACCGCTACTGTAGCTGATTGGGGCGCTGGTGGTGGTGTTGCCGCCTGTGTCGCTGACCACAATGCTGGCCGTTTGGTTGCTGCCAGCGACAGGCGCGAGATAGCGATACTCGAACGGGAAGCTGGTATCGACGGCGACGCGCTCCGCATCAAGGAAGAATTCCACCTGACGCACCTGCACATCGTCCTGCACCAGCGCCGATAAGCGCAAGCGTTCGCTTTCTGTGACGCTGCTGCCGCTGATATTCGTATCTAGCGTGACCTGTGGCGCGTTACCAGCGCGGTCAAAATCCAGATAGTTGACGACGGCAAGCTGGTGCTGTGGTTGGCCGGGGGCGCTGCTGGCGTTCGCCAGTGGGATGTAGGCAATGCCGCGACTAAGCCCCATGCCGGAGGCCGTGCCGGGTAAGACGAATGTGCGCAGTGGTGCGGGCAGGCCAGCGCCGATGGTCGTCTCGTCGAAGACGATCAATTCATCCGCATCGACACCGAGCGTCAGGCCGGTGCCGTTGGGCAAGTGCCGCCGCAGGCCATTGAAGGGGCCGTTGTTGTCCGTATAGTGGATTACTGGTGTGAGCGGGTTGCTCAGGTCCAGCGCGACGACGCCTGCATTGCTGTTATGCACGACGCCGAAGCCGTTGCCAAGCAACATACGCTGATAGAAGCCGCCGAGGTTCAGTTGGTTTACCTGCGTGCCGATTTCATCTGGCAGGCGGTTGAACGTGCGCAGCGTGCTACCGTCCAGCACATAGATCAGGTCGCCCACGAAGGCGACGTCCTGCATCACCGCGAAGCCCAGACTGACGCGGCTTAGCTCGACAGCGTCCGCCGCGCTCAACAGCACCAACGCGCCGTTATTCATGCCAACGAGCACTTGTCCATCATCTACGGCGACGGATAGCACACCCGCACCCAGCCCCAATCCATACGTCGCATCAACGTTTAACGGATTGCTGAAGTCGATCAGCATCAGCCCAGCGTTACCCGCCGCGCCTGCGGCAAAATTCCCCGCACAGGCCAGACGATTGACCTGGCCCGGTGTCGGGATGTTGGCGATCAGCACCGGGTTTTCGTTGATGAACACATTGTAGAGCGCAACACCACCGCTGACGCCGTTCGTGTTGTAGCTGACGACGGCCACATCATCGCTGATGCAGATGTCCAGTGGTTCACCGGGTAGCGGCGCGACGTTGGTCACATTCAGCGGCAACAACGCTCCATCCAGCGGGTCACTATTCTGGTAGACCTCTGGCCCGTCGTTGATGCCGTCGTTATCGCTATCGGCCCTGCCGGGATCGGTGCCGATGATGTCCTCGGCCTGATCGCTGAGCTGGTCCATATCCATATCCAGCGGGTCACATGCAGACATGGGTGGCGGCGCAAAGGTCGCCCCGCTGCCGGATGGTCCCGCCATATTAACGCCCGTGCCGCATTGGTTACTCACCGGGTCGAAGATCAGCACATCATAAAGGACATCTGGGGGTAGGATTGCTCTTCTCAGGTTGCCGCTTGCTGATAGGCGTGTGCGTTGTTGGCCGCCCCCATAGCGCAGCAGCACGTAAGCATTCGGGTAGTACCCCTGAGCGATATAATCCAGATTACCCAGCACAGCGAGGTAATCCATCACGGCGTTTTCGAGCGCTGCTTCGTCGGGTAGATCACCCGCAGGCACCAGCAAACCATCTAGCTCGGCATATAGCTGCTGCATCAGAGCGTCTAGCTCGTCTTGCTGTGCACTGCTGAGCGCCTGTGAACCGCTGCCTGTCTGATCGAGCGATTTCAGGATTGCATCACACAGGTTATCAATTGCTGTGAACGCCAGGTTCGCAATGCCGTTCGACAGCGCCTTAAGTGTGCGGCTAATGCCCTCTGTGGCAGCCCGCACCAACGGATGCCCGACACTACAATAGCCCTTCATCAGCAGCCCTTCCCAGAAGCCAAAACACTGTGAGCCTTGATCGTTGTAGCCATTGCAAACAGGGTCTAGTAGGCGTGTACCTCGGTTCAGGCAGTCTGCAATCGCTGACAGCTTGTTGATGGGGTTAGCCGTCCGGTTCAGGGCGTCGATAGTCTGCTTGGCAACGCTAGATGAACGACGTAGCGTGTTGACGACGGCCCGCAAATCCGCAGCACTGCGGCGTCCGCTTTGCACATCGGCGTAAATCTTCTGAAGTTCGTTGTAGATTGTGTTGATCTCGATGGCGGCGTTGATGAGGCTTTTCACGGCTGGCAGCATCGAGAAGAAGTTATTCGCACAGCCGAGCATCTCGCTGATGAGGCTGCGCAGGCTGATGTCCCCCCAGGGGTTTTTGCACTCGTCCGCTTGCGGGTTTTTGGGGTAGCGCGGGTTACTGGAACTGCCTGCGTTGGGTTCGGAGCCGCCATTTGCACCAGTGCTAGGGACAGGCCCCTCCGCCGCAGATGAGCCAGAGGGCGCGTGCCAACCTGGGGCGACGATGCCCACGCCAGGGTCAGTGCAGACCTGCGCACCATCTGCGGTGACGGTCATGCTGCCGACGATGGTCCAGCTACCCACATCATGATCGAAGCTGGTCAGCGCGGTCTTGTCGCCCGGTGCCAGTGGGCCACCTGTGCGCGCATCTCCTAAATTAGGGAAGCAAATCGGTGCTGGAACGTCGAAGTTCGTCGGCCCGTCTGATTGCACGGTGATGTCAAACAGATGGTTGAGGCCATCCGGCAACGGCCCTGGCAGGCGGTCTGGGTTCACAGGGGCAATGCCGACGCTGCCGCCGCGTGTGCCGTCATCGGCATACAGGCTGTTGGCTGGCACGCGCAAGGTGATGCCTGCTAGTTCAGGGTGGGCGGCTTGTGCTGCGGGTGACATCTGAATCACGGTTTCCTCGGTGGCGCTCACGGGTTGCAGTGTGCCCGTTGGCACCAATGGCAAGAACGTATCTGGCTTGGTCACGGTTTCACCAGGGATGCCAGCCCACATCTTGCCAACCGACGGATAGTAAGCGCCATCGGGCACAGGGTTTAATGCTGTGTTGCCTTCGATGTGGACGAAAAATTTGCCCACCGGGGCCGGGTCCAGGCAGTAATTGCCCGCAAAATCCGTTACAGTGAACAACTCGGCTTCGCGCCCATCGACGGAAATACGCACGCCTTGCAAGGGGCGATTGCTCGCTAGCTCGCTGCCGTTTTCGTCAAGCTCACTGGCGAAGACACGCCCACAAACCCGCGTGTTGGGGATAACCGTGATGCCGCCTGTCGTGTAGCTGAGCGTTAGCACGCCACCGCCTATGCCGTCCTGGTCCAGGTCTACCAGCGTGTTATCGGCATGGCGTAGGTTTTGCAGCGTCAGGCTGACTGTGCTGCTATCGGGCAGGCCCGCGCCGTTGTAAAAGAGCGTCAACACGCGCTGATCTGGCGATAGGTTAATGCGTGGCAGCAACGTCTGGCCACGAACCGTCGTCACGAGGTTATCTAACGTAACCGTTGTGGCGTCCAGCGGCTTAGCGAAGCGCAGAATAGTCTCGCGGGTCGGCGCGACGTTATCCTCGCCGTTGATTGGGCTGGTCTCTATGGGCTGATTGACCTGTACGAACGGTTCGATAATCAGCGCTTCATAGGCCCCTATGTCGCAAGCATCGCCTTGTGGCCGCAGCACACCACGTGAGTCATCGCTTTCACATGTAGCGTCATCACCTGCGTTATAGGCTGGGCTAAAGGCGTCAATTGCGTGGGTTGGCACGTCGTTAGCGCTGTCATTCGTTTGCAGCGGAGCGAGGACAGCCGTCTGACCGACGAGATCAGCGGGTTGGGCGGCATCTTGCTGTTCGAGCGTGCAAGTTACATCCGGCGTCCCCAGCAGATTCGCCCCAGTGGACGTGATAATACCTGTGCAGACGCCGCCGTTATTGCCGCTGATGATGCTATTACCAAGCCGCATGATGCTGTCGTTGGCCAGGCCAGCACCACGACCCGCCGCATTCACAGCAACCGTGACGTTGTTCAAACGCGCTAGGCCCACACGGTTATGCATACCACCACCGATAGACGCTGCCCGATTGCCAGAGAGCGTGACGTTACCCAGTGTCACCTCTGCGCCATCATTCAGCAGACCACCGCCGCTGGCTGTGGCCGCGTTCGCGCTAAGGGTGCTGCGTAGCAGTGACAAAACGCCATCCTGCATATAAATGCCGCCGCCGCTGCTGCCTGCGACGTTGTTGGTGATGTGCGTATCGCTGATCTGTAGATCGGAGGTCATCTGCAATACGCGGTCCAGTTCAAATTCTGCCGCCAAAACCAGTTCGGTTGTGGGTTCAGGCGGCGTGCCGCTGCTAAAGATCGCGCCACCGCTACTGCCCGCACTATTAGCACTGAGGCGGCTGTTTTGCACGCGCAACACGCCATCATCGTTGTACAATGCGCCACCGCTACTGCTGGCGTTATTCTCGGTCAATATCACGCGCTGCAAGCTGACATCCCCCCCCTGATTGTAGATGCCAGCGCCAGATGCCGCTGCACCCCCTTGCAACGTTACATCCGCCAGGCTGACCGTTGCATTGCGGACGGTGAACAGCCGAAACGCGCTTTCGCCGATGCGGATAATACGCAGTGTATCAGCACCCGGCCCCTGTAACACGATGTCGGCGGTGACATCCGGCAGCGGGGTGACCAGTTCCAGATCGCCACTGAGCGTACTTAAGTCAATGACATCCGTACCTGTGTCACCCGCAGCACAGCTATCCACTATGATATTTTGCATTGCCGCTTGCAACGCCTCTGGCAGGCTGCATTGACCGTCATTCGTTACGACATCTGAAAGGGTCGTTACCGTTATCGTCGTCTGTGCGTTGGCTGGTGCGGCGTTGTATGCAGCAAAAACTGAAGCGAAGAGCCATGCAACGACAATCCAAACATGGAGCCGATGTGGGGTGAAAACCTGTGCTTGAATGCTCATGGGGTTATTCGTTTGTATCCTGCTAGCCTACTGGTAAGTGCGCTGCTTTTTGCTATTGTAAAGTAGACAATACCTCTGCGCAAATCAAGGTCTACGCACTGATAATGTGTCTCTACTTTCCGCTAACACAAGCTGATGGGCTGTACTTGCACACGTGTAGCCAGCATATCTATGTCGGCGCGTGTCAGGCGTCCAGCAGCGCCTCACCCTCAATCTCAATGATCTGCACCGACAGATTCCAGGCTATTTCGGGCCACACGTTCAAAAATACGACAAGGCACCTCCTTAAAACTGCGGAAAGTGCGCTAAGTTTAGTGGGAGCATCGTATTTTTGGAGCTAGTTAGCTTGCGCTACTTCTGAGTTGGGCTATACTGAGACCATACATTAAATTAACGGAGACATGCTATGGGTAACTACTCAGGCCAGTCTGTGTGTGTCGCCACTGGCTAAAGCCAGCGGCTACCGCAGGGCCAACCCCCCTGAAGGGGGCTATTGCACGGCGCATACAGCCTGCTTTAGCAGGCTTGTCGGTACCGGAGCCGGACGTTTTAACGTCTGGCGACCGAGAATGGAACACCTACCTGAGTAGTTACGCTAAAAGTTCCAGGCTTGTTCATTTGCACCGCATTGTAGCCCACGCAGGGGTATTTGTCTACTTTTTCACAAGCCCTGCAAGGCTTTTCCAGCTAAAAAACAAGCAATGCGGCTGACGCCGCTCGGACACCCATAAGGGTGTCCCTACAGGGCACCGTTCGCAGGGACACGGCTTGCCGTGCCCGCAAACCGTGTCAATTATTTTGTTGGGATGGCCTAAGCCTGTGCAAGACGGCGCTTAATCCTCGCTGTCACCGAGTTCAACGGAGCGTTGATAGGCCGCCCAC
>DAOTTW010000423.1:0-12393 GCA_034437615.1 Anaerolineae bacterium | reverse complement strand
GGTCAGTGCCCTGTCCCTACAGGGTCGCAACGGTTGTGCAGGGACGCGGCTTGCTGCGTCCGCTACAGATCACACTTTTTGCACATGAGCCAAAATCGAAGATAACGGCTTGGTGTGTCCTAGCGGTCATCCACAAAGGCCGCGAAATTGCGTGTGGCGGTCATCTCGATCACCTGCCGCTCTGGGAATTGCGACAGAATTTGCTCGCGCACGCCGCCGTAATCCCACGCCAGCACGATGTCACTATCCAGATACGGCCCCGTGACCGCCATGAAGGTGCCCATCGCACGCCAGCGCACCCGCCCATCACCCGTCCCCGGCCCTGTGACCAACACCAGCACAGGCTGATCGTCCTCGCGCCGCGCTTCGACCTCTGCCAGCAGGTCAGCATTCACGCGATTGAAGCGATACAAGGCCGAGATGCGCGGCGTGCTATACATGGTGAGGCTATACAGCAGCGCAAACGCCACCAGCGGATACAGCAGCCAGCGCAAATTGCGCCGTGCCACCCACGCCAACGGCAACGCCGAAAGCAAGGCGGCTGCGGTCAACGCTTCGTACAGGTAGCGCGTGCTGTAGCGCTGTGAGCCAATCCAGTAGCTCATCTGCGCCACGACCACGCCTAGCAACACGCTGATAAGCAGCCACGTCCAGCGCACCTGCTTGTTTTGCGTCGCCACCAGACCAAATAGCGGCAGCAGAATCCATGTGAAGGCGGCGATAATCCACAACCAGCTAAAGGTCGGGTCGCGGATGGCCTCGGTATCGAGATAATGCACAGGCAGCAGCACCCACGCAAGCGCCACCAGCGCCCACAGCAGCAGCAGCAGCAAACGGCGCAGCACATCCACACGCGAGCGCACACCCCACAGCAAGCCAACGAGAAAGCCAAACGGCAATAAGACGAAGCTCAGGCCGATATGCGGGTAGTAGACGCTGGATGTGCGCAGGTGCTCTTGAATTTCTGGTGTGATCTGGCCCAACTGCCAGCCGAACAAGTCCGCAGCCGTCAGCGACAGATCAAAGCGGTGGTGCCGGATGGCCTTTTCCAGCGTGTGACCATTACGCCCACAGCATTCACCGAAGCCGATGCGGTCATAGGGCCACACCAGCGTATACAGATTTTTGGTGGGGTCGCCTGTAGCGGTATAGTTGAAGATCGGGATGATGGCGGCCAGCAACAGCGTCACGACAGAGAGCAGCAGCAGGGGTTGTAACGTGCGCCACATGCGCCCGATGGCCGTTTGTCGTGTCGTCTTGGCCTTATCACGCAGCAGCAGCAGCACAGGCAGCAGCAAACGCGCCGCGCTGTAAACGATCAACGGCAAGGCAACGGCAATTGCACTCAAGGGGCGCGTAATCACGATCCAGCCCAGCGCCACACCAGCGATCAGGCCCCACAGCAAGGCCCGATAACCGCGCAGTTTTTCTAATTGCAGATAGGCGAAGATAAACAGCGTCGTGAAGAACAACGCCGACGTATGCCCCATCAATGAGGCGTTCAGCAGCAGGGCCGCAGGCGAAAAGGCCATGAGTGCCGCCGCGATCAGGCCGACATCCGCGTTAAAGAGTTCGCGCCCGATGCGATACGTCAGCGCGACGGTCAGCGCGGCCAGCAGCGCATTCAGCAACCATGCCTGCCCACTCCACACGCCCAACGTCAGCAGCAGCGGCCAGCCCGGTGTATACTTAGCGAAGCGCTGACCCGTCTGGCTGTAATCCACGACGAAGGGCTGCCAGAACGAACGGCGCGGCTGTGGCGATTCCACGACCAACTGGCCGCCTGCGAAGATTTTCGCCTGATATAAATAGGCAACTTCGTCTTCGAGGTGGGGCAGGCGCTCGAAAACGCTGCGGCTTACAAACGCGCTCATGCCAAACGCGAAGAAAATCAAGCCAATTGTGGCCCATTTATTGACTATTCGCATGGTTTGCCAGGGTATTTGTGTTGATTGTGTCATACGGGCGATTATACAATAATGTGCAGCGCTGGCTCCATCTACAAACGGCGAATCAAGCACTTGCAGGGACACCCACAGAAATAAGCAGAACGGATGCAAAACATGGTGAAAATTCTCGTTGTCGAAGATGACGCGAAAACGGCCAACCTGCTGCGGCTCTATCTGGAACAGGCCGGTTACAGCGTGCGGCTGACATCCGATGGCTACAGCGGCTTGCAGATGGCACGGCGCGAACAGCCCGACCTGATAGTGCTGGATTTGATGCTGCCGGAGATGGACGGCTTTGATATCTGCCGCCTGCTACGCCTGGAAACCAACCTGCCTATCGTCGTCTTGACAGCACGCAGCACCGAAGATGACGTATTACGCGGCCTGGATTTGGGCGCAGATGATTACATCGCCAAGCCCTTCAGCCCGCGCGAGGTCGTCGCCCGTGTGCGCACCGTGCTTCGGCGTGCCACACAGCAAAGCGGCAGCAGCGAGGGCAGCAGGCAGCGCGAATTGCAATTCGGGGCGCTCGTGATTAACCTGACCCGGCACGAAGTGCGCATCCGTGACGAAATCATCCACCTGACGCCCAAAGAATTCAAGCTGCTGGAGACGATGGCCAAAGAACCCGGTCGGGCCTTTAGCCGCCTGGAGCTAGTAGAGCGTGCTTTCGGCTATGATTATGAGGGGCTAGAACGCACAGTAGACGCGCACGTGATGAACCTACGTAAGAAGATCGAAACCGATGCCAGCAGCGCCCATTACGTCGAAACCGTGTATGGCATTGGCTATCGCTTCGCGGAAAAGCATCGCCGTGTTCAGTCATTTTAGGTGCATGATCGGCCTGACGCGCCTGAGTGCGCTCAACAGCCTGCGCTTTAGCTTTCTGCTGGCGATGCTGGCGGTTGCGACAGTGGCCATTGTTACCATTGCGCTGTTTTCCGGCCTGACCACGCACAGCGAATTTTCGCGTTATGTGCAGATGGGGCGCGAAATCCGCGAGATGCAATTGCAAGAGGCGGTGTTGACTTACTGGAAGCAGGACAAACAACAGGAATTTGCAGAGGCGATCACAGAGCCGGGTGTGAACGCGCAGTTGAGCGCATCCAGCGAGGACAGCGTTGATATGATCGTCTTTAATACGGAGCAGTACGGCGTCGTTTCCCTGGACCTGCCCACCGCCGTTAACCTGAAAGCCATGCCAGGGGACGACGCCCATGCGGTCAATTTCGTGCGCTCCGGTGATAGTATGCTGGAAGTGCGCGAGGGCGATCAGTCGGTTGGCGTGTTGCAGTTAAACCCAGCGGTGGATACAGCGCTGGCTCCGGCCCAGAATGAATTCGTGGCGTCGGTCTCGTGGGGGTTGCTGGCGGCGTCTGGCATCGCGGCAGTGATGGCCGTCAGCCTCACACTGATCTTGTCGCGGCGCGTATTGCATCCGGTGCTCGCGCTGACGGATGCCGCCCGCAAGATGGAAAGCGGCGACCTGAGCCAGCGCGTAACAACACGCGGCAAGGGCGAAATTGGCGACCTCGCAAACGCTTTCAATTCAATGGCCGAAACGCTGCAACACAACGAGCTGCTGCGCCGCAACATGGTCGGGGACATCGCCCACGAACTACGCACCCCGCTCACCAACATTCGCGGCTACCTGGAAGCCTTGCAGGATGGCGTCTTGAGCAGCGATAGCAGCGTGATCGAACTCATCCACGATGAGGCCATGCTGCTCAATGGCTTGATACAGGATTTGCAAGAACTGGCGCTGGCCGAAGCGCGTCAACTCCACATCGAACGGCAAGCGATGGCCGTGCAAGAGGTCATCGAGCAGACCATCAGCATGTTACAACCCAGCGCGAACGCCGCGCAGCTTACGCTCAGCGCCGATGTAGCGCCGGATTTACCGCCTGTGTATGCGGACCCGCGCCGCGTCGGGCAAATCCTGCGCAATCTCATCAGCAACGCTATCAAGCACACGCCGCACGGCGGCCAGATTTGCGTTGCAGCAGCGACGACGCCGAATCTGAATGCGATTGAGGTGCGCGTGACGGATAGCGGGCGCGGCATCGAGGATGAACACCTGCCGTATATCTTCGAGCGCTTCTATCGCGTGGACCCATCGCGCAGCAGGCATAGCGGCGGCGCGGGGCTGGGGCTGGCCATCTGCAAGCAATTGATAGAGACGCTGGGTGGCCATATTCAGGTGGAAAGCGCGGTCGGGCAAGGGACGACGTTTGCGTTTACATTGCCGCTGTATCGGCCTGCCCGTTAGCGTGACTGTGCCTATTCCATCGCACCTGCGAAGATCGTCGCCGTGTCGTCGGGGCGGTTGACCTGACGCTGGAAACTGGGCGCGTTCACCCGTGATAGGCACCATGCCGCCAGCAACAGGCCAAGCACACCAGCAGCGAACACCACCGCATACGACAGCGCCAGACTGCCCGTGATTTGCAGCCACAGGTCACGGGTGATGCCACCACCTGCGACGCCACCACCCCGCGCAAACGTCACGCTCAGCGTCCAGAAGCCCAGGAACGTACCCGCACGCCCCGCCGGACTCATATCCATCATCAGGCCGAGCGTGCCCACATTCCAGATGCCCAGCCCAATGCCGAGCAGGATTAGCCCCGGCAGCACCAGCGCGCCGATTTCAGCAAGCGCCGCGAACGTGAACAGCACAAAGGTCAGCCCCAGGAAGCCCACACCCATCTGTGACATAACGGTGTTGGTCAGGCGCGGCACGCGGCGCGACAGCCATAGGAAGAAGATCGTGCCGACGATGGCTGTGCCGCCCCAATAGGCCGAGAAGCGATTGGTCATGCTGGCGGACATATCAAAGACATCCCCCGCGAATGGCTCTAGCACCAGGTCCTGCGAGAAGGCGAAGAACATCGACAGCACCAGATACAGCAGGAAGAAGCGCAACGAACGATTGCGCCACACCAGGCTCAGGTCAGCCAGCATAGATGCGTTTTGCGTTTCGCTGGCGTCCTGCTCCTGCTTGATAGGGTCGGCATCACGGCGGCGCTCCTCACCGAGCAGCGAGAAAAACCACAACGTCGAGAAGATCAGGCCCGCGATGACAAACAGGTTTTGCAGGGCATCCGGCGCAAATTGCAAACCCTCTGCGCCTTCGCTCTCTGGCAATAAGACCCCGAAGACGATGCCGCCGACGGTGAAGCCCAACAGCAAGAACGTCCAGACGATGCCGACAGCCCGCCCACGCTGCTCTTCGGAGGCCCTGTCATAGATCAACGCCAGAAAAGTCGTGCCCGATAGCGCGTTGCCCAGGCTGAACAGCAGCAGCGAAACCGCCACCGCCAGCCACAGCCAGCCCGTCGGGTTATTTGTATCGCGTGCAAGCTGCGCCGTGCCGAAACCCAGGCCGAACGTGCTCAGGACCATCAACAGGCGGCCCAGCCAGATCCAGAACAGGCGGCGCACCCCGAACAGCGTCACCTGATCCGACAGGCGGCCCGCCCAGATGCCCAACGGCGCGAGGAAGTAGCGCAGGCTGACCAATAGGCCCACCGGTGTCGCTGCAAAGCCGAGGTCACTAATCATAATGCGGTTCCATACACCCGTTGTCAGCACGTCTGCCATGCCCGACCCCAGGTGAAAAAAGCCAATCTTGATATTGCGCCCTAAAGGTAGGTGCTTCTTTGGCTCGTCCATGTTGCCACCAATTTACACTAGTTTTAGTAGGTTTATGCAGATTTTGCGCAGACATTATAGGGATCATGCATAGGGCAAGTCAATGCACCTGCGACTAAAAACTAACGACACAACCCATATCCAACACGCACTGAACGGTGCTAGAATCAGGCAAAGTGCCTGTTATCAGAAAAGAACGGAGTTTATTTATGGCAAGCAACAGCCGCTATAAAAAGATCGTCGTGCCAATTGACGGCTCCCAATGGAGCGAGAGCGCCATACCACACGCAGCAGACATCGCACACAACAACGACTCGGAAATCATCCTGCTGCACGTCTTTAAGACGCCCGCCACTGAATACACGGATTCAATTGCCCTCTCCGGCGCTGAGGTGCAAATCCAGCAATTGCGCGAGGAGACCAAGCAACGCCTCATCAGCCTGCGCAATCGGCTACGCGGCCAGGGCCTAGCCTGCCGCGTGCAACTCATCGAGGGGTCCGGGGTCGCGCCGCTCATCTCCGACTACATCCGAGGTGAGGGTGTGGACCTGGTTGTGATGTCGTCGCACGGGCGCACGGGGCTAGCCCGTTATGTGTTTGGCAGCGTGGCGCATAAGGTGCTGCAAGAGGTTGACGTGCCTGTGATGCTCATACGACCGGGTAAAAACAACTGAGCCATGCCTGTCGATGCCATCAGCTTAGAGGTCTTTAAGAACCTGTTCGCCAGCGTCGCAGAAGCAATGGGCGCGACACTGCAACGGGCCAGCTTCAGCCCCAATATACGCGAACGGCTGGATTTTTCCTGTGCGCTGTTCGACCATGAAGCGCGTATGGTGGCCCAGGCTGCACACATCCCGGTGCATCTGGGGAGTATGCCCGCGTCCGTCGCCTACGCCGTGAACGCCTTCGAGCGCCTGAACCCCGGTGATGTGGTCGTGCTGAATGATCCGTATCGCGGCGGCACGCATTTACCCGATGTGACGCTGGTCTCGCCTGTGTATGCGGGTGGCCGCGTGCAATTTTACATCGCCAGCCGCGCTCATCACGCCGATGTCGGCGGCATGTCGCCGGGGTCGCTGCCACTGAGCACGGAATTGTATCAGGAGGGGCTGATTATCCCGCCCGTGCTGCTACAGCTTAGCGGCTGGACGAACGAGGGCGTGCAGGCGTTGATTATCGCCAACAGCCGCGACCCCGAAGAACGCATCGGGGATTTAGAAGCGCAACTCGCCGCGCATCGCAGCGGAGAGAAACGCTTGCTAGGCATCCTGAGCGAGCACGGCAGCGCAACCGCCCTGGAACATGCCGACGCCCTGCTGAATTACTCGCTGCGCATGACACAGGCCATCATCGAGCGCATACCGGATGGCAGCTACACGTTTGAGGATGCACTAGAGGGCGACGGACAAACCGAATTCAGCATCCCGATACGCGCCACGATCACCGTCAGCGGCGCACAGATGCACGTGGATTTTGCAGGTAGTGCGCCACAGGTGGCCGGCAACGTGAACGCTGTAACGGCCATCGTGCGCAGCGCCACATGGTATTGCGTGCGCTTGCTAGCGGCTGACGACATCCCCGTGAACCAGGGCTGCTTTGAGCCTGTGCAGGTCAGTGTGCCGGAGGGCAGCGTGTTGAATCCACGTTTTCCGGCGGCGGTCGCCGTCGGCAATACCGAAACGGGTCAGCGCGTGGTGGATGCGGTGCTGGGTGCGCTGGCACAAGCGCTGCCGGGCCTGATGCCAGCGGCAAGCCAGGGCAGCATGAATAACGTCACAGTCGGCGGCAGGCACAACGGGCGGCAGTTCGTCTATTACGAGACCATCGGCGGCGGTCATGGCGCTGGCCCCACTGCGGACGGGCTGAGTGGCCGCCAGAGCCACATGACCAACACGCAAAATACCCCGGTTGAGGCGCTGGAAATGGCCTTGCCGATGCGGGTCTGGCGCTATGCCCTGCGGGATGGCTCCGGCGGCGCGGGTATACATCGCGGCGGGGATGGCATCATCCGCGACTATGAATTCCTGGTGCCTGTGACGATCACACTCAATAGCGAACGCCGCATTCGGCCAGCTTACGGCTTGCAGGGGGGCGCAGCAGGCGCACAGGGCCAGAATCGCATCCAGCGCGGCACAGATGAAACTATCGCAGGCGGCAAATACACCACACGCCTCAGCCCAGGGGAGCGCGTGATTATCGAAACGCCGGGCGGTGGTGGCTGGGGGGACCACAGGGACAATGGCAGCGCTGCGGATATGACCTATAATGCAACAGATGCAAATGATTGAATCGTAAGACAGAGCGAAAGACAACACACGTTATGGATAACGCACAACTCGCACAGATCAGCGCCGCCATACTGAGCATTACGCTCGGCAGCATTAATTGCTTCGTCGGCTATCGCTTTTTCCGCATTTTGCTATCCATCTGGGGGTTTATCGCCGGGGCGGTGCTGTTCGGCTCCATCGCCAGCAACCTGGACGCATCGGCGCTTATCATCGTGATTGCGGCGCTGCTGGGTGGCCTGGGTGGGGTCGCGCTCGTCAACCTCTTATTCATGGTGGGCGTCTTTCTGATGGGCGCGTTGATGGGCGCAAGCCTGGTTGTCGCGTTTACCTCACTGACGAATTTGCAGGATGTGACGCTGCTATTCTCGATAGTAGTGGCGGCGCTGATTGGCGGTGTGCTGGCGGTCTGGTTGCAGCGGCCATTGCTGGTCCTGGCGACGGCTATCACGGGTGCGCTGACGATGGTCGCGGGCGTGGTCGTGCTGCTGACGCCCCAGCCGATTGCCGATGCCGAGACCGTCGTCAATAATTTAAATCAAGATGCGCAATTTGTGGCGTTTGCGGTCTGGGCTTTGCTCGCCGTCTTCGGTGCCTTCTATCAATTCCGCACATCACCAAAAAATGCACGCCGCAAAGTCGTCTACGAACGCAAAAAGCGCGATTGATGCGGAACCGTCGCCGCTTACAACGGTTAGCGCTGCTGCTACTTCTGCTAGGCTCAATTACAGTCAGCGCGCAGGATGGCCTATATGATCTGCCCTCACCCGCTGTCGTACACACAGAAAGCGGCACGCTGGCCTATACGCGCCTGGGGCGCTTGCTGGTCGCGAATCGTATGACAGGCACGGCCAGCCTCATACGCCCACTGAACAAGCAGCTTGACGCAGAATTTGAGGTCGGGCGCACGCCAGAAAGCGTGGCAATTACGCCGGATGGCGCGACGGGCCTGGTGGTCAGCCGTGACGATGGCTTGCTGAGCGTGATCGACCTGAATGACGAAGCTGTGCGTGCGGTGTATCGCGTTGGTAATCTGCCCGCCCACGTCATCGCAGCCGATGCAGACAGCGCCTATATCTCTCGGCATGAGCCGCACGAAATCGCCCAAATCGACCTGAATAGCGGGCGCGTCATACAGCGCATCCCGACGCCGCCATACCCGACTGCGCTGGCGCTGTGGGGGGATTTTCTGTACGTGACGCACCTGTATAGCGGCGATGTCAGCTTGGTTTACCTGCCGTTGGGTGAGGTTGTGCGCACAGTGCCCAGCGGGGCCAGCCTATCGCGCAGCATCACACTGGATACACGCAACGCGCTGGCCTACATCCCTGGCAGCATCGTCAACGCCGACGAATCACAAGCGCCTGATGCCCGTTTCGTACCTGTGGTGAATGTGCTGGATTTGCGCACGCTGCAAGTGCTGCCGGAGCAGCGCATCTGGTTGTCATTGGCAGATCGCAACGTGCACCTGCCCTATGCGCTCACGCTAAACAGCCTGCGCAACCAGTTGATCGTCGCTCATGCGGGTAGCAATGCCCTATCCGTGATTGATTTACGCGACGGTACGGCGCTGGCCCATGTGCAGGTCGGTGCGAATCCGCGTGATGTCGTGTTTAGCCGCGACAACCTGACGATTTACGCCCATGATGCCGTCGATCAAACGCTCAGCTACATCGACATCGGCTTTTATGCGCTGGCAGATCAGTTCGCGCTGAGCAACCGCAACGCATCGCCGCAGCAGTCGCTCGGTGCCCGCCTCTTTCATGGCGCAGACGACCCGCGCCTAAGCTGGAACCACGCCGCCAGTTGTGCCGCCTGTCATGCAGATGGCCGCAGATGGCAGGGCAACGAGACGCCGACACTGCCAGATCAACCGACAGGCAAAGCCGCCTTTGACCTTAATGCGCACATCCAGCAGATGCAGGGGGGCAACGGCCTAGCGGCAGACGGCCTCGAATATGCCGCGTTACTGGCCTATCTGACACACTTTACCAGCACCACACAATAGCGTGGTCGTGCGTTTTTCATAGCGGACGCAGCAAGCTGCGTCCGGCTACGCTTGATTGTATAGGCGTGCCCCGAATTCGTTCACCAGTTGGTTGTCGATGTCGTCCGCATAGGCCGAAAGCTGCATGATAATGTAATTCACTTCGTTGGCGTCCAGGCCATCCAGGGGCCGCTCGTTGAACACATACACGACATCGTTATGGACACCCAGCGAGGCATTTGTCAGCGACAAATTAAGCTCTAACATCCGCCGATAGATGGGCAGCAGGCCGCTTTGAGGCAGATGCACGATGGGCGATAGCACCTGTAGATAGCTGCGTTCGTCCTGCGCTAGCAACACATACACCTCAATGAGCGCAGAGCCACGCTGAAAATGCCAGCCGTAGCCCCGGTCGCCCTCCTCCATCGGCAGGCGTGCGTCCTGCACGTTGATATTCAGCATGGCGAGGATTTGCTCGACGGTTTGGGCGTGCTGCTGCAACAAACCCATATTCTGGCCTTGCTGTGATTGGTTCCTGCGTAACATGCAAAAGCTCCTTTGCGAAGATTTCAATCAACCGATCTGGCCATATGTCACACCACAGCGCAGGCAGACGTTATCATGATAGCCCACCGTCGCTGAACAGCTTGGGCAAGGCGTTTGCTGGCCTTCACCGTAAAGCTGCACAAGCTGCGTCTGTGGGTGCCGCGCTTGCCCTTCTGCATAGGGCAGGACCCCGCCGCAATGTTCACAGTAGAAGCCGCCATACGCCGCAGCCTGTGATAACGCGCCGCAGCGCACACAATACGCGGCCTGCTTGCCGATGCTCTGCGCTTCCCGCAGGTATTGTTGCAGGCTTTCATGAATCTTGGCGATGTGCAGGCCGCTATAGAAGCCATTCGTCAGGCGCTTATTCCTGGTCATCATGCCGACCAGCGTATTATTCTGCAATTCATAGACCGGGTTGCCGCCTGCGTCCGGGATGTTGTTCATAAACGTCGGGAACCAGTACGGTGCGCTTTGGTGCTCTGTTGCGCGGCGCGTGGTCTTCATGCCCTTGCCAGGGTGCACCAGCGCCACGAGTTGTGCATTGGCCTGGATGCTGGATGTATTGGCGAAGATGGGCAAGCGCGACACCTGTGCATCCACGCGCACGAAGGCCAAATCCAGCGGCGGGAAGGCCCGCACCACCTGACCATGCAAGACCTGGCTATCACTCAGCGCAATATCCAGTTCGCGGCTATCGCCCACAACATAGCGCGTGGTGGCGACAATGCCATGCCGACTGATGAAGAAGCCGGAGCCTGCGCCATTCGGCCCGCCAATAATGCCGACCGAGCGCTGCATCGTGGCGACGTTTTGCCCTGAATTATTGCGGGCGGGCTGCTGCGGGGGCTGTAGCGGCGGGGCTTGCGCTGGCGGTGTATTGCCTGCTTGCATGGTGCCCTGTGTGCTGCGGGGGCTGGGTTGGGTGCCCGTCTGCGCCAGCAATGCATCGAGCCGCTGCCGAATCACCATGTTCGATGGGTCGATCTGGAGCGCTTGTTGATAGCACTCGATCTTGAATTGCAGGTCGTCCTGCGTTTCTGCCAGCCACACATAGCCCACTGCGCGTGTGCTCGCTGGTAAGGCGTCCGCGTCTTGCCCCTTGAGCGCGATGCGCAGCAGACGTGCGCCCTCTGCTGTGTTGCCTTGCCGGATGGCCTCAATCCCCTGGTTTAAATCCCGTGATGACATGGCTTCTCTCTCTGGTTGATGCGAATTAACGGCTGGATGGGCGGCACTAACGATCAATATCAAACACGCAACGCAGCTCACGCAGTGAGTTCGTGCGGGCTGTCGGGCAGCTTGTGATAACATCCGGCCCCAGCCGCACCTCAAAATAAGCACCCTCGTCGTAGGCATCGCTAAACCAGAACGAGTTGGCCGACTGCAAATAAAAAGCACGCGATACGCAAATATCCGCAGGCGGTTCGTTCAGTGGCAAAAAAGCATAGCGCAGCGCCCATACCTGCAAACACCGCTCGGAACGAATCCCCCGCGATAGATTGCCCCAATCACGCGCTTCAAAGACCTCGCTACGCCGAAAATTATCAGGGTTATTGCTGGCCGGCTCAAACAACACAAAGTTTAAGTCCTGTGGGAAAATGCGTGCACTACTGCGATTGAATAGCACCAGGGTACGCCCATCGTAGCGCAACAACACAGCCGCGTCGTCGCCCTCGCTGATGCTCAGGCCAGGGGTGGGCGAATTTTCCGGTGCACGGGTCGGCGCTGGCGTTTGTGAGGTGGGGGTGGTGGCCGTCGCTGTAGGCGTGGCCGTGCTGGTCGCAGTGGGCGCTAGCGTGTCAGACGGTGTGAGTGTATCGCTTGGCGCCTGTGTTGGCGTCGGCGTATCGGTTAGCGTATCGGATGCTGTGGGCGTATCGCTTGGCGTATCGCTTGGCGTCTGTGATGGCGTCGGCGTATCGGATGCTGTGGGCGTCGGCGTATCGCTTGCGGCGGCAGCAACAGCGCCAAT
>DAOTTW010000422.1:0-1588 GCA_034437615.1 Anaerolineae bacterium | reverse complement strand
GTGGCAAACCGAAAACGTTTTGTTGCCAGCTTTCATCACCATCTACGAAGGCAGTCATTTGCTTTTCGAACAGGCGCAGGTTGGATTCCTCGAAGCTCTGTTCAAAGCGGTGCTCCAGGGATTTGTCAATCGAATAATTCAGACTCGATAGGGTTGTAATGTTGCTAGCGATACTATCGGCTAAGCGTTGATTGCTCTGCAACATGGATGCCGTGGTCGATTCATCTGCGTTGTCATCCAGCAAGCGCCCAATCTGTTCCTCGGTTGCCTGCACCCATTCATTGAGCACTTGCCGCTTAAATTCTGCCTTCGTACGCTCACCGATGCTCGGTTCCTCCTCGATGATGCGCAGTGCCTTTTCGTCTTCGCGGTCACGGTATTCACGCTGTGTCGTAAGCTGTTGGATGCGCTGACGCAGGTCCGTAAGCTGGGCACGGCGACCCTCATAGTCCAGTGCCTCCTGCCGAGCACTGTGCATTTCGCTTTCAAGTTGCGGCAGTGGCTCAATGTCGTCCGTACGCCGTTGCTCGAGCACCGCCCGTAGCTGCACAATAAATGTGTCCGCATCGGCAAGTATCTGGCCGGGGTTGGCCTGGTCGTCACTGCGCAGCAGCGAAATTTCACGCTTCAGCAATTTCTGTGCTTCCAGATAATGCTTGTACGCCTCTGCCAGCAGGTAATAGGTGCGCCCTTCCAGATACACCTCTGTCTCGTCGTTGCTTTCACCCTGGCTATCATTCTTATAGATGTCACCCGATTGGCGCAGCACCTCCTCCCAGCCTTGAATAATGTCGGGCTGGTTGCGCGCCGTCTCGAACAGATAACGCACGCGGGGCAGGTTGCGCCGTACACCCAGCAAATTCACATAACGCTTGAGTAGACGTTCGATGTCAGCGCTTTCATGATCGCGCAGGTTGGACAGGTCTTCATCATTCAGGCGTTCGTACAGCGTCTCCATGCGGTCGATATTATCGTCATCGAGCGGCTTTTCGATGGCGTCTTCCAGTTCCTTGCGGTATTGCTGGATTTCTCGGTAGCGATCCTGAAAGATGTCGTAATTGCCACGCACCACGTCCAGGCGTGCTATTAAGTCGCCAATAGCATCACGGGCGCTATCTGCCGCGTTATCAGAGTACATCGGGCTGTTGCCGAGCGTCCTCTGCACGTTATCCAGGTCTGATTCGCTTAGACGATACAGCTTTTCACTTTCAACGCTCTCGACGCGGCGTTCCAGGCGGCGCAACTCTTGTTTTTCCAGCTCCGCAACGCGGCGCTGAATCTCCTCCGAGGTGTAGTGGGGCAGCACGGCATCATACAAGTCTTGCAGGGTCGGCTCTCGTAAGACGGCCTCCATACGATTGTAGATGTCGATGGCTTCTTCTAATTTTTTGCGCGTCGTTTCATAGCTCTGCACCATGTTTTTATCGGGTTGCCCATACTCCGACGAATTTTCATTTAGATTTAGCAAGAAAGCACCATCAGGTGGGATGCTGCGATCGCCATCTAACGTGATATTCTTAAAGCCCGGTTCATCCCCGCGTTGTGGCTGCACATTTAGCAGCGCCGTGTGCAGGTGACGGCTTATGTC
>DAOTTW010000421.1:0-10119 GCA_034437615.1 Anaerolineae bacterium | reverse complement strand
GTGAACCACCCAACCGTGCGTTTTCGGCCACTTGCTAAAACTTGACCAGATTGTGGTCTGAATAGGTGCAGGATGCGCAGGCCATCGCTCGGAAAGCCGCCATACCCCGGCAGCCACTTCGGATAACGCATCGGCACGGCTGTTGCAATGAAGGTAATCAATGCGGCATTGGCGGACCAGAGCAGCAATGGGTCAAATAGGCCGAGACGCAGCCCCTGAATATCATCTAAGTACCAGAGGAGCAGCGTCAGCGCCAATGACACCAGTGGCCCCAATCCTATCGAGATCACACGCTGGTAGCGATGCTCAAGCTGTGTTTTGCAAAAGCCGACAAAGCCGCTGAATGGTTGTAGCACCAGCGTCAGGCGACCCAACCGTAAGCGCAACACACGCGCTTCGTTACTTGGCCTACCCAGATAAACGGTAACGGTTTGATCCGATAACAGCAAAGCCGGTAATACTTGGCCTAATTCATGCAGCAAGGTCAACAGCGGCAACGCCAGCAAAACGAACACCAGCATGTTAAGCAGAAAGTCCATTGCAGCCCTCTTTCAACTGAACCTCAGGATATATTGTACAGCAAGCCTGGTTTATGCCTGTAAACCGCATAGTCGCCACGACTACGTCCGCAGTGGCGACTATGACCGCTTTGATCTACCGCTGCATATGCTCAGCCACAGCGATCAGGTCGGCTTCTAATGCGTCTTCGCTGATGTTGCCGCCGGATGGCATCAGGGCGACCTCGTAGAGATGGGTGTCGTCCTGCCAGCGTAGCGCGAAGTGCCAGAACGTGTTCGACCAGCGATAGCGGGGTTCACCGTCCGCGTCAGTCGTGCCGTTTTCGACCCACATACCGCGCACGAGTTCGGCCTGTGTATCGCCAAGCTGAACGGGCTGGATTGCATCGACTGGCAGTTCCAGATCAAAGCTGAAGGCCAGCAGGCCGTTTGCCTGTGCATCTGCTATGGGTTGCTGCGAGATAGTGAAGTTACGGCGCATTGTCGAGTAGATCTGCGTGGCGACGTTGCGCCCTGGATAGTAGATGTAGCTGCTATCCACCGGACCTCGTGGCAAGTTACCTGCTTCGACAACCGAGAACGGTACGGCTTCCTGCAAAGCGGCTAGCGTCTCGAATTCCTGCGGTGTGCCCAGATCGTCGTTATAGGTAATCGTGATTTCTGTATCGTCAGTCGTCGGGAAAAGTTGCGACAACAGGTCTTGTGCGACGGAACGCAACGAGGGCACACTGACGATCAGCAGTGTCACCAGTGTCAGGCTAGCGGCGGCTGTCAGTAATGTCCGCATCATCGGCTTCAGCCGGATAGGCTGCTTGCGTTGAGTCGGCTCCTCATTGAACTGTGCTTTGAGTGCCGCGTCAAAATCGGCATCCAGATTGAAATTTTGTGCAAGTTGCTTCAACTCGTGTTCAAATTCGCGCATGTCACTATTCGTCTGTGTCATGATTTGCTCTCTTTCTGTATTATTCTGCATCGTTTGTCGTTTCAAGTCGTTGACGTAGGTCGCTCAGACCGCGTGAGATTAGCATGGCGACGGATTCTGTACTGCGCTCCATCGCGTCTGCAATTTCGGGATTGCTCAGGCTAGCGAACAGGCGCAGTGAGAGGGCTTCGCGGCGATCATCGCTGAGTGCATTCAGCGCTTCACTGACGCGCTTGAGTTCGGCGCGTTGCACAATTGAATCCTCTGGCGATGCACCCTTTGCGGGCAGTTCGGGTATCGCATCCAGCGCTACATCTGGCTCTTTGCCGCGATAGTGGTCGCTGATTTGATTGCGAGCGATGCCGATCAGCCAGCTTATCACGCTGGCATCACCACGAAAGCTGCTAAAGCGCTTGTATGCCTTCAAAAAGACAATCGCCGTCAGGTCGTGCGCGTCCTCAGGGTTGCCGACCCGCGAAAGGATGTAGCGGTAGACACTCAAGCTGTGTTGCTCATAGACGCTGGTGAACGTGGTGCTTGCTTCGTCCCCTGGTTGTTCACGGGGTTTAGGTATGCTGTGATTGAGGCTGGTGGATGTCATTCAATGCTCCTACATGCTATGGTCGTTCACATGTAAGACGCATCTGAGGGCAAATCATAACAGGCAATTTTGTGACAGGCTTCTATTCTATGGGCACGGCTAGACCCAACCACATCGTAACGGGAGCATTCGCCATATCAAGGCGTTTGTCAGCCTAAAGGTGTACGCTTTGATTTGCATGGGCGTGCGCTTCTTCGGGGCAGCAACTCATATTCGGTTAAACTAGGGGTAGACCAGCAGGCAAGATAATTTGTTATACTGAAAATACTGGTAATCACGGTCCCATTGACAGACAGCATATTTTTGGGTGAACATCTATGCAGGCTTATATCACACACTTTTCTTACTTTCAGCGGAAACAACTAATAACAACTTGTGCATTTTTGCTTATATTCTATGCTGCAACCACCGGGCACGCACAGGACACCGTTGAAGTCAGCAACGACGGCTTGTTGGGCTGGTATACCGACATGCAGATCGCAAGCGACGGCTACCCGGTAATCGCGACGTATGACAACACGCTCGGCGTAGTGCATGTGATCGACTGCGGCGACAGTGCTTGCAGCGATAGTCAGCGCAGCGTCAGCATACTCAGTGCGGGGGTAGACGCTGGACGGTCTATCAAATTGTTAGTGAACGCCAGTGATGAGATCGTCGTATTGTATCGCGACAATGCCGCAGGCAACCTGTTGCTGACCGCTTGCGGTACAGATTGCAGCACGAACAACCAGACGATCATCATTGCAGGTCAGGGCGGTAACGCAGGCTGGCATGTAAACGCGGCGCTGAACGGTTCACAGGTGCATGTCGTCTATCGTGATGACACAGGTGCACAAGCGAATTGGTCAGTGCAGCACCGGCTTTGCGATCTAAACACGTTGATCTGCGGCCCAGCACAGACAATCGCGACTGTCAGCAGCGCTGGCGGCTTCCCGGCCATTGCGCTAGACGACACAGGGCATCCTGTGATTGCGTATCGAGATGGGGCGACCAACACAGTCAATTACACACGCTGCACGGCGACGGATTGCAGCAGCCAAGCGCCCATTAGCATCACAAATTCAGCCAACCATGCTGAGGGCTATTTCAACAACGCATACATGGGTAACGGTCAGATCACGATTGCATCTTATGGCGTCCGCGACGGCGTGGCACAGGATGTAATCCGTGTGTTCACCTGCGAAGCGAATGCCTGTACGAACCCAGGCTCGCAGACGATCAGCACAGATGCGGCGGGCTTGTTTCTGGATGTAACGCACGATGCGAACGGCAACCCGTTGCTCGGCTTTTACGATCTAACGAATGATCGCCCTGCGTTGCTGACCTGCACACAGCCTGATTGCAGCGATTTGCCAACGCCGACACCCGTCGCGGCAAATCAGCGCGGCTATTTTACTGCCATCGGCGTCAACGGCACACAAACGCTATTGGCATTTAGCAACTACGCACAGGGCGACGACCTGCTGCTTTATAACAGCGCACTCAGCGGTGACTTGCCGCCTCTCGTGCAGAGCACAACCCCGGTAGATGGCACACGCAATGCGACCACCACGCAGACGATCAGCGTGCAATTCTCAGAGGCAGTTGATCTGGCAGCGGATGCGCTCAAGTTGGCGTGCGATGACAGTACGACAGCCAGCAGCAGCACCGCAAATGGCGTGACCAGCAGCAGCCTGACCATTAGCGCGACTGCTGGCACAACCTGCACGGCGACGGTGCAGGCAAGCGCTGTCACGGACACGAATAGCAACCTGATGCCGCGTGACTATCGCTTCAGCTTCACAGTGGCTGATGGGGCTGCGCCACAGGCCAGCGTGCCAGCGACCATCGGTACACATGACCGCGTGACCGTGAGCTTTGATCAGCCGGTTAACCTGCCCATCGGCAGCACGACACTGACCTGCAACGGCAGCACCGAACCATTTACGGGTCTGCCTGTCACCAACCAGCGCGCCGTAACGCTGATACCGCAGAACGCCTTGACAGCAGGCGCGACCTGCACAGTGGACATCACAGGCTATCGCGAACTAGACACGGGCAGCAACGTGCCAGCGCCCGACATCAACCTGCTGTACAACCTGAGTGGCACACCGCTTGCAACAGGCTTGGTCAGCGCCAACCAAACGCCACTGGATGCGCCTGCCAACCTGAACGCCAGCCTGGATTTCACGGTTTCTAGCCCAAGCTGCTTTGTATATAACGACGATACCAGCGCGTTTTTCTCCTCGATGGATCATACAGCGGTGCAAGCTGCTATTGACGACGCCAATGCAGGCGATACGTTGCTGCTAGCGGGAAGCTGCACAGCCAACAGCGCCTTCGCAGGCTTGCAACTCGCCAATATCGACAAAAACCTGACGCTTATCGGCGGCTACCCCGTCTCTACGGTGTCGAATATGGCGCAGCCGACCTACTGGCAGAGCGCCGCAGCCGACCCAGTAGCCAACCCGACCATACTGGATGCGAACAGTAGCAACCGCACGACGACAGGCCGCGTGCTGAACATCCGCAGTGGCAACACGGTCACGGTTGATGGCCTGAACCTGCAAGGCGGCTCGGTAGCGAGTGGTCTGGGCGGTGGCATCGCCAACAGTGGCACGCTGACCCTGCTGCGTAGCAACGTGCGCACAAGTACGGCGGCGCTTGGTGGTGGCTTTTACAACGGCGTCGGCGCGGAGGCCGTCATCGTCAACACGCGCATCCAGGGCAACACGGCTGATTTCGGCGCTGGCCTGTACAACTTCGTCAACGGAACCGTCACAACCGTGAATACCGTCATTAGCGGCAACCTCGCGACCGATGGCGGCGGCGTTTACAGCTATCTATCAGCAGCGACCAACCTCAGCAGCACAACCATCAGCGGCAACCGTGCCAGTGACGAAGGCGGCGGCGTCTACAATCTGGCAGGGACGAGCACGCTTGAGAATAGTATCGTTTACGGCAACAGCGCGGCAACAGGGGACGATCTTTTTGTAGAAAGCGGCACGCTCAGCGCAGGCCATGTGGTATATGGACAGTCAGCCGGAACGGTAGACGATTTAGGTGGCAATTTCATCAATACGGCCTCAGTCGATTTGGATTCCATATTTATTACGCCTGTTTTGCCCTCGAATGCACCCAGCAGCGGCGGCGACTTCCGGCTAGAAGATGGGTTTATATTGATTAATACCGGGGAAGATACGCTATTGCCAGATGAAAGCACGCTCGGACCCACTGGCACAGCACTCGACATCGACGCTGATGGGCTGGACGACCCCATTGACGTGGATTTAGGCGGCAACCCGCGCTCTCTGTTCGGTGCTGTTGACATCGGCGCACACGAGCGGGCGAGCTTAGCGACACGGCAGTGCTTCGTGCAGGGCTTCGGTGGTGTCGATGTCGTGCGCGCTGGTTTCGGTAACATCTTGCAAATCGCAGCAGATGCCACCAGTGCAGGCGGTACACTGCGCATCGCTGGAACCTGAACCGCTGATGCCAGCTTCCCAGGTGACCCCATGCTGGACATCACGAAGGATTTGACGGTGCTTGGTGGCTACCCGGTGAACGCTGGTGTGCCCGATTTCACGGATGCCAACCGCGACCCACAGGCCAACCCGACCATACTGGATGCAAACAGTAGCAACCGCACGACCACAGACCGCGTGCTGACCATCCGCAGTGGCAACACGGTCACGGTTGATGGCCTGAGCCTGCAAGGAGGCAGCGGTACTGGTCCGGGCGGTGGTATCTACAATGAGGGTACGCTGACCATCAGCAATAGTATTATCAGCGGCAATCAAGCCAACCAAGACGGTGGCGGCATCTTCAACTCCGGAGGTAACTTAACCATCAGCAACAGTACTATCAGCGGCAATCAAGCCAACCCACAGGGTGGTGGCATCATCAACTTGAATGGTAGTCTGACCATCAGCAACAGTATCATCAGCGGCAATCAAGCCGAAGTCGGTGGCGGCATCGACAATGAAAACTTTATTGGTCTGACGTCGAGTCTGACGATCAGCAACAGTACCATCAGCGGCAATCAAGCCGAAGTCGGTGGCGGCATCACCAATACCTCTGATGGTACAACCATCAGCAACAGCATTGTGTATAACAATGCTGCACCGACCGGCGCTGACATTAGCAACATTGCAGCAAATCTTGAAATTCGGCATTCGCTGTATGCTGCCCTTTTTAACTTCGGCACGCTCACAGCAAGCGACGACAACATTACCAGCATCCCCGCCAGCGCAGCCGATGATGTCTTCTGGTCAGCGCTCGACCCCACATCAGCCCCCAGCACAGCCGGGGATTTCCGGCTTGAATTGCGCAGCCCTGCGGTGAACACGGGCGATGCAAGCTTGCTGCCGGATGAAAGCACACTCGGCCCCGGCGGAACACCGCTCGACATCGACGGGGATGGACTGGATAACCCCATTGACGTGGATTTGCTCGGTAACCCGCGTCAGGTCATGCAGTTGGATATGGGCGCATACGAACGGCAGGCGCTGTGTTACGTCGAGGGTCAGACACCCGTTGGCATCATCACAGATGCCAACAACACCCTGCAAAACGCGGTCAATGCGGTATCCACTGGCACAATCCGTATCGCTGGCATGTGCGTTGCGGCTGATGACTTCAGCGCCGAGAACATGATCGAAGTGACGGGTACGAAGGACATCACGTTACGCGGTGGCTACCCGGTCGATGAAGATACGCCCGACTTTAGCGCTCCGCAAGACCCCACAGCAAACCAAACGCTGCTGGATGCCAACGGGCGCGCACGCGGTCTGCTCGTCGAAGGTAGCAATGCCAGGGTCGTCTTTGATGGCATCGACGTGCAGGGCGGCAACGCGAATTTCGATGGCGGTGGCATCTCTGTCGTGAGGGACGCAGACCTGACCGTTTCACGTAGCCACATCCATGATAACGAGGCCGCTAACGGCGGCGGCATCCACATATTCGACGCCACTGCAACCATCGAGCGCAGCACCATCAGCGGCAACCTGGCGCGCTCCAATGGTGGTGGCGTCAGCGCCAACACAGGTATCAGCGGTGGCACGATTGATGTGAGCATCACCAACAGCACCATCAGCGGCAACACTGCCAATTCGGGCGGCGGTGGCGTCGCTACAGCTGGTTCCAGTGCTGGCGCAGTACGGATGAACTTCGTGACGCTGGTGGATAATGTCGGTGGCGGCTCAAATGGTGATAGCATCGACGCGGTTTCTTCCGTCCCGGTCGAGTTCGTCAATGGCATTGCAACGGGCAATCCGCCCTGTAGTGGCTCCATCACGCAGATTGGCGGCTCCTTCTTCGAGCGTTCGTCTGTGAATCCCTTCATCTGCAATGGCACAATTGACGCAGACTTGAGTGTTGGAACAGGACTCAGCCCCTTACAGGATAACGGCGGCCCCACACCGACACACGCCCTGTTGAACACGAACCCCTCCAGCGATGGCAACCCGGTCGGTGCAGGCGCTTTCACGAATGCGACGTATAGCACTCCAGCAACCGACCAGCGCGGTGTAGCGCGTCCGCAGGGTGCGGCGGTTGATGCCGGGGCCTTTGAGCTTGAGGCGGCGGCAGGCGGCACTGGCCTTAATGTGACGGGCTTCAACGCCATGCCGGATCATGTCTTGGGCGGTCGTACAACGTTGACCATACAAGTTGAATGGCATGACGGTGTACGGGCGCAGCGCGCTGCGCCCCAACAGGATAATAGCGGGATGATACAGATTCTGTATTCGCCGGATGCCATATGCAGCGCCGACGACACGCAGATTGCCGAAATCCCCGTAACATCCGAAACGATAACGACGGATGTACAAATCCCGCGTGATCTGCTGGCGCAGCAAGCCGCATCATCACAAGACATCGGCTATCTGTGTGCGCTCACGCCCGCTGATCTGGATGGTGCTAACAGCATAGACGCCGCATCCGGCAAGCTGATCGTAGCCGATGACATCACCTACTTCCCATATGACAGCGATGGCAACGGCGTTGTCACGCCCTCCGATGCGATGAGCGCAATCAACGCACTCGGCATACCGAACAGCCTGCATGATGTGGACGGTAACGGCGTCGTTACGCCATCCGAAGCGGTCAATGTACTGTTAATGCTCGGTGCAAGCCGCGACAACAGCACCATCGAAACCGATACCGTAGGAACGGCATTCTTGCCGTCCGCATTGAACGCGGCGGACGCGGAGAACCGCGTCCCTACAAATAACCTTCCGGTTGCCGGACGTGAGGCCGCAGCTAGCATCACGCTGACAATCACTGAGCTAGATAGCACACCCGGCATCGTCACAGGCGAGCAGTTCAACCTGAACGTATACACGGCTGATAGCAGCAATGTGCCGCTGTTTGCAGGCTATGTCGATCTGCAATTCGACCCGGCAGCCCTGAGCGCTGAAGGCATTCGCTACGGTGAAGGCTATAGACTGCTGCAACGCGGCACTATCGACAACGCGGCAGGTTTCGTCAATGGCTTAGGCGCGACCAATGGCGGCTTCACACCGTCCGGCGATGGGCTGCTGGCTATCATCCGTATGACTGCGTTGCGTGATGGCCTGTCACTCGTCAAGACGAGCGCTGCACAACCACGTATCGCGCAAACGGTACGTTACGGTGATGCGCTCGACATGCGTCATAGTGTGCAGCAGGCCAGCATCAGCGTGGGAATCCAGTTGCCCGTCGCACCATCCGCACCGCTGCCCGTGCAAACCGAACGTGGTCAGTCGCAGCCCAGTAGCATCATGCCAATTGCCCCTGTGAACCCGCAACCGACGCCAACGCCACTGCCAGCGCTGCCTGTGGGTGGGCGCTAGCACATTCAGTGAGGTGAGCCGCTCTCGGCTTGCCTCCTCTCTCTCATATAGAAAGTGTACTGTGTTCGCTGAGCTTCACCCGTCGATGTACGGTGAAAGCATAGTCCCGTTGGTACGGGCTGAGGGGCGGACACCTTTCAGGTGAAGCGTTTGTCTGGGGCAAAACACAGCTTCAGACAGACGCCTATTTTCCTTACCCACTCAGCAAACAAGGTCAAGCCTTCGTTGAATAGGCTGAGATAGCGCCGCACGCTGCCATCGGCGTGACGTTGTAAGCGGTGAGCGCGGTCATGTTGCACCGCATAGCTGCCGAGTGACAAAGTCCAACCATAGGCCACAGCCAAGATCAGCATCAGGATGTCCATATGCTGCGGATCGGTCACACCACTCGCTTCCCACTGCCACCCATGACTTTTGAGATCGCGAAAGCCCTGTTCTTCCCAGTTGCGCTCAGCGTACTCATAGCCCGTCAGGTTCCCATCGTTGCTGACCAAGGCCCAGGGTTCATCATAGCCATCGGACCAGAGGGCATGAGCGTAGCCGGGAAGCTGACCGCGTTGTTTGAAAATGCGACCTTCAGCCGTCCAAATCTCACCCGGTTGAACCATTTCAGCAATCGTGTGGTCGCCGTCGTCGGTGACGATTTTGCTTTGACTGGTGACACGAAACAGATAGCGCCAGTTCAGCTCCTCATCAATCGCACGACACAGCTCAGGCGACGTGCCAATCCCACGATCCGCCATCACCAGGGCCGATTGGTCATCCGGCATCCCGGCTTTGACCTGCCTCAAGAGGTCCACGATCATCTCAACCTGACCCTCCGCTGGATAGTCCTCAGCGCTGTTGGCACGGTAGCAGCGCCATGCCAGCGGGATGCAGCGCCCTTCCCAGGCCAAGCCAACCACCATCACACCCAAGCGATCGGCTAGTTTCGTCTCGTCCACCAACAGATGCACCTCACAGCCCACCAACGCTTGCATCACCCAACGCGTCCACTGTGTGAAGCACGTTTGCAGCGCTAGGCTATCGTTGGCGATAAAACGGCGTAAGCGCCGCATCACACTCTCAACACGCTCGCCTTCCACAACCGCTTTAGCAATTTTACGCTGTTGGCTGCTTTCGGACTCAATCACGCCCAGGCTAAACAGGGCCAGATTGCTTTGTTGGTAGCTATTCAACACTGGAAAGTGCATCGCGATCTCATCCGTCCATTGATACAGTAGCTCTGGGGACATGGTGCCAAACTCCTTGTTTTTACGTTCTCTA
>DAOTTW010000420.1:0-4597 GCA_034437615.1 Anaerolineae bacterium | reverse complement strand
GCTTAAATCGCATCCGGCTCAGCCGCCATCTTTTATTGGCCTTTGCGCAGACGTGGGTCGAGTGTATCGCGCAGCCAGTCGCCCAGCAGGTTGACGCCCAGCGATGTGACAGCGATGGCGACGCCGGGCCAGATGGCGACCCAGGGCATGGATTGTAGCAGGGGCCGCCCGACGGTGAGCATATTGCCCCAACTTGGCACTTCTGGCGGCACGCTCAGGCCGAGGAAGCTCAAACCAGCTTCGTAGAAGATCATTGCGGACATCTCGAACGTCGCTAGCGTGGCTAGTGGCCCCACCAGGTTAGGCAGAATATGCCTTAAGATGATACGCGGTGACGTTGCGCCCAGGCTTTGCGCCGCCAGAATAAACTCGGTGAATTTAATGCGCAGCACTTCGCCCCGTGTCAGGCGCACGAATACCGGCGATCCGGTCACGCCGAAGATCAACACCACGTTGAGCAGGCTGCGCCCCAGCACTGCCGCCGCGACGATTACCAACACCAGATACGGCACCGACAAAATCACATTCACGAAGGACGTAATCAGCGCATCGACCCAGCCACCCAGATAGCCGGCCAGCAAGCCCAGCGTCACGCCGATAGTCGCCGCCAGCAGCGCCCCGAAAACGCCCACCGTCAGCGACACACGCGAGCCGTACACGATGCGGCTGAAAATATCCTCACCACTACGGTCGGTGCCCAATATGTAGGATGCGCTGCCGCCTTCTTGCCATACTGGGGGGATCCGTGCGACATCGAAGCTACCCTGACCGGGCGTATGCGGCGCGATCTGCTCCGCGAAGAGCGCAGTAAGCAGCAACAAGATAATGATCGTGGCCCCGATAATTGCCCCCGGATCGCCCCGGAACATGCGCCACGCGCTGCGCCACCACAAACGTGGTGGCGCTATGTCGTCGGCCTGAATACGTTTGGGCTTGCTGGGCTTCTGGGTCATTGTGGCTTACCCTTCTCGGATTTAACTAAAGCGCACGCGGGGGTCCAGAAATGTGTAGATGATGTCGTTCAGCAGGTTGATGCCGACAGCGAAGAACGCAATGAAAATCGTGATAGCCTGCACCAGCGGGAAATCGCCGCCGCGAATGGCGTCGTTGAGCAGGCTACCCAGCCCCGGCCACGAGAAAATCGTTTCGATGTAGACCGACCCACCCAGCAAATACGTAAATTGGATGCCCAGCACGCTCACCAGCGGCAGGGCGGCGTTGCGTGCGATGTGCTGTAGGCCGATGCTGCGCTCACTGACACCCTTGGCGCGGGCGGTGCGGATGTAATGCTCGTTGCGAATTTCCAGCACGACGGAGCGCGTCAGGCGCGTCAGCTGGCCCATGCCCGCCAGCCCCAGCGCGATGGTGGGCAGGATGAGCGAGGTGGGGCCGCTGCGCCCGAACGTCGGCAACCAGGGGATCGGCACAGCCAACACAATAATCAGGATCATAGCCAACCAGAAGCTCGGTATCGTCTGCCCGAAGAGGCCGACCATACGCGCCAGCGCATCCCACCAGGTACGCGGGTAAAAGCCGCCGAGGATGCCGAGCGGAACGCCCACTGCCACCGCGAAAAACAACGCGGAAAGGGCTAGCTCCAGCGTGGCTGGCAGCCGTTGCGTGATTAAGCCCAGGTTCGGCAGGCGTAAACGCAGCGAATCACCCAGATCACCCTGCGATACCGCCGCGATGTAATCCGTGAATTGCAGCAGTAGCGGGCGGTTAAAGCCCATCGTCTCGCGGAAGGCTGCGATCTGTTCCGGGGTGGCATCGCGGCTGACCATCAACGCTGCCGGGTCACCGGTCAGGCGCACCATGAAGAACACCAGTACCAGCACACCCAGGATCAACAGGATGGATTGGCCGAGCTTGAGAAGGATTGCACGCATCGGCGGGAAAGCTCCAAGAACGCTCAATTTTCAGAGGACGTGCCAGCGCACGTCCTCACGGTTTCATAAACGGTGGCGCTACTGGCTGACGCTGATGAAGCGCGTGAAGTAGCCCTCGTTGGCAAACGGCATATAGCCCTCTACGCGGTCCGTCGTCGCCTCGAACAGGTTCAGCGCGTACAGGTAGATGAAGGGCGGGTTCTCGTACATGTAGCTCTGCAAGTCAGCGTATAGATCGGCGCGTGCGTCACGATCAACCGTTGTGCTGATGCTTTCAATGAAGTCAACGATGGTCTCATCTTCCCAGGTGTTGTAATAGTTGCCAGGGATCAGCGCACCCGTCAGGCGTCCCAATGCCTCGCCTGTGGCGGACGACCAGCTATCGACGTACATGGGGCCAACCGTGCCATAACGCGGCTCTGCCCAGAAGCTAGCCGTAGTGCGGAATTCCAGCGCCACGTCAACGCCGATGGCAGCCAGGTCACGCTGTACGGCGAGGCAAACCTCGTTGATGTTGGTGTAAGCGTCGGTCGGGCAGCCCAGGCCAATCTGGAAGCCGTCCTCATAGCCTGCGTCGGCCAGCAATTCGCGGGCGCGGTCCGGGTCATAGGGGAATGGCTCCACTTCGACGCGATCAAAGCCCAGGTTTACGGGCAGCGTGAAGCCAGAAACCAGCGTGGCCTCACCACCGAATAGGCCGTTGACGATGCCAGGGCGGTTAACGGCCAGGTTGAGCGCCTGGCGTACACGCACGTCTTCCAGCGGCGTATCGACGCCGTTGCCGACGTTCTTGAATGCGACGTAGTAAATGCGGTCATTGGTGTAGCTGACGAGGTTCACGCCGGGGGCATCTTCCAGCAGCAGGGCATCGTCAACGCTCAGGCGGTTCACGATGTCCACTTCGCCCGTCTGAATGGCGGCAACGCGGGTCGTGGCATCCGAGATGACGCGGAAGGTCACGCGCTCCACATTGGGCACGCCTTCCTGCCAGTAATCGGGGTTGGCTTCGTAGACGATACGTTCACCGACGACGCGCTCTACAAAGCGGAAGGGGCCTGTGCCAATCGGGGCCTGCTCAAAGCCCTCGATGCCGACTTCGTTCATGTAAGCTGCCGGGATGATCCACCATTCGTTCGATAGGTTCGTCAGGAACAGCGGGTTCGGCTCGCCAGTATCCATGCGCACCGTGAATTCATCCAGCGCTTCGATGCTCACAGCGTCCTCGTAAATGTCCGTGTACTGGTTGGTGTCGGTCTTGCCGAATTCCCAGGTGGCGATCACGTCATCAGCGCCGAACTGTTCGCCATTGTGAAAGAAAACATCCTGGCGCAGCGTGAAGATGTATTCTGTACCATCCTCGCTGATTTCCCAGCTTTCTGCCAGGTTGGGGGTCAGCTCACCGTTTTCGTCAAGGAACAGCAGGGTGTCATACAGCGGTCGTGAGGAGTTACCAGCAGTGATGTCGGCACCGTTCGGGCCATACAGCGAGGTGGTGTCGTTGGGTAATGCGATCACCAGTTCACCGCTAGGGCCGTCCTGTGCCTGGGTTGCCATTGCCAGCAGCAACAGCGCAGTAGCGATCAGGGTGTAACGTAAGGCTTTGTTCATGGGTCAATTTCTCCGTTTATTTTATGTCTTATGTCTTCTTCTAAATCAGCGCCTCAACGACTGCTTGCCCTTCCCAGGCGTCCGGTTGTGGAACGCCCAGCAAGTGCAGTACGGTCGGCGCTGTATCCAGCAAACTCACATCACGTGTAATCGTGTATCCGGCGCGAACCGTCGGCCCGCTTATCATCCAGGGGATTGTCATATCCTCCGGCGAAGCGGTGCCGTGTGTGCGCTCATGCCCGCCATGATCGGCGTGTACGATCATCACCATGTCTTCAGGGCGAGCCGCTACCAGCGCACCCAGCAAGGCATCGACTGTCGTGACCTGCTGCAAATAGCCTTCGGACATCCAGCCATATGTGTGGCCTGCCACGTCGATACTGCCGAAATAGCTGAAGATGAAATCCAGAGATGTATCGTTGAGTAAGGGTAAGGTCTGATCGCGGATGACCGCATCGCCATCAAGCTGTTCGCCTGTGTCCACAAAGAAGCTGTGATGCAGGCTACCGGGGCGGTTCATATCGCGCAGATACTCCCAGTTGTAGACAAAGGCGCTGCGTTTGCCGTGCTGCTTGAGGTGGTCCACCAGCCCAACAACCGGACGCGCCATCGGCGTCCAATTATTTTCGATGATGCCATGCCGCGACGGTGGCACGCTGTGGAAAATTGAGGTGTGGCATGGCAACGTCATCGACGGCATAACCGACTGCGCACGCACGGTTGCTGCGCCATTTGCCATCAGCACGCTGAGTGTCGGCGTTCTTTCTGGCGCAAGCGCATCCGGGCGCAAGCCATCCAGCATTACAAGTAAAACGCGCATAAGTCTAAGTTACTCTTTTTCTATCTATAGTAAAAACCTTTACCACCTCACAATGCTAGTGTCGATCTGTTAACAACCTGTTATATGCGTGTAAAGCTTGGCAGTAGATTGTGACTAATCAGGTAGGCCCATTTTGCCCGCGAATTGGCCCTCACCCCCTCAATCCCCCTTTTCAGGGGTAGGTATTTAATAAATGCAGACAAGCTGTATCATGTGGGATTGATCTAAACTCAAATATCCAGTCCCGCAAGGAGTACAGCATGTCTCATCCAGAGGAATT
>DAOTTW010000419.1:0-1506 GCA_034437615.1 Anaerolineae bacterium | reverse complement strand
GTGCGAGCCATACTCGATGTTCTCTGTATCCAGGAAGATGTCTTTGGGGTTGCTGAATGCTTTGCAAAGCTCTTTATGCAATAAAAGCGTGATCTGTTTCGTGTCGTCGCGGCGGTAGTTGATGAAGATACGTGGTGCTAAATCCGACATGGAGCAATCCTTCTGGCTATCTGGCTATCTGGGTGTTACTATTCGTCCTCAAAGCGCCCCTGAATATTCAGCGTGTTGCTGTTTTCAGAGACTGTACCGACAGTGCGGTCATCAAAACCATTTTTGCTGCGTGCTGTAATCTCAATCCGCACTTCTACCCCTGCATCTGCCGCATTCACGAGATGCTCGAGGACCTCTTCCACGATGTCACCCACTTGTTTGTTCACACGCTGTGCATCTAGCACTTTTGAACCGTGATAGCGACGATTCTTAGGCTTTGGTGGTAGGGGTGGTGGATCAACAATCGGTGGTGGATCAATCGGCAACTTCTTACCGGGCACAAAATCGGCTTTGACGATGAAACCGTCTATTGCAATCGGAACAACCGCGCCGATTACAGCGTCTTCGTAGCTATCATCCGGTCGGAGTGAGGCTGCATAGCCAAACGGTGCGTCAACGCGGTCCATAGCAACGCCAGCAGCAATCGCATTAAGGAGAACATTGACGTTGTACAGGCGCGGCAAGTAGCAATAGTTGCTGAGGTACTCCCACAGGGTGGCAATGCTCAGATGTGGCTGATCGCCCCACAGAAAGCGTTCCAATTCCATACTGAGGTTGCGCGGACCCCATTCATACACGAGCCATTCACTCTGTCGCAGTTTGCGCGCTGCACGTTCGTAAAAGCCGTCCTGACCGCTGATACGATGGACCTGCCACTGCACCTGACCTGTCGGCTGCGGTTGCACAGGCACGAGCAGCCAGTTGTAGGTTTCCTGCAACCGGACGGTCAGGGTCTCCTCACTGCGACCAAGGCTGGTTTTCACCTGCTTGCGTTGTTGGGCATCCAGGTTGAGTTCGTCTTGCTCATCCTGAATCGACTTCCAGGCCAGGTAGTCGCGCACAGCCTGCTCAAATGCCTCCGCGTTGACTGCATCCGCTGCCAGAAACAGCAGCATGTTACGGTGATAACGATCCCCGTCACCGCGCTTATTCAGGATTTCCTTTGCTACCATCAACGCGGCTGAGGCGTCCTGGCCTTTTTTGTGTGTGTTCACGGGGTCAATAACAACCAGACGTGTACGTTGCTCGTCTGGCACTTCGGATGAACCAGTTGGTGCCACATGCACCCCTGCGAAATCGCGCCGATTGAAGCTGACCTTGCGTAGCCTGCGAACGGCTTCTTCAAATACCACGTCCTCATGGATGCCCTGCGCCCGATCCTGGGCCAGACGATTGACTGTAGGCCGTGTGTCATACCAGTAGCGGCTGCCATCTGTATATAAATATGTCAACTGGTTGCTCATGCGGCGCAAGGCGTCACCGAATACGGCAACAGGCTCACCCGGTTGCACAGTG
>DAOTTW010000418.1:0-14617 GCA_034437615.1 Anaerolineae bacterium | reverse complement strand
AGGGATTGCCATTTAGGTGTGCCTAAATTTGCAGACAATCGCTCTGAGTCACAATTTGCCCAAGATTGATCTTAAGTTGAGAAAAACATGGGCAAAATCCCAAGAAAACTGACTCGTAGAGAACCTTTATAAGCTATGAAGGCTCCATCGTGATCTCGATCAAACTTGACATTGTCGAAGTAGTTACGAATACCTACCCCTGAAAAAGGTTTTGGGGTGCGGGCTGAGTAGCCAGCTACGGTTCACGATGGTTTGAGGGTTCGGCGGTGGTTTCTGGTGTGGCTGCCGGCGTCGGCTGGATCACGGCGACGTTGATCGACGCAGGCAGCGGCTCGATGCGGTTCACCTGTAGCTGACCCTGCTCAATGATGATGGTCGGCTCGATGTCGTTATTGCCCGCCGTGACGCCGCTCAAATCCAACACGGCTTGAATATCGTCCGATTCAATCTGGTCGATGACAGCGATGGAGCCGTTCAGCAGCACCGAGATCGAATCTGGCGAGACATCCTGCACTTGCAAGCCCTGTGGCAAGCCGATGGTCTCAATCGGCACATTGTCGAATTGTCGGGCGGTGGTACGCGCTACAATGCCGATGGTGACTTCAATCGAGGTCTGGCCATCCACAGCCAGCAGATCACCGGGCGGCAATCGCAGTGGTACATTTGTCACGAAGTCCTCCATGCGGCCCTCCAAGCTGATGGGTTGTGTGCGCAGGGTGTCACCAATGCGGTTAATCTGCTCTGGCGAACCGCTGATGAACACTGTGCGGGGCCGATAATCAAAGGATGCCAGCGTGAAATCATCATCCAGCGTTTCAATCAGAATATCGGGGCTGACGCTGATCTGCCGCACGTTGTCGCGCCGGAAGACAGTCACCTGTACGCGCACACTGCCGGGGTCGATGGTGACATCACTGATGCGACGGCCATCGGCGTTATAGGCGGCTAGCTGTACATCCAATTCAAAGGGATTGCGGCGCTCACTCAGGTCAATATCACCGCGCACAGTGGCCACTGCGTTCACATCGTTGGCGGCACCGCGCACTTCGACCTGTCCGCGCTCCGGCATGGGGTCCTCAAAGCCAAAATCGGCGGCGGGTAGCTCGGTCACGGTGATGCGTACAGGTTTCTGCTGCGCCACGACCTGCTTTAGCTCCACGCGGATTTGTGTCGGCTGTGTGTCTGCGCTGGCTGGACGCCCAATATTGACGTTCAGCGGCACGCTATGCGTCCCCGGCGACAGATTGCGCAAGTCTGCGGCCACGTCGATGTCATCAGAGGTCAGCAAATCCAGCACTGATTGCTGCGCCCGAACCGTGACGCGCACCAATTCCGTCGGGTTGTTGGTGACGATCAGGCCGTTATCAGCCTGTAAACGCACGGGGATATTGCGATAAGAACGCTGCTGCACGGGGTCTGC
Source organism: Anaerolineae bacterium (assembly GCA_034437615.1). Classification (GTDB taxonomy): domain Bacteria; phylum Chloroflexota; class Anaerolineae; order Aggregatilineales; family Phototrophicaceae; genus DAOTTW01. Next base: position 13,197 of record DAOTTW010000418.1, on the reverse strand, counting down.
TTGAATCGCTGCGACGAACCACACGACAAACGCCAGGGCAACCGACCCCAGAAACCACAGGCCGTTTTGGATAAGTTGTCTGCGTCGTTGCTGCGTCATCGTGTCCCGTTCGCTTCATCTATTGACGATTAACGATCAATGATTGTCAGGTGATTTTTCGGCTGTTATGCGCTTTTACGCGGGATGTCCGGCATTATGCCCTGTATTATGCTACGCAAGCGTGCCCGTATGCGGGCATAGGGTGTCATCTGTGGCGCGGTATTCGGGATGTAAAAGGTGCTGAGGATGGTACGCAGGCGGTCTGGCTCTAAACGCGAGACCATGCGCCCGCCGCTCGTCAGCGCGATCTTGCCCGTTTCTTCACTAACGACCACACAAATCGCATCGCTGGCTTCACTGATACCCAACGACGCCCGATGCCGCGTGCCCATCTTCGGGTTTGGCAGGTTGCGGCTGGCGGTCAGGGGTAGCACAGCAGCAGCCGATGCAATGCGCCCGGATGCGTTGATAATCACCGCGCCGTCGTGCAATTCTGTGCGGGGCCAGAAGACATTTAAGAGCAGTTCAGCCTTCACCATGCTATCCAGCGCGACACCTGTGCGGATGTAATCGTCGAGGTTGCTGTTGCGCTGCAACACAATCAGCGCACCGTGTCGGCGCTCAGCCAGCTTTTCAGCCGCTTGTACAATCTCTTCGACGATCACTTCGCGGGAGCCGACCGGTGGTGTACGCGACAGTAATAGTCCGCCGCGCCCGATCTGCTCCAGTGCACGCCGAATCTCTGGCTGAAAGATCACGGGGATGGCAACCGCCAGCAACGTCAGCGTGTTGGTCAGCAAGAAGCCCAGCGCCTGCAATTGTAGCGCCCCGGCAATCACAACCAGCAGCACCACCAGCATGAGCAACCCGCGCAACAGTGTCACCGCTTGCGTACCTCGGAATAAGAAGCTGAGGCCGAAGAAGAGCAAGCTGACGATCAAAATATCAACGACATCGGTCAGCGTAAGTGTTGTCAAGACCCAAGATAGCTCTTCCAAAGCGTTTTATCCGTTACGTTAGCGTGCGGTTACGGGTTGGTGTCGCGGTCCGACGGACGCGCAGAAGCGCATCCCCACGAACGACGCCCTGTAAGGACGCCATTCTTGGCGTCCAGGGTGGCGTATCCACATTGGTCACGTATCTGCGCCGACGTGTACTAGCGGTCTAGCTGTGCTAGCAACTTGCGATATTCTTCGATGTTTTCCGGCTCCATCGCGATAATTTGCCGGATGGTCTTGGCGGCGTCCTTGTTCAGGCCCGCGTCAAGCTGCAATTCACCCAGCGCGTCAAGCTGCTCGATGGCTTCGGCACGCATTTTCAGCTTGCGATAGATCGACGCTAGGCGTGCCCGCAGTGCTGTATCCTGTGGATAGAGGCGCACGTACTCTTCCAGCATACTCTTGAGCTTGTTAATCTGGCCCTTCTTGGCGTAGATGCCGAGCAGTGTATCCAGCTTTTTGATACCCTCGACCTGATTATTCTGTGAGAAGTAAATATCCACCAGGGAACGCAGGGCTTTCTCGTCCTTCGTCCGCACCGCGATGATCTCTTCGTAGATGCGTTGTGCTTGGCGTGTATTCAGGCGCATCTGGCTGATGTCGGCGATGTGGTGCTTGATCTCGACGAGCTTGTCCTCTGGTGCGTCGATTTGCTTTGCCAGGCGTTCAGCAGATGCAAAGGTCTGGCTGGCCTTATCGAAATCACCGAGTTGCTGATAGGTCGCCGCCAGGTCGATGTAGTGCTGTAGTGCTTCGTCTGCACGGCCTTCGCCGTCCAAGAGTTCGATCAGGCTCAGGCGCACGTCAATATCAAGCGGGGCCATCTCCAGCACTTCCGTCAGGATAGAGGCCGCGCGGTCATTTTCGCTGCGGACCATATACGCACGCGCCACCACGTTGAACTTCGTGATTGCGTTGCGGATGCGGCCCTCTTTCATCATGACCTCAGCCATGCGCACATGAATCGGCAAATACAACGGCGACTTCTCGACGGCGTGATGCGCAGCATCCATTGCCAGCGTGTACAACCCTGCACGGATATAGCGATCAATCGCTGAGACGGCTTCCGCCAGGTCGTCGCCGCCCTTTGCCACGAGAAAATCGACCACACCCTGATCGCCCTCATCGCGCAGCGTCTCGTCGATGTGGCGGCGCGTCTCCGCGATGCGCTGCTTCCAGTCCTTGCCACTCAGCATATTGACGAAGCGCTCGTTAATGGCCTGCAACGCTTCGTCTGTGCGGCCCTCTATCGCATGTAGCAGGCGGCCATACACACCCCGCAGTTCTTCGATTTCATCTGCGGAGGCTGCCAGACTGGTATCGACGGCCTGCAAGCTTTGGATCAGGCAGCGACCAGCTTCTTTATGCTCATGAAGCGACTTGTACGCAAGGCCCATCGCATGATACGCCCCAGCCGCAAGTTCGGGCAACACAACAGCCCCCTCAAGTTGCTGGATGGCCTCTGTCGCCTCACTGTTGATTGTCAGCAGGCCGCCCAAGTTCATCTTCAGCGCCGGGTGTGATAGGCCGCCTTCGCTAGCAAGCCGATAGGCTGCAATTGCGTCTTCAACCCGTTCCTGGCGCTGCGATTCCATACCTTCGATGGCATAGCCAACCAGACTGGTCAGGCCGCTTTCGACGACGTGCTCCGCCAAGACCTGCAACGCCTCGGACATGGCTTCACCGATTGGCCCACGTGCGTCGGCTTCACCGACTCTGGTGCGCGGTTCGGCTTGCCCGTCGTCCTCGTCCGCTTCGAGGTCGTCAAAATCCGCAATGTCAATCAGGCTCGGCGCGCGGTTACGCTCGATCACCTCATCCGGCAAGACGATTTCACCACCCGATTTCAGCGCTTGCAGCATGTTCAACGCCTGCGCATTGTCGGAGTCCAGGCGTAGCGCACGCTCGACGGCCCGTATCGCCTTGTCGTTGTCTTCCATGCGCCGGAAGTTAAACGCCAGCGTCAGATATTCCAGAATGGCTTTTTTCTTCTCGCGGACGCGCTCATAGGCCTGTGCGAGACGTGCATGGACGCTGACCAAACCCGGCGTAAGCTGTGTCGCACGCTCCCAATTGCCAATCGCCTTGCTCAGGTCACGCTCACCCAGGTAGATTTCCGCCACCTTCACGTATTGATAGGCGGCCTCCTTAAGCTGGCCCATGCGCTCCAGAATATCGGCGGCACGCTCCATCGGCACGGGGTCCTCTGGGGATAGCTGCGTCGCACGCCGAAACACGCGCAACGACTTATCCAGTTGACCATCGTTGAGCAACGCCAGCCCCAAATTCACGTGGGCGTCGGGGTCCTCTGGCAAAAGCTGGATGGCGTGGGTGTAGGCATCAATGGCTGTCGCCCAGTCTCTATCCCAGGCGGCGTTTACCCCGGTATCCATATACATCTGAAATTCTTGTTCGTTTGGATTCGCTACCATAGGCGAGAACCTGCTCAAAACTCGTTTTATGCTAACAAGCGGACGAGAATAGCCTTCTGTGCGTGCAGACGATTTTCAGCCTGCTGGAAAATCGCGGATTGTGGTCCGTCTGCAACTTCGTCTGTGATTTCGTCACCACGATGGGCGGGTAAGCAGTGCATCACAATGCAATTTGGCTTTGCCTGTTGCACCAGTGTGGCGTTCACTTGAAAGGACTGCAAAGCGGCACGACGTTGGGCGCTCTCTGCTTCTTGCCCCATACTGACCCAGGTATCCGTGTAGATGACATCGGCATCGGTAACGGCCTGCTGTGGGTGTGTGGCATAGGTAATTTGCCCGAAGCCGTTTTTCTTCGCCAGCCCCGCCGCACGTTCACGAGCGGGCTGCGCTGGCTCGTAGCCTTCTGGTGTCGCCACCGTGAAATCAACACCCAATTGTGCCGCAGCAACCAGTAACGACGCCGCGACGTTATTACCATCCCCGATATATGCGACCTTGAGGCCATGCAGACGGCCAAAACGCTCATAGATGGTCAACATATCCGCCATCGCCTGACAGGGATGTACGTCGTCGCTCAGGCCATTAATCACGGGCACGGTGGCATGTTGCGCCAACGTCGTCACGTGCTCATGGTCGTAGACACGCGCCATAATGCCCTGTACATACCCTGATAACACCCTGGCTACATCAGGGATGCTCTCGCGCTGACCGAGGCCGATTTCCTGCGGCAGCAGGTTTACCGCGTCGCCCCCCAGGTGTTTCATCGCCACCTCAAAGGAAACCCGCGTCCGTAGCGAGGGCTTCTGAAAGATCATGCCAAGTATTTTGTTGCGCAGCACGGGCTGATTACCGCCAGATCGCCATTCTAATTTTAAATGCACAGCTAAGCGCAATAAATCCCACAGATCAGCGCTGGACCAGTCTGCTAACTCAAGGAAATGCCTCATTGACGGTATGATCTTTCTGCGTGTAGGGTGTGAACCGTATGTAACAACCTGAATTATAGCATAAGTGTGAAAGCCTTGAAACAATGCCCTCTGGCTTTTCAATCCGAAACACCCATGACAATATGACCATCGTCGCAATATACTGATGGGGAAAGCAAGGCGAATTCACATTATTTTTGTAGGGACGCCATTCTTGGCGTCCGCAGTTGGCGGACACGGCAAGCCGTATCCCTACGATCATGCGGATTTGTTTTCGTCTATCCATGATTGTGCATCATATAAAAATGATGCAGCCAATACCCGACCAATACAGGGTACCTTATGCGCAAACGTCTACCGTTGCTGATCTTTACATTGGTTGTCTGCCTGATCGGTTTTGGCGTCTTAGAATTCAGCGTCCGGTCAATGGGCAGAGTCGATTCAGATGGCCAGTTTTACCTGTTATTCAACGGGCAGACGTACTTAAACCAGGGACGCTTGCGCCCGTACCGTTTGCCCGTGCAACGCACGGATGAAACCTTTATCCAGCCCTATTTAGCAAACCCCGACGCCGCATCGCTGGCCTATGACCCGTTACGCGGCTGGGTGAATAACCCCGGCTACGAGAGTGATGTGTTTCGCATCAACGCGCAGGGTATCCGTGCAGAGCGTGCATACAGCCCTACAGCAGCAGCGGACACGGTACGCATTGCCCTGTTCGGTGATTCGTTTGCCTTTGCGGATGAGGTTACGCTCACGGATTCGTGGCCCTACCTGCTAGAGCAGAATCTGCGGGCTGCGGGTATCAACGCCGAGGTGCTGAATTTTGGCGTGCGTGGCTATGGTATGGATCAGGCATACTGGCAATGGCTGCACGAAGGCCGCGCTTATCAACCGGATATTGTGCTGTTTGCCTTCCAGCCAGAAAATATGCACCGCAACGTCGGCATTTTCCGCTCGTTGTATGCGTTGCCGTTCCCGTTCAACAAGCCGCGCTACGTGCTAAACGACGACAACACGCTAACGCTCGTGAATTCACCCACTATCCCACCAAATGAGATGATCGACGCGCTGGCGAGCCTGCCTGATAGCCCACTGGCAGCGCACGAATACTGGTATAACGACGATTACGTGATGCAGTGGTGGATGGGGAGCCGCTTGCTGACGTTACTGGCTGATCTGGTGACGTATCGGCTGCAAGCGTGGGAAGGGCCGCAGGTATTCGAGCCGCTGACGCCGGATGACGAGCGCGTACAACTGACACAAGCCATCGTGGGGCAATTCGCGCAGGGGGTGCGGGCTGATGGCGCGGATTTTGTGCTGCTGCATGTTCTGGCATCGCCTTATCTGCTGTCACAATATCGCGCTGATGCCAGCTATCCTTATCAGCCGTTGTTGGATGGCTTCGCGGACGATTTCCCGCTGCTGTATACCGACCCAGCGTTGCGGCCAGCAGGTGATTACTGGATGCCGAACGGCCACTACACGCCACAGGCGAATCAGCAGGTGGCGGCCCACATCGCAGACGCATTATTGCAACGCGGCATCGTGAACGGGCGACCCTAACGGATGAACGAAAACAAACCCTGAGCAATCTGTAGGGGTGCAACGCATTGCGCCCAGGGCGCAGCACGCTGCGTCCCCGCAGAGCTATTTTATGAATTCATTTCGGTTTCTCCATAAGTGTCCTATTCAATGCGCACGTTGCCGACCATCTGCAAGATTTCCTCACGATAGAAGCCGGGGTCAGCGCCGTCTGCCTGGTCGATAAAGACGACAATCTGTTCTAGTGAGACGAGATAGGCGACGACATCACCCTGGTCCTGTCCTGACGTTGCTATCAGCGTCAGGCGGTCCCCGGCGGTTGTGTTATCAAAGCTCAGGTTGTCGCTATCTAGCAGCATTTGCGCGACTGTTTGTAATGCCGTGCCCTGTAATTCCGATGGCGCAATAGCTACGCTGACGATGTTATCCTCTTTCGTGATGCTGCCCGATGTATCACCCTGTGACCATCCCGGCGGCGCATCAAATACGAGCGTGTCGCCTCTGACCGCGTCTTGTATGCGGATTTCGCTGCCTGTGGCGCTGTTCTCGTCCGGGTCATCAAACGGGATAGCAGTTGGTTCGTCCGCAACGGTGGGCAGTACAGGCGTTACGTTCGTCTGGCGGCCTGGAATTTCTGTTGGCACAGCACGCCGATTGGATGTTGCGGTTGGTGGTGGTTCTGTCGGTACCTGCGGCACGGGGTCAGCGCCTTCGGTGGTGGGGGCGGGGCCTAGCGTGGGCAGTTGGGCTTCTGTTGGCAGTGTGTCGCTTGGTGCGGCAGCACACGCGGCGACGAACGCAAGCAGGAAAACGAGCAGTAGCAGCAGTACAGAACGCTTTAGCATGATAGGGCGCTTTCGGCTGATGTATCAACAATAGCGCCATTGTAGCACTGATCGCCTATGGGCTGCTTAAGGGCTTTAGCACATAACAGCATGGTTGTCTGTTTTCGTGGGCGGACACGTCAAGCCGCGTCCCTACGATCATGTAGGTTTGTTTTCGTTCATCCACAAGAATATTTAACGGAAAATGCGCTCTAGCGGCAGCGTAAAACCGGTCAGCACATCGCCACCTGTGATGGCATCGCCCTGCTTCAGAAATTCGATGTCCTGGCCTGCACGATACACCTCGACCTGCTGCGAGTCAGGATACACCAACCAGACCATTTTGCTGCCGTTGCGCAGGTAATAGCTGGCCTTCTCGCGCAGGCTCATGTAGGTGTTCGATGGCGATTTCACCTCAACGGCTAGGTCGGGCATCCCTTGTACGGCACCTTTTGCAACCGGGGGCTGATCTGTGAGATGTACCGAGACATCCGGCAAGCGCTCGTTTTCCTCATCACCGGGGGCGTTATAGCTCACCTCAACGCCTGCATGACCGAGTTCATGCTCATCTACAAAATCAATCAGACGTGCACCGATACGTAATGCGATTTTACCGTGTTTTTGTGTAACCACTTTTTGCACAATCTCCCCGTTGATGAGTTCGAACAGCTTATCCTGGTTTTCGGGCCGCTCGATGAATTCATGGAAGGCGCTGAGCGTGGTCTTTTGCTTTGTCTGCGTCTGCTGCTGTTCTAACATTTGGGGTTGCTCCTCACGCGCTTAGCTGGCGCTGACGGTCTTGAACCAGATGCCCGTGCATTCAGGCAGCCTGAGCTTGCCCTGCCAGACGCTCGGATCAACTTCGTTTTCGCTAAAGAAGAAAGGGATCAGTTCTTCGGCTTCGGCTTCGCTGGCAAATTGATAATCGGTGCGTAGCCAGCGATATTCAAAATCGTAGTAGCGTTGCCAGTAATCGTAAAGCGTAGCCAGCTCTTCGTTGGGTGGCTGCGGTTGGCGTGCGCCTGTGGTCATGGTTTCTATCAAGATGATATGGCCGCCTGGTTTAACGACACGCTGCATCTCATCAAGGCTCATTGCGATGCGCTGTCGCCATGTGTTGGGGTGCCAGAACATTGTATGCCCGAAGGCCCAGCCCTGTAGCGCAAGGTCTACGCTGTTATCCGCTAGCGGGACATTCATATGCTCAGCCACCGCTAGCGACCAGTTTTCCATGCCAGTTTGCTCTAGCTGCTCAGCGGCAACGGTCAGCATAGCCTGTGATTGGTCGAAGGCGTAGATGTGACGGGCTAGCACACTCAACATGCGCGTGATGCGGCCTGTGCCCGCACCCCATTCGGCCACCACTGCGCCGGATAGCGACGCAACATCTGTGATGGCTGCAAACAGGTTGCCGCGTGCATCCTGCCGGGCCACGAGGCGGTCATATTGGTTGGCTTGTGTGCTGTAGATTTGTTTGAAGCGGTCCATAGGTAACAACATCCTGTAGGGGCTTTTATGCCTACGGCACCGGGCGACCACATCGGGTCGCCCCTACAAAGGTTTGGTGGGTTTTTCCATTAGTTTTCGGGCAGGGTTGCGCGTTTACGCTAGCCGCCGAATTTTTTGATTTGCGCGTCGAATTTGCTCTGGTCAATTTCCGGGTGATGATCCAGTTGTGCTTTGAAAAGCTGCATGTACTTCAGGATGTCGGCTTCTTCGTAGGCTTCAAAGCGCAGCGTGATAGCAGGTTGTGTGTTGCTGGCACGCACCAGCCCCCAGCCGTTCTCGAAGACCGCACGCGCCCCATCAACTGTAATTACTTCGTAGTCTTTAGCCAGCGCTTCACGGATTTCGTCGATGATACCGAACTTCACATCGTCCGGCGCAGATAAAATAATCTCTGGTGTGGCGTGCAGCTTAGGGATTTCCTCGAACATCTGCGAAACGGTCTTGTCGCTGCTGGCGAAGATGGCCAGTGCTTTCAGCGCGACCAGCGGCGCATCATCGAAGCCGTAGTAATTTTCACCAATGAAGATATGGCCGCTGACCTCACCACCCAGCAGCGAGCCGATTGCGTTCATCTTGGCTTTCATCAGGCTGTGGCCAGCCTTCCACATGACAGGCTCGCCGCCGTACTTCTTGATCTCGTCCGGTAGCGCTTGCGATGCTTTCACATCAAAGACGACGGGCGTGCCGGGGTGACGCTGCAACATATCACGCGCCAGCAACGCCAACAGACGATCTGCGGCGATGTGGTGGCCATGCTCATCAATGAAGCCGGCACGGTCCGAGTCGCCATCAAAAGCCAGGCCGACATCTGCGCCCGTTTCGACCACTTTGGCTTCTAGGTCTTTGGTCATTTCGGGGTCTTCGGGGTTGGGCAGGTGGTTCGGGAAGGTGCCATCGGGTTCACAGAACAGGCAGACGACATCCAGGCCGAGCTTTTCCAGCAACGGCGGGACGTACATCCCTGAAAGGCCGTTGCCTGCGTCCAGCACGACCTTCAGCTTGCGCGTCATGGTGACCTGATCGCCAATGTAGGCCATGTGCTTATGGATCATGTCGCGGTCCTGATCGACCGTGCCGCTACCCATCTTGAACACGCCGTTTTCGATGATGCGCAGCAAATCCTGAATCTGATCGCCGGAGAGGGCCAGCTTGCCATAAGCCATCTTGATGCCATTATATTCGGTTGTCAGGTGGCTACCTGTGACCATCACGCCTGCGCCTTTTTCGCCATAGCTTGCAGACGCGAAATACACGGTGGGCGTCAACACCTCACCGATTTCAGTGACGGGCATCCCGGTAGAGGTCAGGCCCGCAATCATCGCGTTGCTTAGTTCACCGGAGGTCAGGCGGTTATCGCTGCCGACGAAAACGCGCTCTGTGCCGAATTGGTCCGGCAGATACGTCCCTAACGCCTTGCCGACCAGTTGCGCAATTTCGGGCGTCAGTTGGATCTTATCGCCCATTGCGAGGCCACGAATGTCGTACTTACGGAAGATGGAGCGATCAATTTTTGCCATTGTCATAATTTTGGCACCTCTCTTGTTTATCTAGCTAAGCTATATGTTCTTACGTTAACCCTTGTCGCGGCGCAGGTGCGCTGCATAGGTGCCTGCTGTATTCTGATACAGGTTACGGCAAGCGTCGCGCAATGTCGGGCCACGCCCTGCACGCTGCACATGGGTTTCTTTGGCCAGCATCCGCGCCAACACGCGGTTATCCGGTTGTTCACCGGGCTGATAGACGATCAGCAAGCGCCAATCGCCCGCGAAGACCGCTTCGGTCACACGCAGCAGCCGCTCCAGCACATCGTTTGTCTTTTCGTCCAGCCAGCGGTCCTCACGGTAATCCTGTGGTTGTAGCACGCGCTCTTGCTCGGATTTAAAGATCGTGTGGTAGTTGCATACCTCTCGCCATAAATCCCTGAGCGCAGCCGCATAAGACGCCCGCTCCTGCACCTGCTCGGCGTTATCACCCCAGAGCAACGCAGCCGACCAGATCAAGAGATGATCCGGGCGTTGGTAGACTTGCAGGCGCAGGCGGGCATCCGGGCTGTGATGCGCCGCCAGATAACCGACTGTCGCCATCCACGCCGACCAGCCCCATTCGGGGCGGAGGGGTTGCGGTGGCTTGCTCAGTGTGTCGTCGTCTTGGTCCGGCATCGTTATGTTACCATCCGAATGTTAAGTCTCTCGGCTATTTGCTCAGGCGTCTATGGCTTCGTGTTCACCGTCACCGTCGGCATCCGACGTGAACTTCAGGCCACCGTCCTTCTTGCGGCTGGCGCTGACACGCACGGCGGTACCCGCAGGCGGGTTCGTACGTAGCAGGAAATCAGCCAGCGGTTCACGTACAAAGCGCCGAATGATGCGCTTCAGCGGGCGTGCGCCGTATTCCGGTTGGTTGTTTTGGTCCGATAGCCATTTAACCGCGCCATCGGTAAACGAGATGCTTAAGCCGCGTTCTTCGGCTAACTGCTGTTCTTTTTCCAGCAGCAGGCGCATGATATTTTCCAGATGTGTGTTACTCAGGGCGTTGAACATCACCACGTCATCCAGGCGGTTGATGAACTCTGGCCGCAGGAATTCGCGCACCTCGTCCATCACTTGCTCGCGGATGCCCTCATCGACGTAAGGCACGGACAGATGCTCAGAGCCGATGTTACTGGTCAGGATAATCACGGCCTCGGTGAAGCGCGTCGTCTGGCCACGACCATCGGTTAGGCGGCCCTCTTCGATCACCTGTAGCAGCAAATCCAGAATGCGCGGGTGGGCCTTTTCGACCTCATCAAACAGCACAATGATATAGGGCTGCTGGCGCACACGTTCGGTTAGTTGGCCACCTTCTTCGCTGCCGATATAGCCGGTGGGTGAGCCAATCAGACGGTTCACGCTGCTATCGTCCTTGAATTCGGACATATCCAGCGGCAGCATATCTTCCTGACTGCCGAACATGAACTCGGCCAGCACACGCGCTAGCTCGGTTTTACCGACACCTGTGGGACCGAGAAACAAGAACGCGCCGATAGGCCGCTTGGCGTCTTTCAGGCCCACACGCGCCGTCTTAATCGCACGGCTGACCGCCATGACAGCCTCGTCTTGCCCGATGATGTGTTCTTGCAGGTGCTCCACCATACGCGCATAGCGCATACGCTCATCTTCGCCTAGCTTACTGACCGGGATGCCCGTTAGCTGGCTGGCGGCTAACGTGATGTCTTCGACATCCAGCAGGCCATCGTTGGGTGTATCCGGCTTAAACGCCAGTTGTTGCTGACGGCCCAAGCTGACCATCGCGGCGGTACGGTGCAATAACTGCTCGGCGCTGCGCGGTAGCGGCGTTACCGAGAGATAGCGCTTGCTGAGGTTGGCCGCCAGGCGTACTGCATCGGGCTGGATTGTGATGTCGTAATCGCTTTCCAGGTGTGGCTTCTTAATCATCAGCATCTCAATGGTCTGATTGACTGATGGTTCTGGCACGCGCAAGAGGGTGCTGTTTTCGGTCACGGCGCTGACGTTGGTGATACGCTGATTATACTCAAGCTCGGTTGTGCTGCCGATGATAACGGGGTCTTCAGTCAAGAACGCCTTCTGCACCATTGACGTAGCTTTAGCGAATTCAGCCTTCGCTGGGCCGCCGAAAAAGCGGTGAATGTGCGGCACAAATAAGATACCGTTGCGGGCCTTGCTCATGCCAGCACGCACGGCCTGCTGTTCATTATCCAGCAGCGATGTCTCGTCAATCTGCACGAGGCTGCTCAGCCCTTCCGGGCCGCTGCCTTCAGACATCAGCAGCGCCAAGCTATAGGCCAGTGTGCGTTTACCGACGCCATCTGGCCCCAGTAAGATGATATGGCGCGTGACTGCCTGCGAAATGATGTTAATCATCTCACGCAGCAAATCCTCGCGGAAGTAGACCGCACGCAAATCACCCATGCGCCCCTGCTGCACAAAATCCGTTGTGGTGCCGCCCTGCTTGCGGGGTAAGACCTGGCTGGAATCGCTCAGCACGTCTTTGATGGCCTTCGGCGTCAGCCCTTCCTGGCGCAGCAGGCCGCTGGTGCTCATCGAACTTTCAGATAGCACCGTCAGCGCGTGCTCGGTATCAATGCGCACTTCATGCATGGAGTTGGCAACGCTCAGCGCATCATCCAGCATGATAATCGTCTGGCGGCTGAGCGGCACCTTCTTGTTGCCGCGTGCGATAAAATCCAGGTTGCCGTTCTGGTCGCGTCGGCTCTGTACCGCGAGTTCAACCTGCCGCGTCAGGCGTGCCACATCGACGCCGCGTGTGTCCTGAAAGACGTTCAGCAGGCGTCTGGCGGCGGTGTCCGGCTTGCGCAGCAGCGTCAGCAGCACAATCTCTGGCGTGACCGTCTGATGCCGATATTCACGCCGGAGGTCTGCGGCTTCGTTCAGCACCGCATCCATATCTTTAGAAAGTAAGTCGGGTTTCAGCGTACCCATGAGCTTCGCATGTCCTGTTTCATCTGGTTGGCATAGGTTAACTTAAATCAGGGGTGCCATCAACAAGCGCCGCCGAATGCAAGCTTTGTGCATTGACTACATCCGCATGATACCACCCAATCGTTATGTTTAAATTGGCGTTTTTTTCCTCCAATATCCGCACATTAGCGGGCGATTATCAGTTGTTTGCTCAGGTCAACCGAAAGCGTGCCTTGTGCGGGTGCCGCGCCGAACAGAACCGCGCAGAGCGGCTCGTGTAGCTGTGTCAGTGAGCTATACGTAACGAGGTAAGCTGCCACATCCGGGTAGGTTTGGATGTCGTAGGGCGACCAGAGAGCAACCGCAATCGTCTTTTCTGGTGGCAATGCCCGCACGAGCGCTGCCTGCTGCGGGTCCGTAATGGCGTTTTCGGTGATGACGATCACACGGTCTGCATCGCGTGCCACATCCTGCGCAAACTGAAT
>DAOTTW010000417.1:0-5430 GCA_034437615.1 Anaerolineae bacterium | reverse complement strand
TAGCATCAAGGCAGATCGGGTTGTTTACGTAGGGCAAGAAAACACCACGCCCCTGCAAGCACAGCGTTTGCAAGCCCTGAACGATGGTGACATGATCCACCTGAGCCGCAGCCGTTTACCGTTGATCTTCCGGCGGACACGTTAGTACCGTTAGCTTAATGCATTTTAACGCTTGCATTATGCTAAAGTGTGTTATATTAGGTTGAAGCATACGTTGTTTAAGCGTTTCTTCTGATTAATTAACAATGTAACATTAGCTTTCTGTACCGGAATGATCGTGTCGTCGCTGTGTAATAGCGAGAGAGCATTGTATGACAGCACCAGAAATCAAAGTGGAATATGAAGCACTGGAAGCAATCCGTGAGGAATTCGGCAGGCGGCATCAAGCGCTAGAGCAAACGTTAAAGCGCTTGCAGGCTCGTCTGGATGAGCTAGAACGTGATGGCTGGATCGGTCGTGGGTCAGAAGCGTTCTTCAGAGAGATGCGCGAGGAGGTCTTGCCCCGCTACACGCGCTTATTGAACGCGCTGGATGACAGCCACCATGAGATGCGCCGTATTCATGATGTTTACGAGGCCGCTGAAGATACAGCAGCCCATGTGTTTGATCGCCATGAGTAGCCAGAGGGACCTGAGCCATGAGCGCCAACATCATTTGTATTGATTTTCAGCAGTTAGAGCAACTCACGCAACGCTTTGATGAGCACCACGAATCCACCGATAACCTGGTCAAACGCTTGCAAAGCACCAGCGATGACCTGCGCAGCCGGGGATGGGAAGGCGAGGGTGCTCGTGCCTTCTTCGCAGAGTTCGACGACGATGTACTGCCACGTGTAAAGCGCTTATCACGGGCACTGGACGAAGCCAGCGCTACCTTGCGCCAGATTATCGACATCATGGCCGATGCTGAACAGCACGCTGGCTCCCTCTTCGATGGCGATAATGGGATCATCAACCCACCCACTGGACCCGGCCTGCCGCTGCCCCCTGGCACCTGGCTGCCCCCCGGCTTCCCAATCATACCCGGTCCGTTTCCACCGCCTGGTGGTGGCATCTGGCCCGCGCCGCCGATCTTCCCACCTGGCACGTGGCCCGCGCCACCGATATTGCCGCTACCCATCCCCGGTCCCCCTGGCTTTATGCCGCTGCCCTGGCCACCCGGTGCCGGGGTTATGCCGCTACCATACCCGGACATCTACGAGGGCCAGCCCGATTACTCGAGTAATGACTTCTGGAACGACGTAGGTAAGGTCGGCCTTAACATGATGGCGGACGAACTCGTCGAATATGGTGCCGTCAAGGGTGCTGGTGAATGGGCTGCACGCCAAACGACCCAGGAAGGCTTTCAGCGGGTACTGGATACAGTCGGTGGCAGCGGCTTCACAAGAGGCGTTGACATAGGTAAGGGTTTCGCTGGTGGGGTGCTGGATTTCGCCTACGGTGGTGATTACAGTGTGCGCGAATTCGGCGTGCAGACGGCTAGCGGCGTTTTGCAAGCAGTGGCGTTCCCACCTGGTGTACAGATTGCCGATGCAGGCTTTCAGATCATGGGTAACGTCATAGCCGAAGGTGTGGAGCAGAATGCAATGTGGCTGGCCAACGGCGACCCGGCACGCGCTGCCAGCATTGCCGAAACCGCCAACCGCTTCCAATCGGCAGTCGGCGCAGTGAGCATTGATGCGCGCTTTGATGGCATGGTTGATTCGGCCTTCCGGGGTGATCTAGGCGGCGTCGCAAACGAGCTGGGGACCTTTGCAGTCGGCACGGGCGGCGTACTGGTGGAAGGCACTCAGATGATCGGGCAAGTCGGCTTTGGTGTGGCCGAACAGACCTTTGATTTTGTCGCAGATAACGCGCCGCAAGTCATGGAGGGCATCGGCAACACAGTGAGTGATGTCGGGGATGCCATTAGCGATATGGGCGATGTCGTCGGGGGTGTGATGGACAATGCTGGCGATACGCTTAGCGGTTTCGGGGATGCGATTGGCTTGTGGTAGCGCCAATACACGGCACATGCACACAACAACAAGCAAAGAAAGCAGATAAAACGAGGACACAATGACGGATTCGGATAACGGGCAGGGCAATGACACCGCGACAACGCTCAGCCTGAGTGTACAACTCTCACATGAAGAACTCAGCATCATTCTAGGCTTGATGAACACAAATGGGCTGCCGGGGTATCGCTCCCCGGTGGCTGTCAATCGCGAAGTCGCAGAAGCCATAACACGCAGCCTGTACGCACGCCAGATCATCGGACGCGATGGCGATACCGTGCTGCTGGATGAGCAGGTCGTCGGTTTGGTCGGCGCAGGCACCGTAGCCGAACGCGGCTTGCTGGTCGAGCGCATCAACACCAATAACCCGAACGCGAGCCACTGGTATTATCTGCCGGAGGATGTCATCGTGCATCATTACGCACCCTATGCTGGGGTACATCGCTTCGAGACGCTGCCATCAGGCATGGCGTTGTTGGCCAGCCTGACGGATGTGATGCAAATGCGACTCGAACGCGACCCAGAACACGCACCAGCAGGCGAAGCACAGGACATCCCCACCGATGTGTATCAGACAGCCCGCGATCAGATACAAGCAGGCCACAGCACCAAAGCCGCCGCAGCGCTACGTAGCACGAATCTGGCAGAGGCAGCGGTCAATGCGCTCATCGCACCGCAGGCACGCACGCTGGTAACATTGGCCTTCCTGACAGCAGCAAATGGCCGTGTGCAGGCCAGCGGAATGCTGATCCTGCACGTGGAAGATGGCTGTTGGATGGTGCTGCCGCAGGGAGATTTTGTGACGTTTGCGCCCCTATCGGACCAGCATGTGCTCGATCAGGTGGCCGCGCTGATGAATGCGCCATTGGCCGAAGCCTAGCGCATCCATCTATCATTCAGGTAGCACTGCATGACAACGTGGTTGTCCGTTTTAGTCGGCGGGCGCGCAGAAGCGCGTCCCTACACAACCGTAACGACTCAGCCCTCGCCCCAAACCCCTCTCCCAACCGCCGCTACGCAGCTAGGAGAGGGGGAGGTTTCTCAAGGGTAGGTATTTAATGTTTGACCGTGTTTTATGGCGGCTGACGCCGCCCCAGACAGGTCAGTGCCCTGTCCCTACAGGGTCGCAATCATTCACAACAGGTCTGTAGGGACGCGGCTTGCTGCGTCCGCCACACAGGAACAACGAAAAACCAAATACCTACCCCTGAAAAGGGGGATTGAGGGAGATTGAGGGGGTGAGGGCCAATTCGCGGGCAAAACTATGCCTACCTGAGTAGTTACAGGCAAACCACACCGCCACCGCAAGCCACAGCAGCCACAGCGCCCCACCCACCAGCAGCGCCACATGCCATAGCTGCGGCGCAAACTGCCATTCGACGCGGCTTTCGCCTGCTGGCACCTGAACGGCGCGGAACATCACATCAGCACGCTGCACGGGCACAGGCTGACCGTTCACCGTTGCCTGCCAGCCCGGATAGTAGGCATCGCGCAGCACCACATACCCCGGCACGCTTGCGCCGACCTGCATCACTATCCGCGTATCGCTATAGTCTGTGATCTGCACGTGATTGTCTGCATCTGGTGCATTGGCTGTCGTTGCACTGGTTGGCGCAGCGCCGTGAATCACGGTCTGGGGGTTGCCTGCGGCGATGTGCAGCAACGCATCCTCGCCACCCTGCCATGTATCGGGCAAATGCACCACATTCTGCACTGGTGCCACAAAAGCGCGACCTGTAGGCATATCCGACGGTGCATCCAGCGCGTGAATCTTAATATCACTGGAGAGCAAGCGCGGCGTCAGCACGATAAAGTCGCCCGTGCGCGTATCGACTGCGCTCTGACCATACAGCGTCAGATCATCAGTGGCCGTAAGCGTGAACGTCAAGGCAGCGTCGGTGGCCTCTGCTAGCGGCCAACGGCCACTCATCGGCGTGCTGCTGCTGTCTGATGTGCCCACAAGCGGCAATTCAGCGCCCATCAGCATGACACGCGGCGCTGTGCCCACATACAGCAAAGCTAGCGTGTCCATCTCAAAGCCTGCGGGTTTCTGCACCTGCACGCTTGCGCCTGCGGCTAACGTCTGCACGAAAGTCGTGTCGAAGTTCACACCCTCTGACCACACATCAAACACCTTATCGCTGATGAGATAGCCTGTATCCATCATGGCCAGGTAGCGCATATCCGGCAAGCAAACACCATAGCACGCAGGCCGCGCCAGCATCTCACCCAGGCGGCCATCCACCGTGCGCAGGCTATCGGCTGGCAGCAGCAAGGATGTAAATTGCGAATAGTAGCTTGTGGGCAGCAAGCCACCGCCGAAACCGTCTATACTGTGCAAGCCCCACCTCAACGGCAAATTCGGGAAGAGCATTTCCTGCTTCTTCACAGCGACCAGCGCATTGCGCACGGCTTGCACATCCAGGCCCGACAGCGCATAGCGTGCTTCTAATGCGGCTTTATCGCCAGGGTCGAATTCCAGGCCACTAACCGCTAAAAAGCGGCGTGGTGGCGTCTGTCTATCGGCATAGGCTCGCATCTGGCTGATCGTGAAGCGCTGCCCATCATAGACATCTGGCGGCGTCAGGTCGTTGTAAGGCAAGATGCGCGTGGCGGCGAATAATTCGCTGCTGACCGCAAGCAATACCACAATCGGCATGGTGGGACGCGCAACGGCACGTCCGCCGACAACCAACAACGTGATAATCACCAACGACCCCGCGCCCCACAGCATCAGCGTGCCACCCGTCGGCGTTGCGCTGCCATAGGTCATGTCTTCGGCGGGGATGTCGGCCACAAAACGCGCCAGCAGCATCAGTGCCAGCAAAACAGCCGCTACGATGCCGATACGCGCCCAATCCGCACGCCTATCAAGCAGGTGATGCAAACCTGAACCGGCCAGCATCGACGCGGCCAATGCGAACAGGGCCAGCCAACGCGCCGGAACCCGAAAGAAATTGAAGCCGGGGAGATGCGCCAACGACAGATAGAGCGGATTGAAGCGCCCGAACGCGAACAATAGCCCGATTAGCAGCAACGCCAGCCACACATAACGCCAGCGTGAGCGCCCCGCCAGCGCACCATAAAGCGCCAAACCCAGGCCAAGCACGCCAATCGTAGCTACATATTCACCAAATAGCAGACCATCGTAGCTGGGCAGCAGCGCTCGACCCATATATAGCGGTGGCAGCGAGAAGGCCGTCGCCTCCTGCACGTTAAAGCCGCCCTCACGGTTGGACAGGCCGGATAGTTCCAGCGCAGGCAATAGTTGCGGGATGGCCAGCAGTGCGGCAATCAGAGCGGCAGATGCCAGCAATAGCAGGGCCGATGCACTGCGGCGCAGGGCTGACAGGGCTTTCTCTGCCCGTGCGATGCTGTGGCCAAGCGCGAAAATGCCCAGGCCGACGCCGCTGATAAACACCGTCTGCGTGTGC
>DAOTTW010000416.1:0-1508 GCA_034437615.1 Anaerolineae bacterium | reverse complement strand
GACAAGCCTGCTCAAGCAGGCTGTACGCAGCGTGCAATAGCCCCCTTCAGGGGGGTTGGCCCTGCGGAAGCCGCTGGCTTTAGCCAGTGGCGACACACACAGACTGGCCTGAGTCGTTGCTACTAGATGGAGAAATCAAAACGGACTCGGGTAATCTTTGGCAGATGACTTGAAACTCAAACAAGGCTGCACCCTGCGAACATAAACGCAAGGCGGTGCAGCGGCAAGCCACATAGACTGTGATGAACGACATGAATAGCAACCCGATAAGCCCAAACAACGCCAAACAACGCCCACCGCACATCTCACTGTTTGACATCATGCGAAGAGAACTGGCCGATGATGTGCGGGTCGTGCTCTGTAACAAAGCAACGCTGGTGCACATCTCGCACACGCTGGAAGACGTGGTACTGAGCAACCAACTGCCCGCCCTGATGTTCACGGGCTTCCAGGAATCGTCACATTGGCGCAAGGAGACAGAGCGCTATCAGCAACTCGCCAATGTCGCGCAGCAGGTCTGCATCTTCGCTGGTAAACCTTTACCAGATGACGGCCAAGCCCGTGCCATACAGATCGAACTCAGTGGTGAGGACCCCTTGCGCCAAGAATGGTTTGTCATCATCATGTGTGACGCCTTCTCCGCGCTGTTGTGCGGCAAGGACAACCTGAAGCCGACTGTTGATGAAGGCTTGCGCGAATTTGAAACCATCCTGACCTTCGAGCCGCGTGCACTGAATAGAGCACTGGACCGCATAGAGGAAATCCTGGCGCTGTATCGGCCCGATGTGCTGCTGCAACTGCGTGACGCCCGTCAAAAATACCCCGTCCCCGGCGTTGACATATCGTTGACCAGCCTCGTCATGAGCGAAATGCTGAACTTCGAGACGCTAATCACCGGGCAATTGCGCCACATGCGCGACGATCTGGCAGCGTCGAACCAACAACTGCGCCTGGAACGCGATTTTACGCGCACCATCCTGGATACGTCGCCCGCCCTGATGTTGACACTGAACCCACAGCATCAGATCGTCGGCATGAACCGCGTCACAGCCGATAAGCTCTACGATGGGGATACGAAAGCGGGCGAAGGGCAAACGTTCTGGGATACGTGGATCATCAGCGAGGACCGCGAAACCTGCTATGCAAGCCTGCGTGAGATGCTGGCGCAGCATCGCTCCGTCACATTCCGCGCTCGTTTACAGCTACCCACCGCCGATACGCAACCCGAAACAACCGACGATACCGAGAATTCTGCGCACCTGCTGCCCGTTGAGTGGTATTGTCATATCGTCCCGATGAGCGCAGACGAGCCGCTTTACATCTTTGCAATGGGCATTGATGCGTCGGATCGTGACCGTGCGACAGCCTTGCAGGAGCAAGAACGGGTTTTACGTGCAGAACTGGAAAAAGAACAAGAACTCAGCGCTGTGCGCGATCAGCTTATGAGCACCATCTCGCACGAATTCCGCACGCCGCTAGCGACGATCCTATCATCCAGTGAGATGCTA
>DAOTTW010000415.1:0-10409 GCA_034437615.1 Anaerolineae bacterium | reverse complement strand
TCGCGGACCTGTACAAGCATCAGGTGCGGCAACTTTCGCGTGAAATGGGTGTGCCTGCTGCCATCGTGGACAAGCCGCCGAGCGCAGATTTGTGGGTCGGGCAGACGGACGAGGACGAGCTTGGTTTTACCTACGATCAGGCCGACCAAGTGTTGTTTTTGCTGGTGGATGAGCGCTACACGGTGCAGGAAGTGGCCGATGAGGGCTTCGATTACGACTTCGTGCATATGATCTGGGAGCGCGTGAAATCGCAGCACTATAAGCGCACGATGCCCAACATTGCGAAGGTGAGCCGCCGCAGCATCGGGCATGACTTCTTATACCTACGGGATTACACGGGGCGGCATGGTCGGTTGTAGGCTAATGTGGCTGCGCTTAGCTGTGCTGCCAGTTGGCCGCACGCTTTTCGATGAAGGCACGCATCCCTTCGGCCTTGTCGTCGGTGGCGAAGGCCATCAGGAAATTGCGCTTTTCGTAATCCAGCCCCTCTTGTAGCGATGTTTCGTGGGCTTTGTCGATGGCTTCTTTTGTCAGGCGTATGGTGATGCGTGATTTTGCCGCGACCTTCTCCGCAATCTTCAGCGCTTCGTTAAAATACGCTTCGACGGCGACGACCTTGTTTACCAGCCCATAGCGCAGCGCCTCATCCGCCGACAGACGCCGATCCGTCAGCATGATCTCCATTGCCAGCGCCTTACCGACAGCCCGCGTTAAGCGTTGCGTGCCGCCGCCACCCGGCAGGATGCCGAGGTTGATCTCTGGTTGGCCAAAAACGGCGCTTTCGGAGGCCACGATCATGTCGCAGGCCATCGACAATTCACAGCCACCGCCCAGCGCATAACCGGAGACCGCTGCAATAATCGGCTTGCTGTATTGCAGGTTGAAATGATCGGAGATTTGCCCCTGCATGTAGACCTCTGCAAGCGTCTGGCCCTGCATTTCCTTGATGTCGGCCCCGGCAGCGAAGGCGCGTTCATTGCCTGTAATAATCATACAGGCGATGCGATCATCCGCGTCATAATGTTGCAGCGCGACGTGTAGCTCTTGCATCAGGGCGTTATTCAGGGCGTTCATGGCTTTAGGGCGGTTCAGGCGCACGACGCCGACACCGGGCGCGGGCGTTTCGGTCAGGATGTTTTCAAAATCTGGTAATTGTTCTGGCATAGTGTGCTATCCTATTTTGCATTTTGCTGACATTTGCTGTAAAAAAACGCAATATAAACCTGCGCCATATCCGGCGCAACACGTCAATAATAGCCGCATCCACGATTATTCGGCAACCTCTAGGGATATAGCTCATGGTCTACCGTATTTACATCAGCAGCAGCGACGACCCCACCACACAGGACTATGTACAGGCGGTTCGCACTGCGCTCTTCCGTATGAACGAATTCCCGTTTAGCGTGCAAACCGCTAACGACACAGCCAATGGCAGCCTCTCGCGTTTGGATGCTGCGCAGCGTGCGATGGACGACGCCGATTTTTTCATTGGCGTGTATGGGCATCGCTACGGCAGCATCCCGCCGGGGCAGACTGAATCCAGCATCGAGTTAGAATTCCGGTATGCACGCTTGCGTGGCCTGACGCGCTTGCTGTTCATGCCCGCAGCCTTGCGCGATGCGATCAAGGACCCGGGCGCAGCAAAGGCCGACCCAGCGACTACAGCCGATGACCGCCTGCTGGACTTTGCGCGTGAGCTGGCTGAGTCGCATGTGATTAATTATTTTGGCGACCTGGAAGCGTTGCAGGCGCAGGTGGTGATGAGCGTCTCGAATTACAAGCAGATGCGGCCTATGCGCCGCAGTTTACGCCCACCAAGCCAGCGCTTGCGCTCTGCATCAGCACCAGATACGGACAGCAACGAAGCGCCATTGCCACCCGGCGCACCACCTGCACCACGCAGTCAGACCGAAGCCGCCGAGACCGATACAGACAATGACGCATTCGAGCAGATGGTAGACCGTGCATTGGACCTTGCTACAGACGACATCGAGCAAATTGTGCTGCGTGCTATGGAAGTGCACCATGCACAACACGTTACAGCACCGCAATACGACGGTTGGCTGAATGTGAACCCCATCTTCGGCACGCCATCCGACCAGAGCCAATTCAAGGCCGATATTTTCATGATTATGCCGTTTCGCCCTCAGTACGACGCGGTGTACCAAAACGTGATTGTGCCGACAGTGGCCGACCTGAACCTGACTATTAAGCGCGGTGATGAATTTTCGTCGCTGGCGGGGTCGATTATTCAGGAGGTGTGGGCAGCGATTTACGCTTGCCGTTTGGTGATCGTAGAAACCAGCCAGATCAACGCCAATGTGTATTATGAATTGGGCATGGCGCATACGTTGGGCAAGCCTGCGCTGTTGATTACGCAGGAAACCGACATCGAAAAATGGCCCTTTGACATCCGGCATCGGCGCTTCATTGTGTATGAGAACACGATACCGGGCGGCCAAAAGCTAGAGGCTGCGTTGCGTAAGAATATCGTGTGGACGCTGAATAGCCTGGAAGAAGCCGAGGCCGAGCGACAAAACGGGGGCTAGTACAGCACAGCGAAAGCGGCTGACGCCGCCCCGGACGCCAAGAGTGGCGTTTCTACAGGGCGGCGTTCGTAGGGACGCACATAAGCGCGCCCGCAGACTGTCGCCGTATTTGCGCCACCGTGGACTAATCGGTGCCGGCGGGTGAAGGTGCTTCGGCGGTCTTCGAGGTGCTGCCGCCGTCGATGATGTCCACGAATTCGCTGCTATCGAGCGTCTCGCGTTCCATCAGGATTTCCACAAGGGTTTCCATCTTGTCGCGGTTTTCCAGCAGGATGTTCTTGGCACGCTGGTAAGCCGTTTGCAGGATGGTGCGCACTTCGTCGTCAATGGCCTGGGCGTAGTGTTCGCTGTAGTCACGGGTTTCGCCCATCTCACGGCCCAAGAAGATCGGGGCGCTGTTGCTGCCATAGGCACGCGGGCCGAGCTTCTCGCTCATGCCGAACTGTGTCACCATCGCCCGCGCCATGCGCGTTGCCTGCTGTAGATCGTTGGAGGCCCCCGTCGTTAGCTGGTTGAAGATGATTTCCTCGGCGGCACGGCCACCCATTGCAGCGGCGATGTCATCCTCGAACTGCTCCTTCGAGCGCAGCATGTTATCCTGTGAGGGCAGCGGCATCACATAACCACCTGCCTGACCGCGTGAGACAATCGTGATCTTGTGCACGGGGTTGGTGTGTTCGAGCTTGTGGAAGAGAATGGCGTGGCCAGCTTCGTGATAGGCGATTTTCTGCTTCTCTTCCGGGCTGATGACGCGGCTGCGGCGCTCTGGCCCCATGACAACGCGCTCCATCGCCTCTTGCAGTTCGCTCATGCCGATGGTTTTCTTGCTGCGGCGCGCCGCCAGGATTGCCGCTTCGTTCACGAGGTTCTCCAGGTCCGCACCGCTGAAGCCTGCGGTAATCTTCGCGATGGCTTCCGTGTCCACCTCAGAGGCTAACGGTTTGCCGCGCATGTGCACGCCGAGGATTTCCTGACGGCCCTTGACATCCGGGTTATCCATGACGACCTTGCGATCAAAGCGGCCAGGGCGCAGCAGCGCCGGGTCCAGGATGTCCGGGCGGTTGGTGGCGGCAACGATAATCACGTTGGTGTCGTTCTCGAAGCCGTCCATCTCGACCAGAATTTGATTCAGCGTTTGCTCACGTTCGTCATGACCACCGCCCAGGCCCGCACCACGTTGGCGACCAACGGCGTCGATTTCGTCAATGAAGATGATAGCCGGAGCTTCGGATTTCGCACGCTCAAACAGATCACGCACACGCGAGGCACCCACACCGACGAACATCTCTACGAATTCCGAGCCGGAGATGCTGAAGAAGGGCGCACCTGCTTCACCAGCGACGGCACGCGCCATCAGCGTCTTACCCGTCCCTGGCGGGCCGACCATCAGCACGCCTTTCGGCACGCGGGCACCGAGGCGGATGAATTTTTCCGGCTCCTTCAGGAATTCCACGACTTCTTTCAGGTCTTCTTTGGCTTCCTCAGCGCCAGCGACATCGTTAAACGTCACCTGTGGTCGCTCCATATCGCGGCTAACGCGGGCGCGGCTGCGGCCAAAGCTCATGGCCTGGTCCTGGCCGACGCGCACCGAGCGCATCATACGCCACAGGAACCACACGATAATGACGATGGGCACGATGCCGATCAAAATCTGAAACAAGATGGCCGATGAATCGTCACCAGGTTGGGCGACGTAATCAAACGGTGCTTGGCTGATGTCCTCATAGCCGAAAATAGCCAGCAAATCATCCTCAGGCGCTTTGTATGAGGTCGCCTGGCGGTCATCGGCGTAGGTGACGAAAATTTCCGTGCCGCCGCGCACCGTAATCTGCTCGATTTGGCCGTTGCGTGCAGAGGTGGCCAATTCGTTTAGCGAGACCTGATTGCCTGCGGCGGGTTGGCGATTGCTGAACATCAGCACGAACAGGATCAGCACGATAAAGCCCAGCACCAACCAGATGCGTTGTGCATTCGGGTTCGAGAAAGGCGACGGGTTGTTATTGTTGTTGCCGTTATCCGGCTCTTTGCCGCGTTTGTCTTTGTTCGGATGGTTGTTCTTGGGTGGTTCGGGTGGTCGGTTCTGCACAGTTACATACTCCAGAATGGTTCACCCACGATAGCGACACTGGGCTGCATCGGTGCTGGCTACCTGGCCGACGGACTAGGCCGATTAGCCTGGTAAGTCTTACATAACAAGACTACACACTAGCAGAGTTGATGTATCTATCGAATGTGATTTATAATACAGTTCACAACAAGAGACCCATTTCGGAGGCTTGAGGTGATAATTTGCTGGAACTGCGGTCACGAAAATAATCAGCACACGAAAGAGTGCGAGCGTTGTGGCGTTGTGTTGGGCACGCAACACCAGAGCACACGCGAATTTAACGACACAGATTACGGCCAGGGCATCCCGAAATGGGGGCCAGCGCGTTTCAACGGTGAGCTGATGGACCTCGTGATTGAAACGCTGAATACACACGAGACGTTCACATTTGAGGCTGAACACATTGACGAACTCACCATCGGGCGCAAAGACCCGGATACAGGCGAGGCCCCACCTGTTGACCTGAGCAACGCTGAAGGCGAAGAAAAGGGTGTGTCGCGGCTTCATGCGACAGTCGTGCAGCGTGGTGGGGCGCTGCATATTGTGGATAACCGCAGCGCCAACGGCACCTTCCTGAATGGGCAGCGTTTGGTGGCGCACCAGCCGCGCATCCTGCGGGATGGCGACGATATTCGCCTGGGGCATCTGACGGTACGCATCACCTTTCGCATCCGCGAGGGTGGCTAGGCAGCACGGCAAGCAACCTCGTCAGGCGTCGCCTGCTTCGCTATACTTAATAGGCTGATTTGTTTGAGCGCTTGCGTATTACCTGGCGCTCTTTTTGCCTTTACGTGACCGCTAACATGGGAAACTGCGTCAGGACCTATGGCTGAACGAACGAACGAACAATGGCTGGCAGAATTGCGTGCTGATGACGAGGTACAGAGCGCAGCACTGGAAGACTTGCGTAAGCGCCTGCAACGCAGCATCTACTACTATCTGAGCCAGGAACGCAGCGATTTACGCGGCCTTGCGGCGAAGGAATTGCAGGGTATGGCCGACGACCTCTCGCAGGATGCGGTGCTGCGCGTGACGGATAACCTGCATAACTTCCGGGGGGAAAGCCGCTTCACGACCTGGGCCAACAAAATCGCGGTTCGGCTGGCGATTAGCGACCTGCGCCGCGCCCGCTACAAGGATTTCAGCCTGGACGAACTGACGGCCAACGGCGATTTTCTGTCTGCAACGGCCAGCATTACCTCTGAAGCGCCGCCGAACCCCGAAACTGCTGCCGAACGCGATGATGTGCTAGGTAGGATCGAAACGGCATTCAAAGACGCGCTGACCGAACGCCAATATCAGGCGTTGGTGGCGGTGGCGCTGCGTGGGGTGCCGATGGATGTGGTCGCGGAGCAGATGGGCACGAACCGTAATGCGCTGTACAAGTTAATTCATGATGCACGCCGCAAATTACGCGCTCACCTAGAGGCGCAGGGCATATCTGCGGATTACATGCTGAATTTGTTTCAGCGCTGACAGGTACTTTTGCTTCTTGTGGCTGATGTGGTGTATTGAAGTCGGTTGAAACGCGCTTTGGTTTCGGACGCGCCTCGGCACGCCCCTACAGCCGCACTTTGCAGGGATGCAATGTGTTGCGCCACTGCTGTGGGTTTTCATCACGTAACCAATTTAACCATTTTCCAGGCGGTCGGCTTCGGCTTCGATGGCGGTAACGCGCTTGTCAATCTCCGTATCGGCCTCGCCAAAAGCATCTACATCCCCGAATAGCATGAGTTGCTGCGCGTATAACCGTAGATTCGCCGACGTGCGCTGCAACCGCAGTAGCTTTTCAATCACGCGCTGCCGATAACCCGCTAACAGATAATAGCCATCGTCAATGTCTAGCACCTGCGTCAGCGTTTGCGCGTCATCGCACGCTGTAAGCAGTTCATCAAAGCGCTGCAACATAGCTGGGTAGGCTTTAAAGCGGGCCTGTGTGCTGGGCTTTTTGCGCAGTTGGACTAGTTGGCGCGTTAGCTCTGGCAAATTATCCGGGATTGGTGCTGGTTTCTGTGCTGGCATGAGGTTGTGTGGGATGGACTGTGGTACGTTTGGAAGGCGAACGATGCCGTTCAATCGGGCGCTACCCCGTTAACCCAACGCGCACGGGGTGTTAGCCCGTGCGCGCGGTCGAGATGAGAGGGTAAACCTGTGTTTGTATCCCAGGCTACGCCTCGTTTAGAAGGTGTAGGTAGGACGTTACTTAAGGGTTACCCCCTGTTTATGACCTATCATGTTGGATCACCTCCTCTAACTATGTTTACGGATACCTTTGCAGTATATCCACGTGGGCTTGGTGCGTCAAGAGCTAACTCTTCCCCGTAACTACTCAGGTGTGCGTGTCTCTCCCGCAAACCTGCCCTCACCCCCTCAATCCCCTCTCGGCTAAAATTGCCCCGTCAGACGCAAAGCGAGAAACACCAGCGCCCCCACATTCAAGATCAGCAATAGCCCCAGGATGATAAACAGCCCGGTCGGGGCCGGATCGCTCGTACCCGGCAAGCGCCCCGGCATGATGTCTGCTGGGATCGCCTCGAACATGCCGGCTGGGTCTTGCGGCTGATCGTCGGCATCGTCGGCTGTCGCTAGCTCGCTATCGTCATAGTCGTCTGCGTCGTCGTCACTCTCCCCAAAGTTGCCAAAATCTCCTTTGCGCAGATCACTATAAGCCGGGTCATCATAATCTGCTGTGTCGTCGTCCGCATCATCTGCATCCGGGTCGTAGAGTGCAGCGTAATCTGCATCTGCATCATCTGTATCTGCAACCACATCGTATAGGCTCGCCTGTGTATAGGCGTCCTCATCAATAATTGCAGCGTCTTCGTCCATCTCGAACAGGTCCTCATCGGCGTTGGTCGGTGGCTGGTTAAACGGCCCAGTGGTGAAATCGGCCTGCGGTTGTGCGGCTGCGCTATTCGCCTGCTCGCCACCCGTGATGCCCAGGTCATCTACCCACTGATCCAGGTCATCAGGGGTTATCTGTGGCCCCTGATAATTCACACTAGCGCTGCTGCTGGCGATGCTGGCGGACGATGCATCCCAATTGCCACCCGGCGCACCAAAATCCGCATCACCGAAGGGGTCTTCGTTGCCTTGCATGAAGCTGGTATCCGTAAACACGGCATCCTGCCCCGCGCCAGCCGCCGCACCCGCTTGCCCCCCGGCTACGGATGCGGGGTCGATGCCCATGCTGCGCAAGCCCATCTTGGCGCGTTCGTTATTGGGGTTGATCGCCAGCACATTTTCCAGGCAGGTACGCTGGTCTTCTGTTGTATCTACGACTGCGCTCAGCCATAACCAGGCGGATTCGTTATATTCGTCTAGCTCTATCGCTCGTTCCAGCAAGGCGCGGGCTTCGGCTTTGTCGCCGCGTCCATAGGCTTGTTGTGCTGCACGGATCATGCCGTCGATGTTGACCGTCATAGGCGTCTCTCTTTTGTCTCTTGCTTTGTGGCTATCTGTATCGCTGCATGACCAATATAGCACAAGATACGGTCATCAGGCGTTTACCCACTGCGGATAACGGGCACCTCAATTTCGGCTGCGGCACTGTTACCGACTTCATCATAAACCACAGCACGGAAGACCTCATTGCCAGCACGCTGAATGTCGTACTCGAAGCCATACGGCCAGTCTGTATCCACACCCAGCAGGCCGCCATTGTGGTAGAACTCCACGCGGGTTACGCGCAAGTTATCCTCAACCGTCGCCACCACTGGGATCACAGCCTCAGCCGGGAAGCGGTAGATTTTGCCCGATGGCCCCGCATTCAGGTCGATAATCGGCGTGGTGTTATCAATCGTGACCTGCACCGAATACACATCGCGGCTGTTATCCTGCAACGTCACGGCCACCTCTAGCGTGTAAATGCCCTCTAGCCCGCTGGTATCCCACACCCCTAGCACAGTGCCGTTGTCGATGGTGGTGCGCCGCCCGCCGATCTCAAACCACTGGGTCGGGTTCAAGCCCTGACCATAGGCCAACTGATAGAACTGGAAATTCTGCGCGTCGATGCTGCCCTGCACCTGCACCGTACCACCGATGTAATCAAAATCAGCGGGTGTGCTGATGCGCACGCTACGCAACGCTTGTGGTCGGCTGAGTGTATCGTAATCCTGTGGTGGCAACGGCAGGTTGTTGCTACGCCACCAGTCCAGCGCCGACCCCGCAGGCGGCACAAAATAGACCTGTTCAATGCGTAGATGCGTCGGCGTGTAGGTCGTGGCCAATTGGCGCGTCTGGCTGTTGACCTCTACGGAGCGCCAATACGTATCTTCGGTATAGGGTGGGCGCACCTGCAAAAAGACCTCCGTGCGCGTCGGGCAGTCGCTTTCGGCGGGTGGCGTCAGGCCGGATTTCTCGCAGACGACGTATTCGGCCACACCGCCCGGTCGCGACCACGTGACACGCTGCGAGGCATCGCGCTCATACAGATAGCGCATGGTCGCCTGCCAGATGGGAGCGCTGCCCTGCATCGCATACGGCTGCAACGACATAGCGGCATCGTCATCACGCCCTAAATGCACGGCAACTGTCAGTTGTGGCGTATAGCCGACGGTCCAGCTATCGGCTTGATCGCCTGTCAGCCCATCCACCACCGCCGCAGGCCGCCCAATATCCAGCATGGCCGTATCCCGGCCCAGGACAGAGCGCCGCAGATCGTTATCGGACAGCATATCGTTGATAAGGTAGCTCTCATCGGCCCCAAGCACATTGGTGAGGCTGAGCGCCCGCCGTTCGCTGTCGTATTCCCAGAGGGTGTTGCCCTCAGCATCCTCAATTTTCAGGATGGCCACCGGGTTACGCGCCCGATAGTTGCGCCCGATGGGGTCCGTATCCACGCCGCGTTGCACACCCTGCGCCGCAAACACCGAATACGCATAGGCCACATCCAGCACGGAAACCGCGCCGCCCGCTTCAAGCAGCGATAGATCGTAGCTGTTGCGGTCCAGGCTATTGAGGCCCATCAGATGCGCCGCCGCCAACACCCGGTTCAAGCGTGCACGGTTGGCCACTTCGACTACAGGCGGCAAGCGGTGCGTGACCAACGCATCACGCAGGTTAATTGGCCCCAGGAAATTGCCATCGGGGTTGCGCGGGGTGTAAATCAGGCCATCCGCTGCACCGGGGAAAGGTTGCGGAATATCCATGACCATCGACGCAGGCGTATAATCGCCATCCAGCACGCCTTGCAGATACACAAAGGGGTGCAGCGTCGGCCCCGGCTGATGCGTATAACTTGTGACATCGCCCACCACGCTATGCAATTCACCTGTCGCCACATCCTGCACGACGATGGCAGCCGCATTCGGCGCGGCATCTGTGCTAATACGACCCGGCGCAGCGAGGTAATTACTGCCTGCGCAGGGTTCGCCCGTCTGCGCTGCTACCGACGCCACAGGACGCCCGTTAAGCTGTGCCAGATGTGCCCGCAGGATGCAGTCCGTTTGATAGTAGGTATCCATGTCTAGCGTTGTGGTCACGCGCAAACCGCCGCGTGCGACCAGGCGCTCACCATCCATGCCGGACCAATTCAAGATGTCCTCGGCTTGCTGACGGGCATACAGCGCAAAAGACCGCGCTACTAATGGTTCCTGTGCGCTGTCAGCACGCAGGGGCGTCTGTGTGCCGGTCGCATCCGCGAAGGCCGCTTCGGTGATGAAGCCACCGTTAGCCAGCGTGCGCAGCAGGTCTAATTGCCGGCCACGCCCCGCGACTTCATTATCGAAGGGGTTGAATTGTGGCGCGGGTGG
>DAOTTW010000414.1:0-1901 GCA_034437615.1 Anaerolineae bacterium | reverse complement strand
CCCACCGAGGTTGACGTACACGCTGACATCCTCATGCGTGGCCCAGCCGTAGCACCACACCTGCCCGGTGACATCCATTGAAGAGCCTGTCAGATTGAGATAAAATGAATTTTCGTAAATTTTTGTATTCATAGACTCGCTGTGTTTTTTGGAGTATGCTATGCATCGCGTTCCAACTTTTGATGTGTTCTTTAACCCACTTATTGAAGCACTTAAGCAATTAGGTGGCTCGGGTACTAACGAGGAAATAGATACTCGTGTTGCTGAAATCATGAATTTGTCAGATGAGCTATTAGAATTACCACATAATCCCGATAAAGGTTCACAAACAGAGGTGCAATATCGTTTAGCGTGGGCAAGAACATATCTGAAGAAATATGGGCTTCTGGAGAATTCCGGTCGAGGTGTTTGGGCACTGACTGCACGAGGTCGAAATACGCAAACAGTGGACTCTAAAACGGTCAAGAAGCATGTTCGCGATGCTGATAGACAACAAGATGTCAACGACAGCCCTGCTCTAGACGACGATAATAACGAGATCGAAGCACTAACTTGGCAGCAAACAGCTTTGGAAGCACTGTTCAACATAGAACCCGCCGCATTTGAGCGGCTTGCACAACGCTTATTGCGTGAGTCAGGCTTTATCCAAGTTGAAGTGCTTGGCAAAAGTGGCGATGGTGGAATTGATGGAAAAGGATTAATGCGACTCGGAGGGCTATTGAGCTTCCACGTTTACTTTCAATGCAAGCGCTATCGCGGCAGTGTCTCGTCAAATCAAATTCGCGATTTTCGAGGCGCAATGGCAGGGCGAGCTGACAAAGGGCTGTTGATTACAACGGGTAACTTCACAAAAGATGCTATCAAAGAGGCGACCCGCGATGGTGCTCAACCCATTGACCTAATTGACGGAGAATTGCTTGTTGTAAGGCTCAAGGAATTAGGATTAGGCATCAAAACCGAGAAGGTCGTCATCGAAAACGAAAGAGTTATCGTTCAACCTGATTGGTTCCGAAGCATCTGATGTACTGAAAATTAATTGTTGTCCGTGTAGATCGTGATTGTCTGGTTCATGAGAAGCCTCCTTGTGAATGATGAATGAATGAAATGAAAATCGTAATGTGAGTAAGCAAAAAAAGAGCGCTCCGTAGTCCGCAGACCACGCAGCGCTTGATAGCGTCCATCAGCGAGGGGTGCCGCCTGGATGCGCCCCGGCATGGCGAGTTGCCATGACCACGAGACGTTGGCCTTTCCGGTCTGCACAGCACTCTGTACAGCATCCACGACGATCCGCGCTATCCGACTGCAACCAAAATCAACCAACCCCTATGCAATCTTTATATCCTCCTGATAGGGGCTGACCATCTGGCTGGTCGGGGACGTTTGGCACGGCAGTGTAGAGCGCTCAGCGGGAGGCGTCCATCGGAGCAAATACCCCGGGCAAGATTTACAGCGCGCCCTTTCGAGCTAACGCGGCCTGGCTAACGGAACAGCCGTCTGAGCGATACCCTGCGATGCATTTGTTAAGGTGCGTGTTTCGCAGAAAAAGCCGCACATCTGGGTGCCCGCCTGTCACCTGCAAGGCGGCACGGCTTTGCAATGAGCGTAGCGGCACAAGCCAAATGCAAAGCCGTAGCCGAAATCGCTCGCGATTTTGACAGGTGGGCTGGTGTGCGAGCCTGCGAAATAAACAACGCACCGAATGCCATCGCGACGGGTCGCTGACGCTGCTCGCGTCCAGGGCTTAGCGTTGCGAAGGGCTGCTGTGGCCTGACCAGTTGCGCGAATGGCGACACTGAGCGCACCACCCGCGACGAACGAATACAGCGTCAAAGCAAACTCGCAAGCCAAGCTCGCACAGCTTCTCGCCCTGCCATCAAGTAGAAATCGTTCATGTCCTTGCC
>DAOTTW010000413.1:0-13110 GCA_034437615.1 Anaerolineae bacterium | reverse complement strand
AACGAACCTGACGAGAATGGCCGCTACAGTGTCGATCACACGCCGTCTTATTTTCTGCTGGATGAGCAAGGCCGCTGGATCAAAACCTATGCCTTCGGCACGCTGAAGCAGGTGATTGTAGACGACCTACGCGAAATAACTGAGGGACTGTAGCTAATGGCCAAACTAGGCATTTTAGGCGGCGGGCAACTGGCGCTGATGACCGCCCAGGCTGCGATTACAATGGGCATCGAGACCGTGATCTTCGCGCCCAAGCCGGATACACCCGCCTCACGCATCACACCGCACAATCTCGTCGGCGCTTGGGACGACGAAGCGCTGCTGAAGCAATTCACGCAACTGTGCGATGTGGTCACGCTGGAAAGCGAATTCGTAGGCGTAGAAATTTTGCAGCGCATCGAAGCGCTTGGTACCCCTGTCTATGCCTCATCACAGACGTTAGCACAGGTGCAGGATAAGCTGACGCAGAAGCGCCGGATGCAAAGTGTAGACATCAGCGTGCCGCGCTTCCGCCCGGTGCAGGTGGCGACTGATGTGCTGGCCGCCGTCGAAGAATACGGCTTCCCGCTAATGCTGAAGGCGCGGCGCAACGGCTACGATGGCTATGGCAATGTCGTCATCAACCGCGCACCGGAGATACAGCCCGCGCTCGATAAGCTGGCAGGTCGTAAACTCATGGTCGAGGAGATGGTGAACTTCGTGCGTGAGCTAGCCGTTATTGTGGTGCGTGACCGCGACGGCAACATGAAGAATTACCCGGTAGTCGAGACGATTCAGCAGGATAATGTGTGTCATCGGGTGCTCTGCCCTGCCCGCGTCGAAGAATCCACCGCGTATAAAGCAACACAGATGGCCGTGAAAGCCGTCGAAGCGATTAACGGCATCGGTGTGTTCGGTGTGGAGATGTTCGAGGTGGGCAGCAGCGCACCGACGCGCAACGGTAGCGCAGATAACGAGGTAATCTACAATGAGATTGCACCGCGCCCACACAACAGCGGCCATTATACGATTGAGGGCAGCATCACATCACAATTTGAAAACCATGTGCGTGCTGTGATGGGTTTGCCATTGGGGGATGTGGCGCAAATCGCGCCTGCAACCGCCATGATTAACATCCTCGGTGAGCGTGAGAACGAACCCGACCCGATGGAAACGTTGCGCGGTGCGCTGGCCGTTGAAGGCGTGCATGTGCACTGGTATGGCAAACGTCAGCAGCGCCCACGCCGCAAAATGGGCCACATCACGGCGCTTGGCTACGATCAGGATACCGCCGATAAAATCTGCCGCTATGCGCTGAGTCAGGTGCAGTTGTAGCGGGTCAGCGGGTCAGCAGGTCACTACATCCGACAAAATCAATATGCCTGCGCTTAGTCAGCATACGGCTTACATGTTAGCTCGCCGATAGGCTGATTAGCTGAAATGCTGACGCGCTTACTGCGATTTCAAATCCAGCAATTCATAGGCAAGTGCAGGCGTCTTGCGCCCCTTCACCCTGATTTCACCCAGGGGACGTGCCTGCACCAGATTGCCCAGGCGTTGGACCACCGCTTCGTTAATCAATATCTGGCCCGGTGCCGCGTATTCTTGCAGCCGTTTGGCCAGGTTAATCGTATCGCCCAGTGCCGTGTAATTCATGGCGCGTTGTGTACCGATGTAGCCGACGACAGCCTCTCCGACGTTCACGCCCACGCTGTAAGTCAGGTTATAGCCATACTGATTCTGGATTTCCTCACTGGCACGCAGGATCGCCAGCGCGGTATCCACTGCACGGTGTACATGGTCCGGTTGTGGCTCCGGTGCATTGAAAATCGCCATCAGGCCATCCCCGAAATACTTATCGAGCGTGCCTTCCCAGCCCAGCACGACGCCACCCGCCAGGCTCAAGTAAGCATTCAGCGTCTCTATCACCTGTTCTGGTTCAGCGCCTTCGCTCCATGCTGTGTAACCACGAATATCGGCAAAGAGTACGCTGATTTCCTGGCGCTGACCGCCCAACGAAACGCCCTCCGGCTTCGAGAGCACCTGCTGCACGACCGACGGCGGTACGAAGCGTTCAAAGGTATCGCGCATTTGCTCTTTTGATTTGCTCAGCATAGCGAAATTGCGTGAATTCTCGATGGCAATTGCCGCGTAATCCCCCAATGCACTGAGCAGGGCGCTATCGGATGCTGTGAATTCGCTGGCAGTTGCCGTGAAATTAGCAACACCGAGCACCCCTAACACGCGCTCTTTCAGCATAAGCGGCACATAGGAAGCGGCTGTTGGCTGGGCGGCTTGCCCGTTTTTGTCTTTGCGACCTTTTGTTTTTTGTGGCTGCAATTGCTCCGGCCCCAGCGTGAGGGGTTGCTTGTGCTTGACGACGTGCTGTGAAATCTGATCACGCACTTCAAAGTTGACCGCCCGCGCCTGTGACATCGTTTGATTCTTATGGGCGCGGCACATGATGCGTTCGCCTTCCAACAAACAGAGCAAGCCTTCTTCTGCGCCTGTAATCTGTGTGGCGGCCTCGACAATATGCGGCAGCAGTTGCTCCAGGTCCACTGTGGAGGTGACGTTCTTGCCGACGTTGTACAGGATATTAAGCTCTTGTATGCGCCGCTTCAGTTCGTGGTTGGCGCGTAGGATGCGCTCCGTGAGAGCTTCTTTTTCCCGTCGCAGCCGCACGTTGGCCAGACTGCGCTCAATGGCGTCGAGCATCTCTTGCAAGTAATACGGCTTCTTCAGGTAATCCGTCACGCCCATGCGGTAAACTTCAATAGCGATTTCTTCGGAGCCATGAAACGTCATCAAGATAATAGGAATATCGAGGTTGTAGCTATTTAAGTATTCGATGACCTGCATCCCGTTCATACGCGGCATCTGTAAATCCAGCAAGATGAGGTCAGGCCGATGTTTCACGGCAAGCTCAATCCCTTCCAGGCCATCTTGCGCGAGCAACGGCTTGAAGCCATTTGGTTTCAGTATATGTTCAACCACGAAATCGCGATTGTCTTTACCATCGTCTATTACGAGAATTGTTTCGCCTGACACGAAGCGACCTTGTAACAATCTGTTTCACCATTAGCAGTATAGGGCAATTTCGCTGGTTTCGCATGGGAGAACCCGCCCAACCGCAAAATCTATACATTGCACCTGCCTGCACGTCACCCTATAATTTTTGCTCTTGCAACCGCAGCTATCGGTACAACCCCCGTGATTAAACGACCCAACGGTTACAAGCGCATGATGTCCCTGCGCCGCGCTGATGTGAGGCATACGCCGCAGCACATGTTTAAATCGGCCATGCTGATTGCAGTGCTCGTGCTGCTCGTGAATGTGGCCAGCGTGCGTTTTGTCGTGCAGGGCGACAGTATGCAGCCCACCTTTGACGACGGGCACTTATTGGTCGTCAGCCGCGTGCATTACCTGCTGACGGAGCCACAGCCCGGTGATGTTGCCGTGTTTCGCTTTGCGGGTGATAATGCAGCAGCGCTGACAGAGGCCAAAGCGCAGCGCAATTACATCAAGCGCATCATCGCGGGGCCGGGTGATGTGGTTGAAATGCGCGCTGGCCGCGTGTACGTGAACGGTCATTTCAGCGAAGACGCCAACGCCATGCCAAGCTGTGACGTTTGCTGCGTGGCCTGCGACAATCGCCTGTGGCAGATGGGGCCAGATGATTATTTCGTGCTGGGCGATAACCGCGCTGCCAGCAGCGATTCACGCTCATTTGGTCCGGTGCTGCGTGATGCGTTCATCGGCCCGGTGATCTTGCGCTATTGGCCGCTACTTCTCTAATCATCCTGATGCAAACAACGCCTGATGGATAACACATGATATACGATGCCGATACCAACAACCCCACAGCGACAGACGACGCCCAAGCGTTGACACCCAAGCAAAAAACCCTGCCGCGCCCACGTTTGCAACGCCCTGGTTTCTTCAGCGAGTTGATCCGCACGGTGATCTTCGTGGTAGCGGCGACAGCCCTATTTGATATGGCCATCCCGCGCTCACTGGTCGAAGGGCGCAGTATGCAACCCACATTCGAAAACGGGGAGCGTCTGGTGGTCAGCCGCTTGCATTACCTGTCAGAGCGCCCGACACGCGGCGAAATCGTGGTCTTTAATTCGTTGGATGCAGCCGAAGCCCAGCGCGGTATAATGCTGATAAAGCGCGTTGTCGGGATGCCAGGCGAGACCGTATCGTTTGACGGTGGCAAAGTGTTCATCAATGGCGAACAGCTAGACGAACCCTATATCGTCTCGGCCTGCGTGCGCTTCAATTGTCAGGCAGGCGAACACATCCTCGGAGCAGACGAATACTTTGTGATGGGCGACAACCGCAACAACAGCAAGGACTCACGTAATTTCGGCCCAGTGCCCTTCGATCAGATTGTAGGGCACTGGGCCGAAATTACGTGAGTCCTAGTGCCCTTCGATCAGATTGTAGGGCGCGTCGTGTTCCGCTTTTATCCGCTAGACCGTATCGGCCTCATCATGGAGCAAAGCTATGACCTTTGAGCAGATCGCTTACGGCCCACCGCAAGCACGGCCACAGCTAAAGCGCTCCGGCCTGCTAAATGAATTGATCCGCACCGCTATTTTCGTGCTGGCAGCAACCGTGCTATTTGACATGGCCATCCCACGCTCTCTGGTAAATGGTACAAGCATGGAGCCGACCTTCCTCGATGGTGAGCGTTTGGTGGTCAGCCGCCTGCATTACCTATCGAATCCGCCGAAGCGCGGCGAAATCGTGGTGTTTAACGCTGTGCGCCCCAACGATAGCGCGATGCTGATTAAGCGTGTGATCGGTCTGCCCGGTGAGACGATCAGCCTGCGGGATGGCGATGTGTATATTGATGGCCAACGCCTGCGAGAGCCGTACACCAATGGTCCCTGCACGCGCATGAGTTGTCGCCAGGGGGTGACCGTGCTTGGCGGCGACGAATATTTTATCATGGGCGATAACCGCAACGTCAGCGTGGATTCGCGCATCTTTGGCCCGGTGCCCTTCGATCATATCGTAGGGCGTGTGGTGTTGCGCTTCTTTCCGCTGGATCGCGTGGGCATCGTGGACCGCATTGGCTTTGTTGGCCTGGATGCTGAAACACCGAAACGCTGAGACGCTAAAACACCGAAACACCGAAACGAATTATCGGAGCATGTCGCAATGGCGAAAGAGTCGGTGAACGGCCTGCCAAGACCGCATCTGCACCCCCGTAGCAACCTGCTGCTGGATACGTTGGAGTTGCTGCTGTTCCTGTTGGCTATTTATGTGCTGATTGAGATGGCTGCGCCGCGCTTCATTGTGGATGGCCCCAGCATGGAGCCGACCTTCTACTACGATCAGCGGCTGGTGGTCAGTCGGGTTGGCTATCTCGTCAACGACCCACAACGCGGCGACATCGTGGTCTTTAATGCGCCGGGTGCCGGGGCGGGTGATCCACCGTTGATTAAACGGGCTATCGGCTTGCCGGGGGATACGGTTGAATTTCGCAATCAGCAACTATACATCAACGGCGAACGGCAAAACGAACCCTACATCAATGAGCCGTGTACGCGCTGCGCGGATAGCACGCTGATGCTGGACGCTGACCAATATTTTGTGATGGGCGATAACCGTAACCACAGCAACGACTCACGTGCCTTCGGCCCGGTGCAGCGTGAAAATATCATCGGTGAAGCGCTGATCCGCTTCTGGCCGCCGGATGCATGGGGCATCATCGACGCGATTGCTTACCCGTAAGTCAGCATAACAAACGTTAGACAGGTAGAAATCCCTTAATATTCTGTGGGTGGGTATCCCAAATTATCCCAAACGTCGTTACAATGACAGGCATCAAGCCGCATAAGCCTGTTTGTTTTTACGTGGTCTGCCATCCGTCAGCGTAACCCGCGCATGACGTGATAAAAGCACGCCCGGTATTGCAAGCGGCAGGAAAATTAGATTATCGCCATGTTAAGCCCAGATTTAATTAAAGCTGGACAAGGCCCGCGTGTGGCCTTCCTCGATAAAGCCGACTCGCAAATCATCGCTGAGACGTTGGTCTCGTTCGCCAACACCGAAGGCGGCACCATCATTATCGGTCTGACGGCCGAGGGCAAGCGCTCTCGTGCGGCATTGGACCATGATATCATCCAAAAAGCGCTAAAAGCCGCAGACGACCTATACAACCCGCCCGTTGTCGTTGATCGCTGGGAAGAGGTACTTGTTCAGGTCGAAGCAGAGACGCAGCGCCTGCATACCACGACGGTCTATCAGCAAAGCGGCAACAATGCCGGCAACAGTCAAGCGCTACTGACCGCCGCAGGTGGCACGCAAACCACCGAAAGCGCTCCGCAGCCCCAGGCTACTGCGGATGCTGATGACGCAGATACGCAAACAGATAGCGGCGAAAACGACCCCGATGCAATCGAGCAACCCCGGCCCTTGCCGTTGCTCTTTGAGGATGCAGACACAGATAGCGAAACCGTGAAGCCAGACGCAAGCCCCGCGACAGCCCTCAAGAACGACGATGCAACGGTGGCTTCAGATGCATCAAATGCAGAGGACAAGCAAATAGCCACAGAAGCAGGCAGCGAAGCGAGTGACGGCCATGCCACAACCGATGCAGCAGAGCAAAGCAGCAACGGGCGTGATGCGGGTTCCGGTGACAGCAACAACGGGCTTGGCATCAACGCACGCATCAAGCAGGAATACACAGTGTATGCGGTGCGCGTCCCGCGCAGCATCGAACTACACGCGCTTTCTGATGGTCGTGTGCTAATCCGCAGCGGCGCTAAAAACCGTCCGCTTGGTGGGCAGGAAAT
This sequence comes from Anaerolineae bacterium, assembly GCA_034437615.1. Lineage (GTDB taxonomy): Bacteria > Chloroflexota > Anaerolineae > Aggregatilineales > Phototrophicaceae > DAOTTW01. The sequence goes on along the minus strand of DAOTTW010000413.1, from coordinate 6,319 downwards.
TCTGCGCCTGGCCAGTGCCAAAAGCACCGGCGATTATGAGGCCGAAGGCGTCATCGGGGCCACAAAAGACGATTTTAGCCGCAAGATGGTCGAGGAATATCTAGAGAAGCGCACCGAACGCACCAAACGCCCCTACAACGGCAAAATTGACGATTTACTGCTAGAAGTCGGCGCAATTACACCCGATGGCCAGCCGACTGTTTGCGGTATTTTGCTATTCAGCGAATATCCGCAGCAGTGGTTGCCACAAAGCAGCGTCGTCTTCGCGAAGTTCGTCGGCACCACCCCACGCGGCGAAAGCGGTCTCGCCGGATACACGCGCCGTGAAGAACTAACCGGGCCGTTGCCGCGCCTGATCGAAAACGCCTGGAATCTGATCTGGAGCGAAATGGCGGTCAGTGCGGTTGTCAAGGGGCTGGAACGCGAGGAAAAGACAGAATACCCACAATTTGCGGTGCGTGAAGCCATCGTCAACGCCATCTGCCACCGCGATTATCGTTTGCGTGGTCGGCGCATCGAATTGCGCATGTATTCGGATCGTCTGGAGGTCATCTCGCCGGGTGGTCTGCCGGGTTTCATCACCATCGAGAATATCAAGGACGAGCACTTCAGCCGCAACCCCCGCGTCGTGAATGGGCTGTTTCAGTGGGGCTACATCGAAGAATTGGGGCTGGGCATTGACCGCATGATCGAAGTCATGGAGCAAGCGGGCCATCAGCCGCCGCGCTTCGATGCCCGTCCGTACAGCTTCGCCGTGACACTGTTCAATGAGCGCGAGAAGCCCAAACCGCCGGAATGGGTGCGTAACACCAATCACCGTCAAGCTAAAGCGCTGCAATACATCCGCGAGAATGGCTCCATCACAAACCGCGAATATCGCGAATTGTGCAGGGGCGTCTCTGCGGAAACGCTGCGCCTGGATTTGGTCGATCTGGTAGAAAAAGGTATCCTTATCAAGGTCGGCTCGAAAAAGGGCACGCATTACATACTGAAATAAAGGGCAGGCAAAAGAACGCCGATGACACTGGCTCTTAACATAATGACGCTGCTGCTGGTGCTGGTCCATGCTGGTTTACTGGCCTATGCCGTAATCAACGGACGCACCCACAGCACAACCCAAAGTTCGGCGTTCAACTGGCTGCTGGCGCTGCTCACGTTGGCAATTTTCACAGCGCTGAGCCAGTTACTACCTGCTGATGTCCCTGGCTTGGGGCGCGACGCCTTCGTCTGGTTGGGCATACTGAGCATCATGCTGACGTATGGCTTGTTCGTCTTGCAGGATGCGCTGCCCGATGACGCTATGCTGCGATTGCGCTGGCTGGCTCTTGGTGCGGTTTGGCTGCTGTTGTATATCGTTGCTGTGCTGACGGGTGGCATCATCGGTTGGTCGGCCTGGTCGGAGCAAGGCGTGAGCCTTGCTGGTCTGGCCGCTCTGCTGGGCCTGATACTCGTTGGGCTGTTGCTGATAGGCGTCATCAGCTATCGCTTCTACGTGACGCCAATGCCGGAATTGGGCAATCGGGCGGCGTTTTGGGCGATTACGCTTCTGGTGTTGCTGGTCGGAATGCTCTTACTCGGCAGCGGCATCCAGCAATTGATGCTTTCCGGCGATTTGTTGCTACTGGTTGCGCTGGCCAGCGCGGTTTATGCTCACCACAATCATCGCCTATTTGATGTGCGGCAGGCCATCGCGCTAAGCATCCGCACGCTGACGCTGGCCGTTGCCACCTGGTCGCTGACGTTTGCAGGCTTATATATCACAGATCGGCTGGATTTGGCCGAGCAGACGACGGGCTTACTGCTGCTGGCGGCGGCGGCGTTGTTGATCGCTGTGTTGCTGATTCCTGTGCGCCAATTCATTGAACAAATGTATCGGCTGTTGCAGCGGCGTGGCCGCGTCAGCCTGAGCGCTGCGGTGACGCGCTACAATCAGCGCGTTTCGCTGGCGACATCCGTCGAAGAGGTCGTCAGCACGACAGCCGAAACACTCAATGATGTGATGGGCCTGCGGCGTTCGGCGCTGATGATCGTCAATAATGTACGCGAACAACCGGATCAGATCGAACTGATCGTATTGCAGCGCGATGATTCGCTATCTGCGCCCAGCCATCGTGGGCTGATCCCAAAATCCAGCGTGCTGTTCGAGTTGCTGGCGCTATCTCGCCTGCCGTTCGGCCAATACGACATTGAGTACAACCCCGCGCTAACGTCACTGACGGCCAGCGAACGCGAATTCTTCCAGGAAATTAATTTTAGTGCCTATGCGCCGATTGTCGTGGAAAATCGGCTGATTGCAGTGCTGGCGGGCGGCGCAAAGCTGGATGGGAGCGCCTACAGCGCTGAAGATGCCGAAATGCTGATGTTGATCGCGCAGCAGGTGGGCACGGCGCTACGCAGCACGCGCCTGATTAACGATTTGCAGGTGCTCAACGACAACATGCGCGTGCTCAACAAAAATCTGGAGAATGCTAAGCTAGAATTACAGAAACTCGATAGCATCAAGACGGATTTTATCACCATCGCCAGCCACGAATTACGCACACCATTGGCGCAGATACGCGGCTATACGGACATCATCGACAGCCTGAACCAGCAGGGTATGTTGCAGCAACAGCAGACGCAGCAGATGGTGGCTAAACTGCGACATTCAACCGAGCGCATGGAAGAACTGATCTCGGCTATGCTGGATGTCAGCCAGATTGATGTCAATTCGATGGATTTGCGCTTCATGCAAGCCAACCCAGAGACGATTGTCAAGCTGGCGATTGACCCACTGCGCGAAGCCTTCAGCCAACGTAATCTGACGCTGGACACACGCGATCTGGCGGGTTTACCACACCTACAAGCCGATATGCAGCGCTTGGTGCAAGCCTTCCGCAATCTGATCGTCAACGCCATCAAATTTACGCCCGATGGTGGCACGATCACGGTTTACGGCTCATTTGAAAAGCCTGCGGATAGCGACATGGATTATGTCGTGTTCAGCATTCAGGATACAGGCGTTGGCATCGCCGCGAAAGACCTCGAATACATCTTCCAGAAGTTTTACCGGGGCTTCGATACGCAACTGCATTCAACCGGGCTGTATAAATTCATGGGGGCGGGTCCCGGCCTCGGCCTGACCATCGCGAAGGGCATTATTGAGGGGCACGGCGGCCAAATCTGGGCGGAAAGCAGCGGCCATGATATGGAAGCACTGCCGGGTTCCACGTTTTATATTCGCCTGCCGATTGTGCCGCCGGAAGGGGCGCGCCGCGTGATGCCCTTTGAAGGTGAAACGGAAAATTCCAGCGCCGCTACCCTTACCGAAACAACGTAGCCCTATTCTGCGAGCTGTGTTTTTGTCTGCGGTGGTATGACACCTCGTAGCATTCCTGCAACGGATAAATCTTCGTCCACATCTGGCCAGTAAACGCCAGCAATAGACAGTTCGTAGTGGTTGCGTTGTTGATCTGTCGCTGCTTGCAGGCGAGGATACCACGCCAGCGGTGTTGCAATCTCACGTCCATCCTTCGGTGTGACGCGTAATTGCTCATCAGCAAAAATGACGTCAATAAGCCGCGCATTTTCGTCAGGTAGGTGATCGTTTTTAGTCGTCACCATTTTCAACTCCGAAAAATTTAACCGCGAAGACACAAAGAACACAAAGAAATGGATGATTTTTGTAGGGACGCCATTCTTGGCGTCCGCAGAGGGCGGACACGGCAAGCCGTGTCCCTGCGGTCATGTCGGTTTGTTGTCACTCATCCATTAGTTCAGGCGCACACGCGGATTCAGCAGCGCATACAGCAAATCCGCAACCAGATTCGCGAAGGCGAAGATGAACACGATAATCACAGAGACGGTCTGCAACACCGGAATATTCTTGCGCTCAACGGCATCCACCAGCGTCGTACCCAGGCCCGGATAGTTAAACACGTTCTCGATGACGACAATACCGCCCATCAGCCAGCCAATGCTAATCGCAATCACCGTGATCGTCGGCATCAGCGCGTTGCGCAGCACATGCTTCAGGATGACGACGCGGCGCGGCAACCCCTTCAGAATGGCCGTGCGCACATACGATTTTTTCAGCTCTTCCAGCATCCCGGCCCGCGTCATGCGCGATACATAGCCGACGAGTACAAGGCTAGCCGTAATCGCGGGCAAAGTGAGCACCCGCAACCAGTCAATCAGCGTGTAGCCATCCTCGACCAGCGATGTCGTATCGAACCAGCCAAGCTGCAAGGCGAAGATGTTAATCAGCACAATGCCCGTCACGAATTCCGGCAAGCCAACCACCGAGAGCGACACCACCGAGATGAGGTTGTCGATCCACGTATTTTCGTTGAGCGCCGCCAAAATCCCAAGCAAGATAGATAGCGGGATGGCGAGCAGCAAGGTGTAGGCCGACAGCAGCAGCGAATTGTTCAGGCGATCCAGCACCAGCGGGCGCACAGGCGGATTACCAGCAGCGAACGAACGCCCCCAATCGCCTGTGATGAAGCCCGTAAACCAGTTCACGTATTGCTGTGTAATCGGTTCGTCCAGGCCGAATTCTGCGTTGAAGTTCTGCACAGCAATGGGCGAGGCATCACGCCCCAACACCAGCTTAGCCACATCACCGGGCAGCAGTTGTGTTAGCGCGAAAATGATAACGGAAGTGACGACCAGCGTCAGCAGCAACGTCAGGGAGCGCCGTAGAATATAGCGTACCATCGGTTAATCGGCTCCTTGCGTTTCCTGTGTTCGGTTTTGTATATCTTTGGCCGGCGCTGCATCCTGCCATGCCTCGTTGACCGGGATGGACTGCAATTCGATCAGCGTTTCCATCTCATGATGGCAGCGTATCTGATGGCCATCTTTGCCGACGCGCACGGGTGGTTCTTCCTGCACGCAGATGTCCCCGATGTAACGTGGACAGCGTGTATGGAAGGGGCAACCCGTCGGCTTGTTGCGCGGGCTAGGTACATCGCCCTCTAAGCGGATTTCGGCGTTTTTATGCGTTGGATCCGGCACCGGCGCAGCGGATAGCAGCGCTTCCGTGTAGGGGTGCATAGGCGCATTGCGTACCTGCTCGTTGTTGCCCTGCTCCACGATCTCGCCCAGATACATCACGACAATCCAATCCGCCAGATAGCTAATCACCTCCAGGTCGTGTGAGATGACCAGATACGATGCGCCTTCACGGGCACGCAAATCCTTTAGCAGATTCAGAATCGTGGCCTGTACGGAGACATCCAGCGATGATGTCGGCTCATCTGCGATAATCAGCGCCGGATTTGCGGCAAAGGCCGTTGCAACGGCCACGCGCTGCTTTTCGCCGCCGCTAAGCTGGCCGGGATAACGGCTGTAATACTCCTTCGTCAGCCCGACCGCTTCCAGCAGGTCAATCACGCGCTGCTTGATCTCTTTGCGGCTCAGCCCTTCATCCGACAGCGCTCGATAAGTGCGCCCGACAGCCTGCCCAACGGTTTGATAGGGGTTCAGCGCGTCGTTCGGGTTCTGAAAGATCATACGCAGGTTGCGCAGGACTTCCGTGCTGCGTTCGCCAAGTTCCAGGCTGACATCTGCGCCCATGAGTTCAAGCTGGCCGCTGTCGGCACCATCCAGCGCGACGATTGCACGGGCTAAGGTGGTTTTGCCGCTGCCGCTTTCGCCCACCAGCCCCAATGTAGAGCGCCCGTTAATCTGCAACGAGACCGCATCCACCGCGTGTACGAATTGTGGCTTTTTGCCCGTCAGACGGTCCAGCAGGCCATATTCACCGAAGCGCTTATCGACCTGATTGGCCTTCAGCACGTACTCGCTTTTCGGCGGTGCGGCTTCAAAGAGGCCACGCGGCTTGTTCTTGGGGATGACATCACCGCTTTCGATCTCTTGCCAGCGCCAGCAACGCACCATGCGACCATCCGGCGTTTTCTCTAGCGGCGGCTTCTCGCTGAAGCAATGATCCACCGCCACCGGGCAGCGGTTAGCAAACACGCAGGCGTCCGGGCGCTCCGAAAGCGACGGCGCAACCCCTTCAATCGTGGACAGGCGCGATTCCTGACCAGTTGCAGCGCTTGGCAAGCTGGCCAGCAAGCCGCTTGTGTAGGGGTGCAGTGGCTTCGCAAACAAATCGTTGACCGGAGCGCTTTCCATGATCTCGCCAGCATAGAGCACCGTCACATAATCACAGAGTTGCGCCACCGTGCCCAGATCATGCGAGACGTAGAGCGCAGCAGCCTCTTCGGTCTTGATGAGTTCGCGCACCAAATCCAGGATCACGGCCTGCGTCGTGACATCCAGCGCGGTTGTCGGCTCATCCAGCACTAGCAAGCGTGGGCGTGTGCTCAAC
>DAOTTW010000412.1:0-15259 GCA_034437615.1 Anaerolineae bacterium | reverse complement strand
AACGGCCTGCCTCCCCCTCTCCTAGCCGCGCAGCGGCGGTCGGGAGAGGGGGATTGAGGGGGTGAGGGCCAATTCGCGGGCAAAACACGCCTGCCTGAGTAGTTACGGGGTGGCGCAGCCACATTAATGATGCATTTACGCCGCACGCTACTAGCAACAGAAAGAGCACGACACATGGCAAGATTCAACAAGGGCGAGCGCTACGACAGCACGCGCCAAGCCTGGGAGGACATCTGGCAGGGTGCGACGGTGGCTATTGAGCTGGAAACAGCAGGCTATCGCCGCGCACAACAGACGATGCAGGCCTATTTGCCCTATCTTTCACGCGACGATCTGATTTTAGAGGCGGGTAGTGGCCTGGGCGCTGTCGTGATTACGTTGCAGCGCATGGGGTACAACGCGGTGGGGCTGGATTACGCCGTGAATGCCCTGCACACATCACGCCAGCATACGCCGGATTTGCCGCTGCTGGCCGGGGATGTGCACACCTTGCCCTTTGTGGATAGCAGCGTCGGCGCTTATCTGTCGTTCGGCGTGCTAGAGCATTTTGAGCATGGGATGCAACCTGCCCTCAGTGAAGCCTATCGGGTGTTGAAAGCGGGCGGCGTGCTCGTGCTGACGATTCCATACCCGAATGTGGTGCAGCAGCTTGTGGCGTGGCGGCGGCGCAGGGCTGGGAGCAGCGCGCTTAACGATGATGATTTTTACGAGAGCACCTACACCCGTGCCGCCTTGTTGGATGCAGTGACCCGCGTCGGCTTCGACGTGCAGCAGGCCATCCCGACCTCGCATTCGTTTACGTTGTGGGGGCTGGGTGGTCCGTTTCGCGCTGAAGGCTACTATCGCACAAGCGCACTGGCTGAACGGTTGGGGGATGGCTTGCGGTTGCTGTTGCCCTGGGCGTTTAACTTCATGACGTTGGTCATCGCACGCAAATAGACGAATAAATTAAAGGCAGAACAGTAGAAAGGTCGCCGATGCAGAGGATCGTCACGCTCACATTTAACCCGGCAATCGACAAGAGCAGCGCGACAGAGAGCGTCGCCTCAGAGATCAAAATTCGTTGCAAAACGCCCACCTATGAACCCGGTGGCGGCGGCATTAACGTCTCACGGGCGATAAAAAACCTGGGCGGCGAGACGCTGGCGGTGTATGCAGCAGGGGGGCCACCTGGCATCATGCTGCAAAAGCTGCTGGAGCAGCAAGGCATCAATCAGCAGCCCATCGCCATTCAGAATTGGACGCGGGAGAACCTCAGCATCTACGAAGAATCCTCCGGCCTGCAATATCGCTTCGGCCTGCCTGGTGCGGAGATGACCGAAGCAGAGTGGCAGCGCTGCCTGGATGCTGTTTTCATGGCAGAGACGGATTACATTGTGGCGAGTGGCAGTTTGCCGCCTGCTATGCCCATCGACATTTACAAGCAGCTTGCTGAGCGTGCGGCAGATGTCAAGGCTCGCCTGATTGTCGATACATCCGGCGATGCGCTGGCGGCGCTGAAGGGTGCAGGCGTGTATCTGCTCAAGCCCAACCTGCGCGAACTACAAATCCTATCCGGCGAGAAATTTCAAGGTGAAGACCAGCTCAAACACGCCGCCCAAAAGCTCATCAGTGATGGTCTAACGGAGATTGTCGTCGTGTCGATGGGGGCATCCGGCGCGGCGCTGGTCACAGCGGATGATTTCGTGCAGATGCGGCCACCTGTCGTTCCCATCGAGAGCAAGGTCGGCGCAGGGGATAGCATGGTCGGCGGCATCGTCATGGCGCTAGCGCGTGGCGATTCGTTGCGGGATGCGGTGCGCTATGGCATCGCAGCAGGTACGGCGGCGGTGATGACACCGGGCACGCAGCTTTGCCGCAAAGAAGATACCGAAAATATTGCCAAGCGCATCAGCGTGTTTGCGTGAACATACAGCAATCAGGGAAAAATCGCCTTGATGGGCAGACGAAAACCGTGCAAAACGCCTTCACCATCCAACGTATCGTTGACGCTCAGCGTTTGGGCGGCTTGCCCCGGACGATATACCGCGACCTCTTGGCGATCCGTGTAGACATACCAGATTAAAGGCACTTGATTAGCGCGATACACAGCTAATTTACGCCAGATGCGGCGCTGTGGGTCTTGCAGATCAGACGGCGAGACGACTTCTACTACAAGATCAGGCGGGATGGGGTTAAAGCCTGTTTTTGGCAACGATTGCTGGCGTCCCTTAAAGACGAAAGCCGCATCGGGCGCGAAGGTGTTATCTTGGTCAATGTCGTAGCCGCCCTGTTCACCTGTTACCATGCCTAAATCGTGTTGCAGCACATAATTCAGCATCAGCGCACCAATCAGCATCGCAACCTGGGATGAATACGGGTTACTGGGTATGTGCTCGACAATCTCTTGGTTGATGCGCTCGAAGTAGCGGTTTGCATTGCCGGGTTGGTTCACGAAATCCCAGAATGCAGCGCTCGTCATGATTTTTTCTATCGCCATGCGAAGCTCTATCTACACAATCAGTACGTTTGCGGTGGCTGGAATGCCTGCGGCAGCAGGGCCAGAATGCCGAGGCCGACCTCTTTCGCTGCACCTGCGTTGGGCGTCTCATCTACCAGCACATGATAGCGGCCAGCACGCCAGCCCTCAAAAATCCACTGCACGCCATCCAGCACCATCAGGTCATCCGGCACTGTGTTCCAGCTTGCGCTCTCCCAGAAGCGATGCTGCATCAGCAATGCCTTGAGTTGCAGCCAATCCTTGCTCGGCAGCCCCCAGCGATGCGTTTGCTTGGGTGGGCCGGGCGTGGGGCCGATGTGCCCGATGCTAGAGCGTGCAATGCCATGATAGCGCAGGCCACGCCGCCAAAAACGCACACACATATCCGCGCCGACGGAGGGCAAAATGCTGAAGCGATAGGCTTCATCGCTGCCGGTGGTTTGCGCCCATTGTGGCAGGGCCTCCTCTTGCAGCGCCAGCAGATGCTCCGAGTACCATTCTTTGCGCCAGGGCGTCATCTGCTGGCAATCATCCGGGAAGAGCAAGCGCGTCGGGCGGATGCTGACCTCTGCACCGAGCGCCCGATAACGCGCCTGCAATGCAAGGGCCGCCTTACGCGGCACACCGCGCCGCAGCATCAGCGGCACATAGCCGAGCCAGCGCCGCGCCTGATGCACTTCTACATCGACCTTGAAGTGTGGCACCTGGTTTTGTAGCGATTGGACCAGCGCCAACGCAACCGAGATTTCGTCACGGCCTGAATTGTTGAGGATGACATCGTACTTACTGGTGGTCATAGCTATGCTGTCATTGGCAGTCAGATGCTTAGCAACTTCATCATAGCATTCTGCCTATCCCACCGACAGGCTCATCAAGGCACATCGTAACAAAATCTAAACCAACGCCTATATCGCGCTTTACATCACCTGTGATACAGTCAGAAATATTCGTGGATGCGGCTCAGCAGCTTCGTGCATCCATAGACAAGGCAGCCAATCATATGAGCAGGGCAACGTACCATGACAGCGCCGTTACGTTCATCTATGAACTGATTATACAGAGTACCAGCGGCACGCATATCTTACTGATGCAGGCAGACGCAGGTAACGCCTGGAGCTTGCCGACCATCGTACCCGAAGAACATCGCGTTGGGGTGATCGAGCATATCAACCGGACCGTTGCACGCGCTACAGGCTTGCGCGTCGCGACATTGCGCTGTACAGACCCCGGTACGCCACCCGCAGCCACCTCTGATCCCGCGCGGCGTGTCTATCTGCTGGAAAGCCTGGACGCGACGTGGCAACCGATGCAGGGGATGGCCTGGGTGCGGCCCGATGACCTGGATGCCTACGATCTGCCAGCAACGCAACAGCAGCACCTACAGGCTGCGCTCATATGGCAGCAAACCGCGTCCGATTTGCGGGTGCCCTGGATGCGACGCGGTTGGTTCACACAGGCCGCCCTGTGGCTTGTGGATGTCGCAGATCGTATGGATATGCTGCCGATAGGTCAGGTACAGCAAAAGCGCGTGTGGTGGCGCTCCGCCACGCTCTATCTGCCCACCGACCAGGGACACCTATATTTTAAAGCGGTGCCGTCTGTCTTTTCTTATGAGCCTGTTATCACACGGGTGCTATCGCTACGTTACCCTGGCAGCATACCGGATGTGCGTGCCGTGCACATCAAAAACCACTGGTTGCTGACGAGGGATTTCGGGCCACGCACGCTGCTGGATGTGCCGGATATCGACCTATGGCGCGAAGCCCTGCAACGCTATGCCGATATTCAGGTAGACCTGATTAAGATGGCACAAACGCTGGTTTCGCTGGGCTTGCCGGATCGCAACATCGACCAACTGGCCACACAGGTCGAGCGGCTCATGCTGAACCTGCCGGATGCGCTCAGCAGTGATGAACAAAAGCAACTACGTTATGCTGCCCCGACGCTGCGCAGACTCTTTTACGAATTGGTCGATCACCAGATTCCGCTATCACTGGCGCATGGGGACCTGCGGCCCACGAATATCGCCGTAACGGAGCAAGGGCGCGTCGTCATCATGGATTGGTCCGATAGCGCCATCACTCACCCCTTTTTCGATACTGCCCTCTTCCTGCAAAACATCGAGCAGGATTTGCCACAGGTGCCCGACGCCCGCGACCAACTGCGCGATGCTTACCTGGAATGTTGGACGCGCTACGAGCCAATGGCCAGCCTGAAGCGCGTGTATGAACTGGCGGCGGTGCTCAGCCCGCTGTATCAGGCGCTGAGCTATCAGCGGGCCATCCTACCTGCGATGGAGCCGCACACGCGCTGGGAACTGGCCGACATGTTGACGTTATCCCTGCGCATGCTCTTGCAACAGTTGGCGACGACGAAGCGTTAAAATCTCGGCAACTGAATGCAATTCTGGATAAATACAGCGTACTGATTTGGCAAATAGTGATACAATAGGACTGTACCGAAGATCGTATATACAACATAGGTGACTCATGCTGCTCAAACGCAACCTATCCTATTTACTGACACTACTTTTGTTGAGCCTTATTACTGTGCCGATTGCGGCGCAGGACACACCGGGGCGTGCTGGTCAGGTACCTGCACCGCCAGCCGATGCGCCAGCTAACAGCGGGACCGTCGTGGAATTACGCGCTAACGTCGTTGATAGCGATGATGTGCCCGGCATCCGCGCTGGCGATGAATTTTCCGTCGAATTTCAGGCCGTAGACATCCATGATACCGGGGCTGGTGAACGCCCTGCCTTTGCAGCCTATGTGGATGTAGACTTCAGCGGCAATCTGGAACTCGTCAGCACACCGACCTTTGATGGCGATTACACCTACCTGCAATTGCCCTCCGGTGGCATCGGCAACGCCAACAGCACTACCCTATTAGAGGATGTCGGCGCGACCAGTGGTAGCTTCACACCCGGCGGCATCAGCGGCACGACCGTCTTCACGCTGAACTTCCGTGCGCTTGGCCCCGGCCCTTACCAGATCAGCACACAGACCGCCGATGATGTCTTTTCGCAGGTGGTGGTTTATGGCCTGGATACCGACCAGCGCGACAACGTGCAGCACGTAAGCCTGACGCTGGATGACGAAGGCGATGTCATCATCCGTGACTTCGATGTCTTCCCCGATAACGTCGCGAAGGACAACGGCCAAATTTCGCTCAGCTACGTGGTTGAAAATCAGAGCGGCGTCAACGCAACACAGCGCACGGGCGAACTGTACCTCTCGAACGACGCCGACTGCAACGCGAACGACGAATTGATTGAGACTGTCACCATCGCTGCCGTTAACGCCGATAAAAGCATTAGCGTCACAGGCAATGCGACACTCCCGCAGGCATCACTAAACGCTAACCTCGAAACCGATACCGCAAATGTGGACGTGGTTTGCCTCATTCTGCCGAACGCTAGCACGGCGCAGGGCCTTGATGCAGGTCAGGCGACACCGTTCAGCAACAGCGACGACATTACATATTTCCCCTGGGATACTGACAGCGACGACGCTGTGCTGCCGGTTGATGCAGTGGACGCGATCAAAAACCTGGGCACGAGCAACACCATCCATGACTACAACGGTAACGGCATCGTGACGCCGACTGAGGTGACTCAGTTGCTGCTGCGCCTCGGCCAGCAACGTAACACCGATGTCGATGAGCCGGAGCCGGGCAACAGCCTGGATGCGGCAGCCGCGACGGATGCCGTGCCAGTGGCAGAGCGCGGCCAGAGCATCCCACAGGCTAATGTGCGCCTCGAAATCGTGGATTTGAACGGCGTGGCGGGCATCGTACCGGGCGAGAGCTTCAACCTGAACGTGTATATGCAGGATAGCAGCACACAGAGCGCCGTTTATAGCGGCTTCGTAGACCTGAACTTCGACCCGGCCTTCGTGCGTGCGGATGCAGTGCGCTATGGCGTCGGCTACGATATGCTGCAATCCGCAACCATCGACAACGCCAGCGGCATCGTGGATGAACTCGGCGCATCGTCGGCCAGCCTCTCCGCACCGTCGGAATCGTTGGTTGCCATCGTGCGTATGACCGCCCTGCAACAAGGCAGCAGCACGATCAGCACCGATGCACCAGAGAGCCGCGCCGCGCAGACGGTGACGCTAGGGGCGGCTGTTGACATCCGCAACGCGGTGCAGCAGGGCGCGCTGACGCTCAGCATCAGCACACCGACGCCGCTGCCCACCTTGCCCGTGCCAGCAGAGCGCGGCAGTAACGCACCGGATTCATCCGCTGTGCAGCCCGTGAACCCGGTTGCCACACCGACCGCCCTGCCCAGCGTCCCGCTTGGTGGCCGCTAAAGCACACAACAGCTAATCCGTGTGCGGGCTGGACGCATCCCGCCCGCTTCAATCCCACCACAATCACACCTTACTTCTCGGCGCTCTGTATCATGGCGATACAGAGCGCTTTTGCTGCTGACCACACGCATCTCTAATACAATTGGGTTGTGACGACAACCGATTGATTGCATAATCGTCGTACTGTTTCCGGGGGAATATCGAAAGGTTATTCGCATCGCATGACGCCATCAAACCGAGAGATTGCATCCATGCAGCGCAGACGAAACGTATTTCGCCTGCTGATCCTGCTCGTGATTGTCCTCGCTGCGCTCGCCATCGTCTTTCAGGATGATCTAACCGACCTGCTGCAAGCCGCCGACTCTGGCAACGCAGACCCAGACAGCAACGGGCAAGCCGTCATCACCACCGAACCAGAGCCAACCGACGCCACTAGCGCCACAACAGTGATCGCCAACGCAGCCACCGACACCGCCACCGATACGCCCACACAAGACGCAACAGGCACGGCCAGCGCAGATCAGACCGCTACGCAAAACGTCACGCTGATTATGGCCGCAACGGACTTCGCGAATTACCTGGCGACCGAGACAGCCATCGCAGACGAAACTGAGATTGCCCTGATTGTCGAGCTAAGCGCGACGCCGACTGACACCGCGACGCCGACCAACACCAACACGCCCACAGCGACGTTTACAGCGACATGGACGCCCACCAACACGCTGACGCTGACGCCCACCATCAACGCAGAGGGTACAGCAACCGCGCTGGTAGCTGATGTGCTGACCCGTGTGGCGCTGGGCACGGCGACAGATGAGGCACGGCTACAAGCGGTGCAGGCGACAGCAACCGCGCTACGCGCTGATTTGCCGGCTGGTTTCGCGCTGATTGACCTGACCACCAGCACACTCGAACCGAGCAGCACGCCCACACTGGCCATCGAAGCGATACAGGCCACATCAACCGCGCTGGCCGATGAACTAACGCGCCGCCTGGGGTCACCCACTGCGCAACCCACCGACCCGCTGGCAGGCGTCTACGCTACCACCACCGCACTTGCAGCAGAGGTCAGCGCCCGCACGGACCAGATCGTGATTATCAGCCTGACGCCCACCGCCAGCAACACGCCGGATTTAGACGCGACGGTGCAGGCGGCGGTTGAAGGCACACTGACCGCGCTTGCAGACGAAACACAGGCCGCCGAGCAAGCGCTCGCCCGCCTCAGTGATGTATACGCAACCGCTACAGCCCTGCGCCTGACACAACAGGCCACAGCCACCAGCACCAGCAGCCCGACTGCTACATCTACAGAAACAGCTACGCAAACCCAAGCGCCAACCGATACGGCTACGGCCACAGCGACAACCACACGAGATACTGCTGCGCTGGCCACGCGGCAAGCACAACTGGCGGCAATTCAGGCCACAGCAACGGCTTTGCTAGCGCCGGATACCGCCACACCAAGCGCCACGCAAACGGCGACCTTCACAGCAACGCCCAGCCTGACACCATCGCAAACAGCCACAACCACGCCCAGCGCCACGCCTACGTTTACATTGACCTTCACGCCAAGCCCCACCACTGATCCAGTCAGCGCCGCCTTTATGACTGCTACTGCGCTGGCCGAGGGTTTATCCGGCCCGGTGCAAACGATAGACGTGCCGCCGACGCAATCGCGGCTGGCGCAGGTTTACGCAACCGCTACCGCCCTGGCTGAAGAATTAGCAGCCGCTAGCGATGAAGCACAGGCGATTGACCCATCACCGACGCAATCGCGGCTGGCGCAGGTTTACGCAACCGCTACCGCCCTGGCTGAGCAGTTCAGCACAGCAAATGCAGCCGCCGATGACCCCGAAGCAGCCATAGACGACATCAGTGCAGCACAGCGCGTACAGCAGATTTACGCGACGGCGACCGCACTTGCTAGTGAACTGGATGTCAATGTAGCAGAGGTCCAAGCAGAGGCAGAGGCACTAACGCGGGCAAGCTGTGTGCTGGCGGCCAGCAACAATCAATACGTCTGGTCGGAATTTGAACGCCGCCTACAAGCTGCCGCAGAGCAAACCCCCGGCATCGACACAACAGCGCGTATCGTTTCGATGGGGGACTATTGCTTCAGCGATGCCAACACGATCTTATTCAGCGACACAGCCGAGACACAGATCAACGTGCAGGTGCAGTTTTCCTCGCTGACCGTACCAGCGGAGCCTGTGCGCGGTGACATCGCGGCCCTGGTTCTAGCCGAAATCGCGACCTTTGCCGAACAGGTGCCGAACCCGACCCTGTTCAGCATACAGTACAGCGCCCGTGAAGATGCCCGTGTGGTTGCAGCGCTGACGATGTACGCCGACGCACAGGCGGCGTATGCAGCCGGTCTGCGTGGCGCGGCATTGTGGCAGGCTTTGCAGCCATAAGCAAACGGGCGGGCACATTGGCCCGCCCCTATTCTCGCTTATTCGGCTACAAGCAGCACCTCACGCGGCCCGACATACGCATTGCGTTGGCTGATGGCCACGCTTTCATGGATGAGCGCGGCGCGGCACACCTGCGGGTTGTAATTCTCGTTTAGCTCCGTAAAGCGAATGGCACCCCACACGGTTGCGCTGGCCCCTGCTGGCAGATAGTAAAACGTCTCGCCGGTTTCGGGGTCGGTGTCGCTTGCCAGCACATCCGGCGCACCTACCGCCCAACGATACGGGTAGGGCTGTGTGGAGGTCTCGCATTGGATGCCGACACGCCACGCCCCCGGCGACTCAAACGCGCCCAGTGATGCGGGTAGCTGGCCCTGCTGATACACGGTGCCGGGGGGTGGGTAGGTGGTGCGGATGGGCACAGCACTGTAATTATCGACCGTCAGCTTGAATACCAGCATGTCATCGACGGGCAACACGACGCGGTTTGCGGCCAAATCATCGGGGTCATCCGGCGGCATGACCAGATCACCAAGCGCGTCGTCATCGCTGAAGAAACGCTCGTCATAAGGCTGTGCGGCAAAGACCACATCCACACCTATAGGCTGCGCGGCAATCTCTGCACGCGGCTTACCACCGTTCAGGATAGTCAGTTCGGTCTCTTGGCGGATGCGCTGCCCTTCGTCGTCCTGCGCCACTGCAACGACTGTGTACGTGCCATCGGGGGGCGGGTCGGCGTTCAGGTCGATGCCGCCTTCATAATCGAAGATGTGCCGCCCTTCATCGCCCGCCTCGCGGCTGCCATCCAAACGCGCCGAGATAGGGATTTCGTTCTGTTGGTCGTCAATCAGGAACACGCGCAAATCAGCCGCTTTTTTGAGGTATACGTTAATCTTCACACGATCGTCGCGCCCATCCTGATTCGGCGTGAAGGTCTGCGGGCCAACTGTGAACGTCGTGATCTCTGGCAGGGGCGAATCGGCGTCTGTGATCGTCAGTGTGCCGCTGCTTTCTTGCGTCTCGTCGCTGACCACATCGGTTGCACTCAAGCGCCATGTATAGACGCCATTCGGCATCAAGCGCCGTTGGATGTCGCCTGCAACATCTTCATCGGACAATGTGTAACCATCGACCACACCGCTGAAAAGCAGGCTGTACTCATTGGCGAGGCGCGGCTCATCCTGCCGAAAGTCATAATGGGTGCCGTCCTGCGCTTCAAAGCGCAAGCTGACGCTGGCATTGCGAGATAGTTCATAGCTGAAGCGCGTCAGGTCGTTGTCGCCATCGGCGTTGGGCGTGATCGTGTCGTCTGCAAATTCGGCGCTGACGATAAGTGCTTGGTCGGGCTGTACCAGTGCCTGACCGATAAGCACGGTCACAGTAAGGCCGACAACAATAGCAATCATAAGGGGCCAAATCGGGATGCGCATAGGCCGTTATTCATCCTGTACCTGTGTTTACGAAACGTTCACAGTCTACAGAGCCGCCCAACCTGCGGCAAGTGTGCATCACGCCCTGTCGCATGTGCATTACCGAAAACATACCGCAATACCCGCCAAAATGTGATAAACTTGGCCTTCATTCTACCCTTAACCGATTTGATGAATACGCAGAGAGAAACCGACATTGGATTTTTGGGACGATCTGGCAGACATCGAACCGATACCCGAAGCGCAAGCGGACGCCGATGGTCTGATTGAACTGCCTTTGCTGTTGATCGATCAACAAATTATCTTTCCGGCCACGCCGAACGAAGTCGCGTTGTATGGCCCATCGGATATGCGGGTGGTGGATATAGCGCTGGAGAATCAGCAGACGGTTATCGTGGCGCTGTACATAGACCCCTACGAATACGAGCTAGAAGACCTGGAAACACGCGACCCGTTCTACCCTATTGCGACAGAAGCCGCCGTGCTGGATGTACGCGGCCCTGCTTACACCGGGACCGATTCCCACATGGCCCTGCTGGAAGGCAAACGCCGTGTGCGCATCCTGAAAATCACGAAGCGCAGGCCGATCTTGACGGTGCAGGCGCAGATTATACCGGATGAAAATGTGAGCGATGATGTCTTCAGGGAATTTCGCCCGCGTCTGCTGGATTATATGCTGCGCCGCTGGAAGCATCTGCCTGATATGGACAATTGGCAGTTTGATGTGCTCTACCATGCGACGGACGCCACACAGCTTGCGAACCGCATCACAGCCTACCTGGACTTTCCACTAGAAAAGCGCGTGGCCTACCTGGAAAGCCCGGATGTCAGCAACCGTCTGAACGCCTTGTCAATCAGCTTAGAGGGCATCGTCACACAGTTAGAGGACGAACATCAGCAAAATTTGGCAGGTTTAGCAGAACGTGCGGCACGCCTCGCGGCGCTGGAAAAACAGGTCGGCGGCCAGCTAAACGGCTCCGAGAATGGCAGCGCACCACGAGCGTCTACGTTGCCCCAGACATCCCAGACGCCCCAGACATCCCAGACGCCCCAGACATACGAACAGAGCGTGCAGCAAGAACTCGACATGATGCGTCAGCGCATCGACGCCACAGCCCTGCCGGATGACGTGCGCAGTAAAGCCATGCGGGAATTTACGCGGCTCTCGGCGCTATCGCCCCTGACGCAAGAGGCTAGCATTTTGCGCACATACCTGGATTGGCTGCTGAGCTTGCCCTGGCAACACAGCACCGAGGATAACCTCGAACTGGAAGCCGTGCAGCGCGTGCTGGATGAAGAACATTACGGCCTGAAGAAAGCCAAAGAGCGCATCTTGGAGCATATCGCCGTGCGTAAGCTGGCGGGCGACAAAATGCGCAGCCCGATTTTATGCTTTGTGGGGCCGCCCGGTGTTGGCAAAACCTCATTGGGCCGCAGCATTGCCCATGCGCTGGGCCGCGAATTCGTGCGTATCAGCCTGGGTGGGGTGCATGACGAGGCTGAAATTCGTGGGCATCGCCGCACCTACGTCAGCGCCTTGCCCGGTCGTATCATCCAGGCTATGCAACGCGCAGGCACGGTTAACCCGGTGTTGCTGCTGGATGAAATCGACAAAATCTGGGCGGATTCACAGGGGGACCCGCGTGCCGCACTGCTGGAAGTGCTGGACCCGGAGCAGAATAAAGCCTTCAGCGATCACTTCCTGGAGGTGCCCTACGATCTATCGCAGGTGATGTTCATCGCCACCGCTAACGATCTGTACCCACTGCCGGAAGCGCTAGAAGACCGCATGGAAATCATCGAATTCCATGCTTATACCGAGGAAGAGAAGCTCGACATCGCCCAGCAATTCCTGATCCCACGCCAATTAGAGTCACACGGTATCGCAGAATCCGGCATTAAATTCCAGACGGACGCGCTGACGACCATCATCCGCAAATATACAATGGAAGCAGGCGTTCGCAACCTAGACCGTGAGATTGCCCGCGTGTGTCGTAAGATTGCCGTGCGCGTCGCTTCGGATCAGAAGTCACCGCGTCGCATCACGTCAAGCATCGTTGAGCGTTACCTCGGCCCGCCGCCCGTGCTGCCCACGCATATCAACCGCGATGACCGTATCGGCATCGTCACATCGCTGACGTGGACAAACGATGGCGGTGATGTGCAGGCGATTGAGGTCACGCTGACGCCGGGTAAGGGTAACCTGACGCTGACCGGGCAATTGGGCGAGGTACTGCAAGAATCCGCACAAGCTGCGCTGACCTACATGCGTACACGCGCTAAAGACTTTGATGTGCATCATGACGACTTCGAAAACTACGACGTGCATGTGCATTTGCCCGAAGGCGGCGTACCGAAGGACGGCCCATCAGCCGGAATTACGATTGCTGCGGCGATGATTTCCGTCTTTACAGAGCGGCCCATCCGCAGCGATACCGCCATGACAGGCGAGGTCACCTTGCGCGGCTATGTGCTGCCCGTTGGTGGCATCAAGGACAAGGTGTTGGCGGCGCGTCGTAATGGCATCAAGCAGGTCATTATGCCCAAAGAGAACGAGAAAGACCTGACGGAAATTCCGAAAGAGGCTCTGCGCGATCTACAGATTCATCTGGCCGAGACCATGCAGGATGTGATTGACCTGGCCTTGTTGGATGCACCAGCGCAACGTCAACGTGACCTTGACAACGCATCCGAGGACGACAACAGCGCCGATCAGGATACAGACTAAGGCTGTAACAGCACTAACTTAGCAACTTGTAAGCGTTGTGCTGATATGGCCCATCGCACTTGAAATGTGTGGCCACCATCGTATAATGAAGGTCATAGCGGGTCTGTAGCTCAACGGCAGAGCAGTGGCCTTTTAAGCCATTGGTTGTAGGTTCGAATCCTACCAGGCTCACCTAATGGAACCCAGACATAGAGATGTAGTCCGAACATCCGCCAGCCTGCTTTGGGCTGGTTTTTTCGTTTTCATCAGCCCCGCAACCCTGTCGCATGTGCCTTGCTAAATCATCGAGATATGCGAACGGAGGTAGCCACTCTACGCGCAGGATGTCTCCTGCTAAATTGACGATCACGCGCTTGACCATTTGCCTCAGCAGATCGCGTTGATCACTGAGTTCAAGGTTCTCATACAGTATACCCACTTTTGCAATAATCGTGAGTGCCGCATCCAAATTTTCGACGTACAATTCCTTTTGATGTTGCAACGCTTCTATATCAGCGGTCAAACGACGACGCCGATCCTGCCACTCGGCCCACAATCCGTCCCAGACGCTCTCGGTGATCTTGCCAGTGGCAAACAGACGCACCATGCGTGCTTCTTCGTCATCAATCGCCTTCAGTCTGGCTTGCAGTTCTTCGCGTTCGTTGGGCCCCTGATGTCCAAGCCGTTCCGCAATCTCTTCCGTATAAGCAGCACGAATACCGGGCAGTCGCTCTGGATCAACCTGGACGTTACACAGAATCCCTGGTATCTGACTATCAACCGTCTTGCACAGAATGTTGATGTCGCTGCTCCAGACGGAATAGTAGGATGTACCGCCCCCAGATCGGCCTGCATTGGGTGTCGATCCGGTCAGCTTGATGAGTTCTTCGCTGGGCAACTCGACATAAACGAGATTCGTCAGCAGGTAATGATGTTTGCGCCTGACCACGCGATGCTGATTGCGTTTCGCCAGAATCGCTAAACCACGCTCAAATTCCTCTGTGGTGATAATTGGCTCCCAGTTGCCGCGTATCTGTTTGGGCTGAATCCCTGCTTTATCGCTGACCACCCAGCCCGCATACATCCAGTTATGGAAGATGAACGAGAGTGTGCTCTTGTTGGCTTTACGTTGTCCTCCGCGCTTGACCTCGATAAAGGGTCGTCCGCTACGATAGTGGTAGCCGTGCTTATGGAGTTCCTCGCAGATTTCGTCAAGCGTGTGACGATCTTGCAACAGTAAATCCCACGCTAAACGCCACACCTTCGCTTGCTCAGGGTCTTGCTCAATCCAGCGTGTGTAACGTCCGCCTTGTGTGCGCGTATGCTCGTCGGTGCGCTTCTCAACGTTGATGTAGCCATCGGGTGCGCGTCCACAATAGTTGCCACTACGCAGTTTCGCAAACAGGCCACCTTGTACACGCTGACCAAGCTTAATCGACTCCCTACGCGCCAACGTAAAGGACAAACTGAC
Organism: Anaerolineae bacterium; assembly: GCA_034437615.1. Lineage (GTDB taxonomy): Bacteria > Chloroflexota > Anaerolineae > Aggregatilineales > Phototrophicaceae > DAOTTW01. The sequence continues at coordinate 445 of DAOTTW010000412.1, read as the reverse complement.
CATGATGCGGTCATCCGGATGGATGGGATCGAGTTCGGGGTAGTCTGCGAAGCGTATTGAGATGCCAAGTTCGTGCAGTTCATCAATCGCCATCAACGCTTCAGCATCGTTGCGGCCAAAACGTTCAGCGTTTTCGACGGCAACGTGTGAGAACTTACCAGCGCGGGCATCATCCAGCATTCGCAGATAATTGGGGCGGTTGTTTGCAGACCGTCCGCTGAGGTTATCGACATACTCGGCTATCACAGGCATGTCATAGCGACTGAAGAGCGCAAGCTCGATAGCGTGCCGTTGGCGTCGCTGCGAATTCTCAGGATTTTGCGCTTCTTCGCTACTGGTTCGCATGTAGATCGCCCAGCCTTGTGCTGGTGGTAGCTGTTTGCGTTTTTGACGTGCCATGAGGAATACCTGTAACCTGTATGCCGATAATCACATTTAACGTACA
>DAOTTW010000411.1:0-3592 GCA_034437615.1 Anaerolineae bacterium | reverse complement strand
GTGCTGGATGCGCTGGCCGAGTTGCCGATTACGACATGGCGCTATCATGCCGAGGACGGTACGCGCCACATGGGGCCAATGGCACAGGATTTCTACGCGGCGTTTGGCCTGGGCGCGGATGAAACCAGCATCAGCACCGTAGACGCTGATGGCGTGGCGCTGGCGGCGGTTCAGGGCCTACACGCCGAGGTCGAAGCGCTACAGGCCAGCGTGCAACAGCAGCAGATTGTTAACGTGATCTTGTTGCTGGGGCTGGCTGGCCTGACGGTTTTCCTGCTGCGCCAAACACGGCGAGAGAAAGCGCACGTATCGTGAATTGGTTGAACGCGCTTGTTTTTCACGCTTTCGGACGCGCCGTTGCGCGTCCCTACGACAGGCAACATGTAGGGACACCCGATGGGGTGTCCGGGTGGGTTGTGTGGGTCGTGCTAGGCGTCCTGCTCATGCTGGCAGCAGGACAGGTCAGCGCACAACAGACCACCGCAACCGTCGTAGACGATGATCCCGAAGGCGTCGTCAGCTACAATGCCGTTGCGACATTAGCCGATGGTCGCGCGGTGTTGGCCTACGTCGTCAACACACCGGAATTCCCGACGGATGTGCTGCGCTTGGCGGTCTGTGCGGACGCAGCGTGCAGCAGCAGCACCCAATACAACCTCGCCAACGACGATCAGCTATTCGCCCACGTCGAACTGAACATCATCGACGGTGTGCCCGTCGTGCATTATGCAACGGACACTGGCGGCGGCTCGGTTTTCGTCGCTGAATGCAGTGACATCACCTGTAGCACAGTCACCACCAACGAGGTTTTGCCCGGTGCAGCCAATTCCACGCATGAATTCGCTGTGATCGTGCGGGATGGCACGCCGTTGATCGCGCACTATGGCATTGATGAGGGCGCTTTTCGTGTGGAGCTTGCGCTCTGCAAGGACGTGCAATGCAGTAACCCGGATGTCAAACAACTTGACAGCCGTCCGCTTGGTGGCAGTACGTTAGGCTTTGTCAGCATCGCGCTGGATACGCAAGGTAGGCCGTTGGTCGCGTATTCGTCGCGGAGCGATTCAACGCAGGATATACGGTTAGCGGCCTGCGATGATACGGAATGCGAGAGTGTGCAAAATGTGCTCATCGCAGAACGCAACGACGGCAGCATCAGCCAAGAAACACAGCTTGGCTTAGCAGGCGATAACCCCGTGATCGCATTTATGGACTTATTCAATGATTTGTATCTGGTGCGCTGCAAAGACCGTTTGTGTTCCACGCAGCAAAGCGCCAAAATCGTTGATACTGGCCTGCGCCGCGATGATGTGGATATGGCGGTCGTGGGCGGCACGGCGCTGATCGCCTATTCGTCTAGTGGGCGCACCGTCCCCATGCTGGAATGCAATGATACAACCTGCACGCAGATTAACGAGGTCGTCGGTGGGTCGCTCGGTCGCTCCAATGACCTGCACGTAAACGGGGCAGATGTCCACATCAGCACATTTGATGGCATTGCTGATGCACAGATGTACGCCCTGCTGCAAGACATCATCCCCATACCGACGCTAGCGCGCTTCACACTTGGTACAGGCGGGCGCAGCGGCGGCGGCAACTTCCTACTTGATAGCACCATCGCGCAGCCGCTCGCGGGCCGTAGCTCGAACGTCAACAACGTGCTGCAAATCGGCTTCTGGCAGCAAGCAGGCGCGGTGTTGTTCCCGGCCTTTGACCTCGATCAGGACGGGCTGATTACGTCAACGGATGTAGTCTACGTGATTAACCGCTTGGGTGGCGACCTCAGCGCTGATGTGGATGGCGACGGTGATGTGGATCAGGACGACGTGCAGCAGGTGCTTGATAATCTTGGGGATGACCTGCGCTAGTCAGCATCGCTCAGGCCGGCACGTTGAGCCACGAAAATGGCTTCCATGCGGTTGGCCACCTGCAACTTGCTGAAGATATTCGAGATGTGGTTGCGCAAGGTCTTAGGGCTGATGACGAGTTGCTCGGCTATCGCCTTGTTGCGCTTGCCGGATGCGATCAGCTTCAGCACCTCGATTTCACGCGGTGTCAATTCCGGCAGCACGTCCTGCGCCAATACGCGGCGCGGCGTCTGAAAGAAGCTCATCAGGCGCGTGGCAATGGCGGGTGCAAAGATGGCCTCGCCATTGGCCGTTGCACGGATCGCCCGCAGCATCTCGTCCTGTCCGGCCCCTTTCAGCAAGTAACCCCGTGCTCCGGCGCGCATCGCAGCAAACACCGAATCGTTATCCTCGTACATCGTCAGCATCAGCACCGCGATATGCGGCGTGGCTTTCATAATCTGGCGTGTGGCCTCGATGCCGTTAAGCTGTGGCATCTTCAAATCCATCAGGATGACATCGGGCATCAGGTCACGCGCTTGTAACACGCACTCATGACCATTCGCCGCCTGCCCAACAACCTGCAAGCCCCCAATTGACGATAATAAGCTGACGATACCTTCGCGGAACAGCGTTTGGTCATCCGCAACAAGTACGGTAATTTCATCAGTCATGATGATTTATCTCCTGGTGATAGGGCAGGCTGACCCGTAGGTGTGTGCCGCCATTGCATGGCTGTGTGATGCGAAACGAGCCGCGTAACTCCGCCACACGCTCCTGCATCGAACGCAAGCCGACGCCCTGTGACGCATCCACCGCGATGCCGACGCCGTTATCCTGCACATCAATCTGAATGGCCTCTGCGAAGGTCAGTCGAATGGTACAGTGGCGAGCATCCGCGTGCTTGATGGCGTTGTTGAGCGCTTCGCACACAATGTAATAGGTCGCGACCTCTGCTGCTGCGCTGAGTTCGGGCGCGTCGTGTGATGCTTGGAACGTAATCTGCAAGGGGTGCGCATCCTGAAACGAACTGACGACCTCGCGCAAGGCATAAATCAAGCCAAGCTCATCCAACACGGGTGGCCGCAGGTCATACACGATGCGCCGCAGGTCATGCAGGGCGGTTTGCGTTTTATCGTGCGTGCGCGCTAGCATCGTGCGGCTTTGCTCCGCATCCGTCGGCAGCAAATTGCTCGCTGTTTGGATTTCCAGCCCGATGGTCGCCAATAGTGGCCCGATGCCGTCATGCAGGTCACGGCGCAAGCGGCGGCGTTCGGCTTCGCGTGCTAATACCAGCGCCTCACGCGAGCGGCGCAAATCCTCGTGCAGTATGGCATTCTGAAGCAGGGCGGCGCACTGCGTCGCTAGCAGGCTGAGCGTGCGTAAATCCGCCTTATTGAACAAGTTGGCATCGCGCCGATTTTCCATGTACAGTGCCCCGATGCGACGCTCCTGCGTCAGCAAGGGCACGCACAGCACCGACCGCAAACGATTATCGCGCACGCTATCCGCATAGCGAAAATCCGGGTGATCGAGGGCATCCGTGATTAACTGCGCTTCGCCTGTCTGCTGCACGCGCCGTAAAATTGTGGTGCTGACGTTCGTCATGGGTGCGCTGTCGTTGGTTTGCTGCTGTACATCGTAGCTCACGCGATAATCCAACGCGGGATCAGTTTCATCGCTGAACAGCACCAGATAGCCGCGCTGCGCCTGCACGAAATCCGCAGCCACGCCCACCACATAACGCA
>DAOTTW010000410.1:0-10425 GCA_034437615.1 Anaerolineae bacterium | reverse complement strand
GTAGCCACATTGATAATATACTTACGCCGTGCTGTACTAAGACGTGGATACCGCGCCCAGGTTGTCGAAGTGCTGCACAAAGTAGCCGCACAGGTCACCACCGGCACCGACATACAGATAGCTATAGGTCTCGTCGTTGCGCGTGAAGCTGCCTGCATCCGCACAGGGTTCAATGCTGAGCGTCAGCGATTGTGCACCTGCCGGCCCGGTCTCTGTCAGGCAAGATAGGATATTGCGCTCTAGCCGTGTCTGACTCAAGATCAGCACCGCGCCCGCCTGTGGGACGATGCTGCTTTGCTGAGTTTCTACGTACATCTGCGCATCCACCGCGCCACGATCACGCAGGCAATCCAACACAAAATCAGCACGAGCAATGGCCGCAGCCAACGGCGCGTTGCCGCTGGTCAGGGCTGCGCCTGCGCCTGCGGTGATGATGGCATCCTGAATATTGTCGCTTTCATAGGTCGTGTAGCCGACGATGTTCGGCATCAGGTTTTGCACTGAGGTTTCGTCCCCGGCGCGATCACCCGTATCATCACAGGCCACCAGCGCGAAGGCCAGCACGAACAGCAGGATAGTCAGTTGTCGCATTGCAATTACCCCCATAGAGCATTTTTAGCTCAGGCAGAGCGATACTCACCTGAGCTATAGACATACACCTGATTCGTTATTGTACCATCTGCGTTCGCTGGCGTCTGCGCTGTCCAGTTGAACACCCAGTTGGCGTCGCTGATGCTCAGGTTGACGCAGCCCCGGCTACGCCGGTAGCCGAATGTGTCGTGCCAGTACGTTCCGTGTAGGCTGATGCTATCATCAAAATACAGCACCCAGGGCACGCTTTGCAGCGCGTAGGCGTTGGGGGCACCTGTCGCGCCGCTCATGCCATCACGCGCCAGCCGCGCCCATACATCGAAGATGCCTTCGTTCGTCTCTGTGCCCGGTAAGCCCGTGCTGACCAGCGTCGCGAAGACGGGCGTATTGCCTTCGTAGGCCACCAGCGATTGCTCGAAGAGGTCGATGGCCATCCAGCGGCCCGTGACGTTTTCCGGGCGCTCGACGGGCTTAATCACCGTCATGTGAATTTGCTTGACCCATTGGTCCGGCCCCACAAGATACCACGTCCAGCCTTCAGCACCGACTGCTTCAGCGTAAATATTGTAACGCTCATAGTGCAGCGGCACCAAACCGCTTTCGGATGTGGACGGCCCGCCGGGGTACAGTGAGGCGTAGATGCCCGTAATATCCAGAATCCAACCGAAGGGCAGACGCCAATTTTCCGGCAGGCGCACACCCGTAAAGCGCGATGCCGGCACGTTATAGCCATCGCTGCGCCGTAGCCATTCGCCACCTTCGATTTGAATCCAGCCATCAACGCTGCTGTTGATCGCATTCACGAAGTTAAAGCCCTGCGGGATCACACCGCTGACCGCACCACCAGGAGCCGCATACTTATTCACAGGCTCTGGCCCCACGCGCCAGAAACTATACTGGCTCAGTGTATAGCCATCCTGATTGATCTGACGGACGGGCGGTTCTGGATAGGCGTTCATGAAGTCGATGCAGGCTTGTGATGTGGATTGCCCCGGCACATAGGCGCATTCGTCGGGCATACTCAGCGTCACGGGTTCGCCTTGCACCACGATCTGCGATGAGGCTGACGTTACGACCTCTGTATCGTCTAATGCGGAGGTCTGCGGTTGTGCTGTCGGTTCTGCGATGGGCTGCGCTGGCGCGGCGGGTGTGTTCGTCACAAAGAGGTTTTGCTGCGTCTGCTGGCCGTTGTCGCTGGCGGCGGATACAACCATGCCCAACAGCAGCAACGTCAGCGCACTAATGCTGAGCAGAAGGCGTGCGAATGTCGTATGCATATCCTGGGTTCACTCCTGTATCACTTCTGTATCACTGGCCTGCGCGTGATGTGATGACACTGCGTTGTCGCTTGATCCGCGAAATGATACCATGCAACGCGCCAAAAAAAATAACGATTAACTGACGGTTTGCGTGCTAGCAGAAAAGCGACGTTATGGGCACACTCTACATCGTACCAACCCCTATCGGCAACCTGGAGGACATCACGTTACGCGCATTGCGCATCTTGCGGGAGGTCAAGCTGATTGCCGCTGAGGATACGCGCACCTCCCGCGTGCTGACGCAGCATTTCGAGATCGACACGCCCATGACTAGCTACCATGAGCACAACAAGCTCAGCAAGCAGGGCAATGTATTCGATGCGCTGGAATCCGGCGATGTGGCGCTGATTAGCGATGCAGGCACGCCCGGCATCAGCGACCCCGGCTTTGAACTGGTCAACGAAGCGCTGGCGCGTGGCTACGCAGTTGTGCCGCTGCCTGGTGCTAACGCAGCAGTAACGGCCCTGGTCGCGTCTGGCCTGCCTACCGATAGCTTCATTTACCTGGGATTTTTGCCGAAGAAACAGAATGCGCGTCGTGATCTGCTGGATAGCCTGCGCAAGCAAAAGCGCACGCTGGTCGCCTACGAAAGCCCCTACCGTGTGGCCGATACGCTGGCGCTGGTGGTGCAGGTGATGGGCGCAGAGCGGCCCGTGTGTGTGGCGCGTGAAATCAGCAAGAAATTCGAGCAATTTTATCGGGCCAGTGCGCAGGATGCCTTTCATAAGTACAACGCCGAAAATCCGAAGGGCGAGGTCACGTTGATTATCGGCGGCGCACCGGATAGCGGCCAGTGGGATAAGGAGCGCGTGCGCGAGGAATTGCACCAGCGCCTAGAGCACGGCGAAGCGCTATCGAGGGCGGCGAAGGCCATCGCTGCTGAATCCGGCTGGAAGAAAAACGCGGTCTACGACCTGGGGCTGGAGATTCAGGGCGCGTGATGCCCGCGTTCATCTAGCGAATTCGGGCGGGCCATGACCCTGCCCCACAACATCGGCCGAATCCGATACACAACCCATCTTGCAACATGCGGTACACTAAGCGTAGGATCAAGCCCAACGCGAGAGCTAAAAGCGTGCTACAACAGATATGACCGTGCCATATAACAACTTGACCACAACTCTGCAACAACTTATCGCCCCAGGGCAAAAGATGCGCCTTTCGCCACAGGTCGAGGCGTGCTTATTGCAGCATATCGCCCAGGATGCCGCCACAGCAACCTCGCGCCGCATCCTGGCTCATGCTGCTGTTCGCATCCCACAAATACAGCTTATCCTGCTCGATGTTTTACGGCAGGGGGCGCTGCCAGAGCAACCCCACATCCGACTCGCGGGCGAAACGCTGCCTGTGGCTTTGCTGGCCTGTGTGGATTTCTTCGCCAGTTTGCAGGACGCTTATGCTTTGCATCAGACGCCGCTGACCTGGGCGCGGTTACGGTTTGCTGGTACGGGCGCTGATGCACAGGTGCGGGATTTGTGCATGGCCTTGCTGGGCAGCTACCAGGATGCGCTGGGCCGTGAGTTGGTCGGTACTTTAGCATGGTCGGATGATGCGACAGACGCCGCGAACAGCGCGAATCTGATCTTGATCGACACGCCGACGCCGCAGCAGCTTGATAACACGCCGTTAGAGGCACTGCCGGATGGTGGGCTGGTGGTCATGCTGCACGATCCACCGGAAAGCGATCTGGAGGCAGATACTTCGGCTATGATGCGCTGGCGTGCGGATTTTATGGCCAGCCACCCCGATTTTCGCACATTGGGGCCATGCGGCGCAGAACTCGGCGCGGATTTACCACGACGCTGCCAGCTTTGTAACGTGCCGCGCTACGCGGATATGCATTTTCCGGCCTATTACAGACATTTACACTTGCCCGACGATGGCGCACCCGCACACGATTATCTGAAGTGGCAATACGTCATCCTGCAACGCTGCAAAACCGACCCACCCAAGCCACCCAACGTCGCGCTGTTCTATCGCCCGCAGGACCTGCAACAAGGCCAGCCGCAAACGCTGACGGTGCGCTATATGGGGCGCTACGCGAATAAAACCCGCATGTTAGAGCGCACCCATCAGGCCGGTACTGAATACATCCGCCTATGTCCGGCAGTGGTCGAACCGCCCGCGCAGAGCTTCGCGCTACAGCGTCAAGTGGGCGATGCCTTTCCGCGCCTGGCCTTCGGTGACCTGTTCACGATGCAGGGTGCAGCCTACGCCAATAAGAACACGGCCTCTGAGCGGCAACTGCTGCGCATCAGCGCTGAAACGCGCTTTGCAAGGGATGCGACGGATTCGTCACCAGAGGAAAAAGCAAAGGCAAATGCAAACGCAAACGAAGCCCAGCAAACAGGCTTCATCAGTGGCTACGATGCAGCCGTGATTGATCGGCTAGCGCGGCGCTTCTTCGGCTTTAAAGCGATGCGACCCTTTCAACATCAGATTTTGCGGCGCGTGCTACAGGGCCGTTCGATTTTGGGAATTGCGGCGACAGGTGGCGGCAAAAGCGAATGTTTCATCTTGCCTGCGCTGACGCTGCCGGGTGTGACCATCGTCGTTTCGCCCTTGAAATCGCTGATGCAGGATCAGGTATCGGAGCGCCTGCACAACCGCTATGGCCTCAGCCACGTTGCCGATTACGTCAACAGCGATAAGACCTTCCAGGAACGGCAGCAAATACTGCGCCGGATGCAACTCGGCCATTACAAGCTCGTGTATTTTACCCCGGAGCAGCTAGAGCGTGCTTATGTGCTGGAAACGCTCAAGCGCGTGGATGAAGCCGTTGGCATTCGTTACATCGCGCTGGACGAAGCGCACTGCGTCAGCCATTGGGGGCATGATTTTCGGCCTAGCTACCTGAATATCACGCGCCGACTCTCGCAATATGGCATCCACCCGGTGCGCATCGCCTTAACTGCTACGGCTAGCCCTCGTGTGCGGCAAGACATCTGCGAAGAATTAGAACTCGACCCGCGCCTCATCCAAGAAGGGGGTGATGTGCTGGTCGATACGTCGAATCGGCCAGAGCTAAACTTGATTGTGCGTACCTTTGCCACACAGAACGAAAAATCCCTGCATATGCTGGAAACGCTGGGCCAATTTAAGCGCGAATACGGCACGGATGGCGGCGAAAAAGGCGGCTCGGCCATCGTGTTCATGCCGACGACAGGCGGCTCGCCGGAATCGCTGCGCAATTATTACCCGCTGGAAGCGTTTTTCGGCGGCAAAAAGCCCGCCTATGAGCAGGTGCAGCAATTAATACGACGCATCGAACGCGGCGACTTATCCGAGACTGAACGCCGACGCCTGCTGATGGCTGGTCAGGCTGGCTTGCTAGGCGGGGCGAGTTCGGGCGCTGTGCCGTTTGCTTCGTATCTTGAGCGTAAATTGCAGCACGCCGTCGCCATTTATCATGGCAAGATGAAGGACGAACGCGAAGACAGCGACCCCGATGGGCCAGCCCTGCAATCACAGGCTGATACCGACGCGCATATCTATGGTGTGCTGGTCGGGCGCAATCGGCAGGCCGAGCAACGCGCTTTCATCCGGGGCGAGCGTAACATCATGGTGGCCACGAAGGGCTTCGGCATGGGCGTCGATAAGGATAACGTGCGCCTGATTCTGCACCGTTCGCCCACCGAAAACCTCGAAGCCTATGCGCAGGAAGCGGGCCGTGCCGGGCGTGACGGCGAATTTTCCGATGTGGTGCTGTATTACAGCCCCGGTGCATCCGAGCTACAAAACGGCCAGCAAGGGCGCACAGATACCGAATTGCTGCGCTACTTCATTGAGTCGCGTTACATCCGCGAAGTTGATGCACAAGCCATGCTAGATTTTCTGCGGACGCTTGGGCCGGGCATACGGGGCAATGTCTATTTTACGCTGGATCAGGTCATCGCGTATCTGGACAGCTATAAGCGCGATGGCGCACCCTACCAGTGGCCGCAATTTGAGCGTTACAAGAGCAGTGGCCGTGAATCCGGCGAGCACCTGCATGTGCTGTCGGCGGGCCTGCGCTATGAGCAGCAATGCACCTATCTGCTGCGCGTATTGAGCGTTATGCATCGCGTGCGCCCGGATCTGCCGGATTTGGGGCCACGTCAGGCGCTCATCGAACGCCAGAGCACCGTCAATATCGAAATCCGTTACGTGCAGGTGTGGGATGCCAGGCGCATCGTGCACTCGAATCATTACTTTGGCCACGTGCTGCGGGATGCCGGGGTCACACCGTCCGAATTCACGAGCCTGTTGCAGTATCCGGTCCGCACGATTGTGCCGCTAGCGCACCGCCTGGGTCTGTCGCTTTACGAGACATCGCAATTGCTGACAGACATCAGCTTCAGCGCGGGGTCCACTGGCTCCACCGGCAAATGGAATAGCCACCTGCTTAGCATCTGGTTGGTGACGCCGCGCCCAGAGCATCTGCAAGATGATGAGGCGTGGCTGATGTATGCCGGGGCCTATCGCTATGGCGGCTACACGGGTCAGCCAAAACTTACGCTGCTGGATTGGTTCCCACCCAAGACGCACAACAGCCCCATCGGTATTGAGATCGAACCGGGGGCGCTATTCCAGCAACCGCAACACGACGACGATTACGTAAAGGCGTTCATGGCGCAGCACGACGAGCGCCGCAAAAACGACTGGGATTCATACTACCGCATGATTAACGATTACGTCGGCGTGACTGAATCCGGCGAAGCGCTGGAGGCACGTCGCAATTGCCTGCGGGCGGTGCTGCTTGGCTACCTGAAATCCAATGAAGTGGTCGTCGGCGGCAACTGCTATTCCTGCAATGTCTGTGTGCCAGATGAAAAGTTCGTACTGGGCGAGGAAGGCCGCAAACTGCGCGAGAGCGCCATCGCCCGCATGAGCCAGGACGCGCAAAACAGGCTGGAACACATCGAGAGCTTCACGAACCGACACCCTGACCTGGAGACGCTGACACAACTGTTTGAATTGGTGGAAGCAGAAGAAGCGCAGGGCCGCTCGCTGCGCACCTACGTCAATAGCTGGTCCGCACGCTTACTACAGGACATCCCGACGCACCGGGGGGCGCTGTGGGTGCGCCTGTGGGGTGGGCTGCATGACAAGCTCAGCATACAGCAGGCGGACGTGATACGTGTGCTGGATAGCCTGACGCAGCTACCGATGCCGAAAGGCCATGCGCAGACCCTGCTGGACCTGATGGCCGATGCGCGTGACGATGCACAGGTGTTGTATTTGCGGGGCCGCCTGAAAAACCGCATGGAGGCACCGGCTGACGGTTTGGCCGATTGGCAGCAAGCGCTGGCCGCCAAACACCTGAACGCAGAGGTAGAGCACGATATTTATCTGGCATGGATGAGCGTGGCCACAGCCGACGAAATCCCCTGGTTGCGCTCACAGTTGGCGTGGCTCATCACGTCTTGGCACGCCAGCACAGCAGCATTTACCCCTTATATCAGAGATTTCACCTGGGCTGACTTGATCGCTTACCTTGCGTCAGCGCCGCTCCCACGCTTCGCAGAACCGCTGAACGCGGCCTATGCGCTGTGGGGCTGGCTAGAAGATCGACAGCACGACCATGCAGCGCTTCGTCAGGTCGTGCGCAGGCTGATTGATGCGGGCCACATCCAGCAAATACCCGCGTCAATGCTGCGCGAAGTGCTGCTGTTGGCCGATTTTGATGTGCTGCGGACGGATAAAACCCTGCTGCTGGATTTTATGGATGCGCTGGACGCCCGCGACGACGCCGACCATGATGTGTGGCAGATGCAGCAGATGATTGCAATGCTGGCCTTCCGTGATGCACTGAACTAATGGATAAACGAAAACGAACCTGTATGATTGTAGGGGCTTAGCTTGCTAAGCCCTGGGCGCAATGCATTGCACCCCTGCGAATCCGTTTTCATATCTCCATGAGTGCAGTCACATTGATTTTGCCGTATGTTGCCGGAAACTTTAACCACGAGGGCACAAAGGTATGAACGTACATGCAAGCTGTGCCCTGTGCAAAGTGGTGCAGCGGGGCAATTCTCATCTGTGGCAAATTACCGCTTGCAGGCGGCGCAAGGATGGTCGAAAATCTAAACACGCTGTCAGAGACACCACGCAGGATGTGTGCCATGACCAACATCAACCGCACCAGTGAGCAGATCGCGTCACCTTTGCCTACAAACGCCGAAGTCGCGGCTTTCAGCGACGCGATCCCCTGGTATTTGATCGAACAGCAGAAAAGACGCTTCGTTGCACGCCTGAAAGAACTGCGCGAACAGGCAGAGGGCGACGAAATTCTATTAGAGGATTTGGCCGCTGCCGCCGAGGTGCCGCTAACGCTCAAATACAGCGGCACAGAGCCAGGCAATGTGCTGCTGGCGCATGTCAACGGGCGGCAGTACATCATGGCCAGCTTCGCCAGCAAGCGCTATCGCGGCGAAAAGACCCTGCTCAAAAGCGTGGTGCCCTACAATTTCAACCCCAGCGTCAACCACACGAACCTGCACGAAACCGATAACCCCAGCATCGACATGCGGCAAATGGGCGCAGAACTCGAACTCGGCTTGTATCATGCCGATGGCAACGCCCCCAGCGAAGACGAGATGAACGCCTTCATCAGCTATTATGACCGTCATGCGCGGGTGCTTGGCATCGCGCCAACAGTAGACCGCGAAGCCTGCCAGTATCAAATCGAAGTGCATATCTCACCCGGCATCGGCTACCACCGCACGCGCACTGTGTTGGATGCGATTATGTCCTCGTTGGTGGCGGCTAGCTGTAATACGGGCCTGAACACGGCGATTATGTCCGCGTATCCTATCTTGAGCGATTTTCGCATGACGCCAGACCCGAAAGTGCAAACGGCGCTGATCGCCATGACGGAGGCCAATCAGGGCTTCCCGGCGTATCTGCAACGGCAGGATGCGATGCGCAAGCGCTATCACATGCCGGATGACGCCAACGTGATCGAGATTTTCCGCTTGCAGGGCTGTCATGTGCATCTGGATGTCGCCGGACGCTCTGAAGCGCTTGGCCTGTTCGCGTTCTATACGATGCTGCGCAGCGCCACCGCCATTGCAAACGCGGCGATGCTGAAGGGTGGGCCGTTCGTCAATGGCACCTGTGACCCCGAATTGCTGTGTACACGTGAATATCTGCGCAGCATGACCGTCACCGGGCGCTACCTGGAATTGCCGTTAGCGCCGCACCTGCTGCCGGATGACATGCAGCGCTATGGTGACCTGCTGCATAACGATGGCGCGAACGCCCCCGCACGCGCTCTGCTATGTGAGGGCGGCTTGGGCCGCGATATTTCCGCGATGCACAACCCCTATGGCCGCGTGCGCCCGGATTTAGGCATGTCGCGCCGCATCTGCACCATTGAAAGCACAGGGATGCCCGTAAATATCAGTGCGTCACGTCAGGCCGCAGCCCTGGCCGATTTTGAATTCACTCATGCGCTGGTCGAAAATTATTATCGGCAGCACGGCACCGACCTGCGCCCCATGTATGACGACCCGGCGCTGTTGGCGATTATCGGGCCGCTGAGCACGCAAAAATTCACGAAATTGCAGGATCATTCGGACCGCGTCGGCACGGATATGCTGCTAGAGACGCCGACAGGCACGAAAATGAGCCTGGAAGATTTTTATGAGATGAAGCGCGTTTACATGCATCGCCATCTGATCGGCGTCACCAGCGTCAAGCCGCCGGAAATTGACGATGTGTATATGAGCCTGCGCCGCATGATTAACCCGCCTAGTGGTCTCGTTGCCACCACCGTCGAGCATTTCATCACGGACCCGGCACGCCGCAGTACGGGCAATTGGGGTAAAATCCTGCGGGATGCGTTCATCGAGGAGGGCGGCACCCCCGGCGAACACAACCCGGAGGCGGTGCTGCGCGTGGCCAACCGCGTACATGATGCCCTGTGTGAGCGCTACAGCTAATGGCGAAGGCAAAACGGACTCAGACAATTCGTTGTAAGGACGCCATTCCTGGCTTCCGCAGAGGGCGGACACAGCAAGCCGTGTCCCTACGACCATGTGGGTTTGTTTTCGTCTATCCATAAGCCATTCATGGCAAGGGAGCCGTGATAATGTCCGCGATGCCACGCAAACGCTACACCGAGGCTGAATACCTCGAATTAGAGCACAACAGCGACATTAAGCACGAATATCACGATGGCGAAATCCTGGCGATGGCTGGGGCCAGCCGTGAGCACCTGCTGATCGTTACATCAAGTTTGTTGGCGCTTGGTCCACAGTTGCGAAGCCGCCCCTGTGAGCTTTACGCCAACGATATGCGCGTGCAAGTGGTCGAGGCAAAGCGTTACTTTTATCCCGATCTTAGCGTGGTGTGTGGCGAGCCAGAGATGCTTGAAGGCCGCACGGATACACTGTTGAATCCGGGTTTGATTATTGAGGTTTTATCACCATCCACCGCCAACTATGACCGAGTTGAGAAGTTCCGCTATTATCGGCAGATTCCGTCATTGCAGGATTATGTGCTCATCGCGCAGGATCGACCCCACATTGAA
>DAOTTW010000409.1:0-9183 GCA_034437615.1 Anaerolineae bacterium | reverse complement strand
TACCCATACTCAGAGGAAGCGACACATGTTGAAAGTCGGCATACTCGCGGGGGGCTTCGGCACACGTCTTTCTGAAGAAACAGGAACACGCCCGAAACCTATGGTTGAAATTGGCGGATACCCTATGCTGTGGCACATCATGCAAATCTATGCGCATCATGGGTATACAGAATTCATGGTTGCCCTGGGTTACCTCGGTGATTACATCAAAGATTATTTCACATCTTATTATCGACGTAGCCGCAGTTTATCCATCTCATTAGGTACGGGTCAGATCGACTATCACGACCACATGCACGACCAAAGCGTCGATTGGGTGGTGCATCTGCTAGAGACGGGCCTGCACACGATGACCGGCGGGCGTATACGACAGTTGGCGGAGTTCGCGCAGGATACCTTCTTGTTGACGTATGGTGACGGTGTGTGTAGCGTCGATATTCCAGCCCTGGTCGATTTTCATAAATCACATGGTAAACTGGCGAGCGTTACGGCGGTGCGTCCCCCGGCACGCTTCGGCAACATTGCGATTGAAGGGGGTGCCATCACCGGCTTCTATGAGAAACCACAGATGGGTGAAGGCTGGATTAACGGCGGTTTCTTCGTGCTAGAGCCTGGTATCATAGATTACATCCCCGACACAGCCAATGCGGTGTGGGAGCGCGAACCAATGGAGAAGCTGGCCAGGGACGGTCAATTGATGGCGTATCAGCATGAGGGCTTCTGGCAATGCATGGATACACTGCGCGACGTGCGCTATCTGAACCAATTGTGGCAGCAGGATAACCCTCCCTGGAAGGTGTGGGCATGAGCGCGAACTTCTGGCACGGTAAACGGGTCTTCGTCACAGGTGCGACGGGCATCGTCGGCTCCTGGCTTGTGAAAGATTTGCTGGCGTCTGGGGCGCAGGTTGTGGCGCTGGTGCGGGATGCCGACCCGCAATCCGAGTTCTATCGCTGCGGTGATTATCGGCGCGTGACGATTGTCAACGGTCGGCTAGAAGATTTCTGGACGCTGGAGCGTGCGATCAACGAGCAGGAAATTGACACCGTTTTTCACCTGGCGGCTCAACCGCTGGTTGGGGTGGCCTACCGCTTTCCGTTGCAAACGTTCGAGGCGAACATCCGGGGTAGCTACAACCTGATGGAAGTCTGCCGACTTCATGCAGCGTTGGTGCAGCGTGTCGTCGTGGCGTCCAGCGATAAAGCCTATGGAACGCATGAGAACCTGCCATACACGGAGGACATGGCGCTACAAGGGCTGCACCCCTACGAGGTGTCGAAGAGTTGCACAGACCTCATTGCACAAACATATCATCATACGTATAATCTTCCAGTGGCGATTGCGCGTTGCGGCAACATTTATGGCGGCGGCGATTTAAATTGGAGCCGTATTGTACCTGGGACGATCCGTTCTTTCCTGAATGGTGAGCGCCCCGTCATCCGCAGTGATGGTACATTCGTGCGCGATTACATTTACGTAAAAGATGTGACCCGCGCTTATATGCTGCTGGCTGAGAAACTGCATCAGGCGCAGGTCGGTGGACGGGGCTTTAACTTCAGCCCAGAGCGCCCAATGTCGGTGTTGGGCTTGGTCGGGGCGATCCGCGATGTCATGGGCACGACGCACCTTGAAGCCGACATCCAGAATACGGCGCAAGCTGAGATCCATTCGCAATATCTGGATTCGCGGCGGGCGCATGATGTGCTGGGATGGTCGCCAAACTACAGCCTGCGGGACGGGCTTGAGGAGACAGTGGCCTGGTACCGCGCTTTTTTAGCTGAGGAGCAACCCGCATGATCGACGGCGTGCTGATCCACCCACTGCGGCAAATTCCAGATGAGCGCGGCAAAATCATGCACATGTTGCGCAGTGACGACCCACATTTCGAGGCGTTTGGTGAAATCTACTTCTCGGTTGTGTATCCTGGCGTCGTCAAAGGCTGGCATATCCACAAGCTCATGACGCTGAATTATGCGGTTGTGCATGGGATGATTAAGCTCGTGCTTTACGACGACCGCGAGGGTTCAGCGACATACGGTGAAGTGCAAGAGATTTTCATGGGTGAACAAAACCACGTACTCGTGCGGGTACCGCCGTTGGTTTGGAATGGCTTCAAAGGTGTCGGGGTGCAGGCGGCCATCGTCGCAAACTGTGCGACGATAGCCCATGACCCGGATGAGATCGAGCGTGTGGACCCATTCGATAATCACATCCCGTATGATTGGGCGCTGCGGCAGCGCTGATGGCGGCTTGTGGATGGAGCGCCCTGTGCGCGTGCTTGCGGGGGTCAACTGGCTTTTTGCATCGCGCATATCCGCCGCTATCCTGCGGCCATGTATCACCTGTCGTAACGAAAGAGAGGGTTGACTATATATGAGCACCAGCCCACGCAGCCTCGTCATAGGCGCTTCTGGTCAGGTTGGGGAGCACCTGTATCGGCTTCTGAAAGCACAGACGCCATACGTCAGCGGAACCTATCATCGCACACAGCAACCCGGCTTACGCACGCTGGACATTCGTGATGCGGCGGCGGTGCGCCAGTTGTGCACAGATTTGGCACCCGATGTTATTTACCTGCCCGCTTCGCTCACCAATGTCGAATATTGCGAGTCTCATCCCGATGAAAGCTATCGGAGTAACGTCCAGGGTGTAGCCAATGTCGTGCGGGTGGCGCGTGAAATCAATGCGAAGCTGGTCTATCTATCCTCAGATTATATCTTCGATGGCACAGACGGCCCATACGACGAAGGCGCACTGCCGAACCCCCTGTGCGTATACGGCTGGCATAAGCTGCTGGCAGAGCACAATATAATGCAGCATCTCGATGATTATCTGATCGTGCGCACGACGGTGGTGTATGGCTGGGAAAAGCAAGGCAAGAACTTTGTGGCGCGGTTGGTGCGTGAGCTACGCCAGGGCGAACGGATGCGCGTGCCAGCCGATCAAATCGGCAGCCCGACGTATGCGCCGGATATGGCCGCTGCGATAATTGACCTGGTATGGCTGGGGCAGCGCGGCGTCTTTCATGTTGTTGGCCGCGAGCGTGCTAGCCGGTACGAATTTGCCCAGGCTGCTGCCGCCGCCTTTGGCCTGGATGCCGCTTTGCTCGACCCATTCGATACGTCAACGCTTGCTCAGGTCGCCAAACGTCCGCTCAGCGCTGGGATGCGTGTCGCTAAAGTAGAAGCAATTTTAGATAGACCGATGGTGCCCTATGTAGAGGGCTTGAGTTTAATGGTAGCAGCAGAGGATACGAAGTAATGTCAGCAGATTCCTTACGTCAGCAGATTTTGAGCCTGGTAGACGACTATCATGATGAACAATGGTCACAAAAGCCTTTCGTGCCCGGTGAAACACCCATACCCGTATCCGGGCGCGTGTTTGATGCCGAAGATGTGCGCTATCTCGTTGATGCTTCGCTGGATTTTTGGCTAACGACGGGTCGTTATGCCGCTGAGTTTGAACGCGAATTCGCTGGGTTCCTCAAGACACGCCATGCGCTGTTATGCAACTCAGGCTCCTCGGCGAACTTGCTGGCCCTCTCCGCCCTGACATCCCCCAAGCTCGGTGAGCGTCAACTGCGCCCTGGCGATGAGGTGATTACGGTTGCTGCTGGTTTCCCGACGACGGTCAACCCAATCGTACAAAATCAGTTGGTGCCGGTTTTCCTCGATATTGACCTGGAGACCCACAATGTCGATGTCAGCCACTTAGAAGCTGCCATCAGCCCGCGTACAAAGGCTGTGATGATCGCGCATACGCTTGGGAACCCCTACAATTTGGATGTCGTGACCGATGTCGTCAAACGGCATAACCTCTGGTTGATTGAGGATAATTGCGACGCGCTGGGCGCGACGTATCGTGGCAAATACACGGGTACCTTCGGTGATCTAGCGACTGTCAGCTTCTACCCGGCGCATCACATTACGATGGGCGAAGGCGGGGTCGTCGTCATGCGTAAACCCGCTCTGAAAACGCTCGTTGAGTCCTTCCGCGATTGGGGCCGTGATTGCTGGTGCCCGCCGGGTGAATCTAACACCTGTGGTAAGCGCTTTGACTGGCAGCTTGGCAGCTTGCCGTATGGCTACGACCACAAATACACATACTCGCACATCGGCTATAACATGAAGATGACCGATATGCAGGCGGCGGTGGGTGTTAGTCAGTTGAAGAAGCTGCCGCGCTTTATTGAACAGCGCCGCCATAATTGGCAACGGTTGTATGACGGGCTGAGGCCGTTGGCAGACGTGTTCAGGCTGCCGCAAGCCACACCGAATAGCGACCCAAGCTGGTTTGGCTTTATCCTGACGTTGAGCGAGGCAGCACCGTTCGACCGCAATACGGTCATTCGCCAGCTAGAAGATGCGAAAATCGCAACGCGCCTGCTCTTTGGCGGCAACCTGACGAATCAGCCCGCCTACGAAGGTGTGCCATATCGCGTTGTCGGTGATCTGACGAACACTGACATCGTGATGAACAACAGCTTCTGGATTGGCGTATACCCTGGCCTGACGGATGCACACATCGACTATATGATCGAGACATTACATCGTATTGTGCAGCGCGCTGGTGTATCCATACAGCACTGACAAATGAATGAATGAATGAATGAATGAATGAATGAATGAATGAATGAATGAATGAATGAATGAATGAATGAGAATAAGGGGCGGCTTCGTCACATGACACCAAAGCTATCCATTGTATTGCCTGTCTATAATGGCGAAGACTACATCGCGACGTGCATTAAGTCCGTCTTGGCGCAGGACTACGACGACTTTGAACTGTTGGTTGGTGATAACCTATCGACAGACAGCACGCCAGATATTGTCAAAGGCTTTGACGACGCCCGCATTCGCTATTTTCGCTGGGATGTCAATTTAGGGCTGACGGGCAACCTCAATCAGTTGACGCAACAAGCCAGCGCCCCATTGATCCGTTTGTTGGGGCATGATGACGTTCTTGAGCCGCATTGTGTTTCGGCCACTGTGCGCTGTTTCGATGAATACCCGGAGATTGGCCTCATGTTTGGTCGCATTGTATTCATCGACGCTGACGGGGCCGAAACAGAACGGCAGCGCAGAGATGCCTTCCCAGAAATCCTGGGGTCCGGCCTCGCACTTCAGCTTTTCTATTATTACAATAACTTCCCTGGCAACATCAGTAACGTGGCTTTTCGCAAAGCAGCGTATGACGCCGTTGGCCCGTTTTCGCAGGATTACGGCAACGCAGTCGATTATGATATGTGGGTACGTATTGCCGAACGCTACCCGCTTGGGGCCTTGCCCGATCACCTTGTGCGTGTACGGCGGCATCAAGGCCAACTCAGCCGCACAGGTGCATCACCATATCATGTTGTGGACGCACGCACGCGCATTCATCAGCGCCTGCTGAGGCAACTGCCGCAATCCAGGCAACCCGACGCCCGACGCTACCATACCAGGCGCTTCGGTGTGGCGTGGTTCCATTTAGCGCTCCGTTGGCTACTGGTCGGAAAGACGCAGCATTTCCTCGATGTTATCCGCTTAATGGGCCTGGGCAAAACGATACAGGCGGCCTTCTACTGGCTGTTTACGATCAATAATCGCCTCTATCATCCAGTGGCGGTTATTGAGATTGATCGACCAGATATTCAACTGAACATGCCACATCAGCAGTTGGTATACCAGAAGCAAGCCACAACGCAGACCCTGTAGCGGTGCCTGTATAACTGCATACAGGCGCAGCACATGCCCGCCTACTGTTCATCTGGCGTTGTTGTGAGCACGCGGCTGCGCAAGTAACTGCTGAGCACAACCAGGCCAAGCAAGCTCAAAAGCGCTGTGAAAAGGCTGCGGGAGGGCAGCGCATAGACCAGGGCTGCACAGGGTAACAGCCAGAACACATTCAATAGCAAAACACTGATTGTCACGCGCTTATGGCCCTGCCAGTGCTGTGCAAGCAACTGATACATGTGGGTGCGATGGGGGGTATACCAGCGCTCGCCATTGGCGATGCGCTTGAGCAGGGTCGTTGTTGCATCCACCACGAACACGCCCAGCAGGATGAGCCACAGCCACAACGCTAGCGGTTGCTGCTGGCCGCTAGCGAAGGCCAGCCCCGCGAACACGATCCCCAGGAAACCACTACCGACATCCCCCATGAAAATCTTCGCTGGCGGCCAATTCCAATATAAAAAGCCCAGACAGGCTAGCGCCAGCACAACACTGATGCTGGCCACCGTAGGTATTTGCCACGCCAGCAAAAACGGTATGGCCGCCAGGGCCACATAAACCGCCTCACCTGCTGCGATGCCATCAATGCCATCCATAAAGTTGTACAAATTCAGCAGCCACACCGCCCCAATCAAGCCAATGACGTGGCCGATAACGCCCCATTCCAGGCGGGCGAACCCCAGATCGAGCGGGGGCATACCACCCACAAAAACCAGCAGCCATGTGGCGGCGGCAATGTGGGCCGCAAGGCGTCGCTGCGGCTTTAAGTCATTCAGGTCATCCATGAGGCCGACGAACGCAGTAATCAGCCCTGCACCGCCAATGCCAAGCACCACCCCCGGCTCGGCCAGACCAGCCAACCCCAGAAGCACCAGGCCGACGCTAAAGCCGACGACGATGCCGATCCCACCACCACGCGGCGTAGGCTGTTTGTGAGAGCTACGCTCGTTTGGGATGTCAAGCAGTTGTCGTTTGAGTGATTGATGACGGGTGACATTCGTCAGAACGAGTGATAGGACAAAAACAAGCACGCTGATGAGCAAAACGAGCATTATGTGAATACCTCCATTGGCCTACTCCCTGGCTTACTGCCTGGCTTATTCCCAATCGAATCGTCGCCCTGTTAAGCTATAAAGCCTTTCGTTGGATTGTGTAAAGTAAGCCTGCAAACGTCCATATGTCTCTGGATAGCGGTTATTGTAAGCGCCCATGTTTGCGGGGGTGGTATCCAGATTAGCGAGCGTTGGTAAGCCTAGAAATTCAAAAACGCGGTTGGTTGTTTCATTGGGTCGCCCGAAAAGCCGCTCGCTTTGCAACACCAGTATTTGGTCAAAGGGGAATGCGTCGTACCAGAGGGAAAGCTGGTCGGCATAAATGCTGCGTTGCACGTAGGCATGTCCTGGTAGGGCTGGATGCCAGCACTTGAAACGATGCATTACAGCTTCTTTTGCCTGAGCAATGCGCTTTTCTTCCTGCTCCAGCGCCTCATCTAAGGGCAAAGGTTCACGTTTAGCACGCACGTTATGATGATAATGTGAGATGGTACGCTCCGCCGGATTCCGCAGTAGGGCGATTAGCTTGACATCCGGTACGAACGTCTTGATGCGCCCGATGCTGATAGGGGTGAAAAGATAGGTCGTGGATGCCTCACCTGTGATAGTGTCGGCAGTGGGCGCGTCAAAATGTGCGCTATACCACGCTGGACCCAGGTCCCATAGGCGTGAAAAAAACGATATTTCCTTGCGTACAGCAGTGGCTATACGTGGGTGCTGCAACAAGTAAGCGTACAGGGACGATGTGCCGCATTTGGGTGCACCGATGATGAGAAAATCCGGCTTGATGAGTTTGCTTTGTTTGAGCATACGGTAGCGTATATGCGCATGATATAATATATTTTTGGCGCGTTGCTTATAAGACGTGTGCCCGATTGATTTCGTTATCGCGGTACGATTGCTTGGCATAGGCGTGCCTGTTCCTTTAGGATAAGATGCCTAGTGTATAATCGCAAAATTGCAGGTGGTCAACCCAGAGGTCGGCGGTTGGTGGAGGTATAGGTACCCGTGAAGCACACGAGCGTATTCTCGGATGAAGCCTACCAGATAGCGCACGTGCTGGTTGGCCGAGCACAACCACAGGCTTTACGACAGCACGAACGAAAGATGCTCTTGCATGTGGCTATGCAGCAGGGTGTTTGGGCGAACGTGGCGCAGAACCTGCTGGGGTGGCCTGTGCCCGATATGGGTGAAGACGAACGCAAGGCGCTTAAAGCAGGTGTGCGCAGCACCACGATGAAGCAGTTGTGGTACGCCGCAAAGATGCAGCAGGTTGACCGTGTTCTCACAGCGCATGGCATTCAGGCCATCTGGGTCAAAGGCTTGATGATTTCCGAGATTGTCTACCCGAAGCCCAAGCTGCGCAGCATGGCGGATATTGATGTACTGGTGCCTTTTGCGCAACGTTATAAAGCCCTGGAGGTCCTACAGCATATTGGCTATGTCCTGCGGGATACACAGGAACGCATCGCCTTCGCACAAGACAAAAACCCCCATAACCAGGGCATCGAGTTTGTGCTCAGTTTGGCCGAGGGCAACCAGGTGTCTTACCTGGATTTGCATTATCATTTGCTGAAAAATCGTAATGATTACTTATCGACAGAGCAACTGGCGAAAATGCGCCAGCAGGTGCACATGGTAAAGGTGCGTGGGCAAGTGTATCGGACGTTCATACCAGAGCTGCACCTGCTGTACATTGCAGCCCATGCCGTGCTACAAACGGGCATCCACATGACACAAGTGCGGCATTATTACGACCTGCATTGTATGCTGCGTAACTTGGGGCTTGACCACGCGCTTGTTGTGCGTTGGGCGTCCGAATTGCAGTGGGGTAGCGCGTTGGATCAGGCGTTGGCTATCGTTGACGACCTCTTCGCGACACCAGAAGCCCGCCCACTACGCAATGCTTTAGATGGTGTTCACGATGACATCCACCGCGAGCACATTCAGATGATGGCCGACGAAAGCATTTATTTTTCTCGCATCGCACGCGAGCTACAAAATGTAACGTGGCGTGAGCGTTTAAGGATTGTCCGTCAGGTTTTGGCACCGTCTAAGCAATATATGAGGCGGCGCTACGGCGTAGCGCATTGGCCACAACTGTTGCTGGCGTATCCGCGCTATTGGGTGATGTCGCTGTACAAGTACGGACGTTCATTTTTTCGGTATCTCATCAAGCGTTACGCGGGTAGATAGCACGGCGTAAATAAAGTAACGACTCAGGTAGGTATGTTTTGCCCGTGAATCGGCCCTCACCCCCTCGATACCCCTTTTCAGGGGTAGGTATTTCATGATTGACTGCATTTTATGGCGGCTTGCGCCGCCCCGGACAGGTCAGTGCCCTGTCCCTACAGGGTCGCAATCATTCACAACAGGTCTGTAGGGACGCGCCACTGGTGCGTCCGCCACACAGGAAC
>DAOTTW010000408.1:0-3340 GCA_034437615.1 Anaerolineae bacterium | reverse complement strand
TTGCGTTTATCGCGATGGGTTCGTAGAGGCGCAATTCATTGCGCCCAGGTGCTCAGCACGCTGAGCTAGTACAATGATATAGGTTCGTTTTCGTTTATCCATTAGCGATAGGGCAGGTTTCGTGAATTGTTCACGGCCATGAACAATTCACGCTGTAAACAAAAAACCCCTGCACAGGGCAGGGGCCTTCTCACATGAGCTGTCAGAGCTTGCTTAGACGCCGGAGCAGCGGTTGTCTTGAGCAATAGCGCGGGCAGTCAAGGCTTCCACGAGCAGGTTATTGAGGACATTTGGGTCTGGCTCGTCGAAGGACTCATATTGGCGGTAGTGGTTCAGCTTTGTCCGGAAATCGGAAACCAACGTACCGCAGTCAACAGCGCGGATGCCATCCGCCTCTACATTCAGGATTTCTAGCTGGAAACCAGCGCTGAACTGCGTCAGTAGGTTTGCGTTGCTGAACTCGGCGGGAACCTCAACCTTGTCCGTCAGACCCTCTGCGTCAAAAACTTGCAGGTTCAGAGCAGTGAAGGTGATCTCGCCTGTCTCTGCATCGTATCTCGGCGCTGTCAGGTCCATCTGTACAGTGCCTTCTTCAAAGGATAGGGTACCATTGGCCGTCAGGTCTTCGACGGTGCCCCAGTCGTTCAGCAGGTTAATCAGGTTGACGATTTCCGTGCTCGGCACGCTTGGTAAGATCGTGACGACATCGCCCAATTCGCCAACGTTTACAGTAAGCGTGAAGCTATCATCGTCGTTCTCAGTGAAAGCACCGGAAAGGCCCTCTTGCAGCAGCAAGCTACGGATGGCGCTTGGCTCTGTTTCTAAGTCGTCAATTTCGACATCCGGTAAATCTTGTGCTTGTGCGACAGCGAATACAGAAAACAGACCGATCAGTAGTGCGAATGTAAGTAGCTTTTTCATGGTTATTTCTCCTCGTATTTTGAATGTGCGTATTTCGTTGAATACATCTAGAGAATAGCAAAGGCTTCAGCAAAGCGCCACACATTGTAAAGTGAATTTAATGACAAGCATGTGATATTTACAGGCTTTTATGATCTCAGCGTGCAACTGTGTGTGGCATGGATTTACAATACTAGCGCCTTGCCTAGTTAGAAGATGTTACGATCTGTACAGGCTTAAGGCCAAAATGCTTGTTGCCCTGTGTAGACTCCGGTATAATGGCAAGTACAAGTGTGCATGTTGTGGAAAAGCTGGGGCAGAAAAACAAGCACACCAGCCAAGTAATTTCTTTATTTATCTCTCAATTAGCAAAGGATAGCGTATGTCATTCAGAACACCAATCGGATTTCTTCCATCTAAATTGCTGTTGTCATTGGGCCTATTGCTCATATTCACATTGGGTGGTGTCGGCACATTCGCGCAGCAAAGCCAACCCGCGACCAGCGACCCTACCCTGTACATCCAACAGGAGGTCAATGGCGTCACCTACGACAACATCATCGTTGACGATTTGACCTTTTTTACTGTGCCAACGGATGCGTTCGGCAACCCGGCAGTAGACCAAAGCGGTAATTCTGTCACTTATTCGGGGACCCCGGAAGTCGCGGGTGAATATCTTGATATGTTTGTGATCCGCCCGGATGAACCGCGTGTGGCCAACGCCGCATCGCTACCCTGGCGCAACCTCCCGATCATGATCTACGCCGTATTTGAGGTCGATAATGGGACACTGGATCAAAATCCAGCACCACCGGGATCGCCCCTTGACCTCGTGCAAGATCGCATCAACGGCTTTATTCGTCTGATGGTCTGCGGCGACCCGCAATGTAACACGCGGGCAACAGTTGACATCCTCGAAGATCGTGCTGTCGGCTTGGCTTCGCCGGATGGCGTTGCTGACGAACTCTACGACGTTACGATGGATTTCAACTCCGATGGGCGTCCAGTGATTGTCTATCGTAACGAGACGACGAACCAGCTACGCATCCTGGAATGCCAGTCTGCTGGGGGTGGTGCCGGCGTGCAGGGCCTCGCTGACGACATCTGTGGCGATGCAACCAACCGTGCAACGGTGTTCGTTGGCCAGGATACAACTAACTACAACGGCAACGGTGTGACCCCTGCGATGGTCGTCGGTGATATGTATCGTGGTCCGAACGCAGACGCCGCCCTTGCCGGCTTCGGTGAAGCGACGCTAATTTCATTCCAGGATCGTGACGGTGACTTCGGTGCAACCAGTGGTGAATCTTACTTCACCTATCAGTGCGCACTTGACGTAGGGACATCGACCGTACCGAGCTGCGTGCGTATCTCGGAATACGGTAGTCTGCCATCAGACTTCAGACCGTATGGTTCCATCGACTTCGTCAATACACCTGAGAGCATCACAAAGTCTTATACGACGTTTGTCGAGGCATATAACCCATCGCCGAGTACAAACTTCATCTTGAAGTACGAAATTGTTCAGGATGTGGCGCAGCGTACAGCCTCACCGAAGACGACATCTGACCTGGATGGCTCCGGCTCTTCTGTATCACCGCCCTGGCGCACAGGTTTCTTCAGCGATGTGCGCTTCGTTGACATTGATGGCAGTGGCGATGACGAAATGTTCGTGGCTTATCGGGCCGTCCGAAATGCAGACGATGCGACGTATAATATCTTCGGTGATCCGTATAACTCCGATAACATCGTGAATGCCAGCGGCCTGTTCGTCATAACTTGTGGCGCACCGCTGGATCAGCTTCCCCTGTGCGATAACCAGAACACTGATCGCAACCTGGTGACGAAGGGCGCTGGCCGAACTGCGATGAGCGGTCTGCCAGAAGATCGTATTGGTGGTGCTGGTTCCGAACCGTCAGTGGCGTTCGACGTAAATCGCGGCGGTCTGCCCGTGATCTCCTACTCCAACTCCTACACCCGTGACCTGGGCGTCGTCTTCTGCGAGAACTTCTCCTGCACAGATTTGCTGTACGATCAAGCAGGTACAGTCGATGATCCCGAATCGCTTGATACAGCATCAGATGCAAACGGCTTTGCTGTTGCTGATGATGGCGAAGTTTTGCTCGTTTCGGATTGGGTTGCCGAGATGAGTGGTGGCGATGACCTGGGCCGCAGCAACAAACTGCAACTGGTGGATATTGACGTTAGCGGTGAGACGCGCACAGGTCTGGTTATCTCACACTACAACCGCACACAGGCCCGCGTCGAGCTATACCGCCCAGAGGCTACGCCGATTAACAGCCCGAATAGCGTCGGCACGCCGATCCGCGTGGACATCAGCGTGAACGAACTGGATAGCAGCCCCGGCCTGGTCGCAGGTGAATTCTTCAACCTGGAACTGAGCTTCGACGGTAGCGCCGACGGCATCCGCGTAGACTTC
>DAOTTW010000407.1:0-15834 GCA_034437615.1 Anaerolineae bacterium | reverse complement strand
TGGACGAACTCGATACGGCTGGCCTCACCTCAGAAGCCGAATACAAATACAAGACGGGTACGCTGGTCCACTGGCTGGAAAGCGTGCTGGCCGCCGCAGAGATGTGGCGCGTTTTCGATAATGATAAGTACCTGAACGTCATCGTAATGCAATACAACGGCCTCGTGAAAGCCTTCAACGACATCATCAGCGAAGGCACATTGCAAACGCCGTTCCTCACACCGATGCGTCAGCGTCCGCTACCAGAAGTCGAGGACAATACGCAATTCCTGCGTGACCTGCTCGACCTTGAAGGCCAGCTTGCCACCCTGAAGCAGCCTGTACGCGGCTAGAATAAGCTGCGGTTATGTGGGCGGCGTCCATGTCGCCCATTCCACTGTAAATCATGCCCCATATCGCCACACACCAACCAATAGGTTATAATCTGCCGCGTTAACGCACGACGTTGAGTATTAAGGCTTTATGATGAGCGAAGCGGCACCCGCGCTAGAAGTGCGGGGCATCACCAAGCGTTTTCCCGGCGGCATCATCGCAAATAACGACGTCAGCCTGACCTTACATCATGGCCGTGTGCTGGGCTTACTGGGCGAAAACGGCGCAGGCAAAAGCACACTCATGAACGTCATCTATGGCCTGTACCAGCCCGACGAAGGCGAAATCCGCGTACATGGCCAGCCCGTCACCATCCACAACCCGAACGACGCCATTGCACAGGGCATCGGCATGGTGCATCAGCACTTTCAGCTTGTGGACGTGCTGACCGTCACCGAAAATATTATGCTCGGCAATGAAAGCGTCAGCGGGCCGTTCTTGCGGCGCGATGTCGCCCGCAAACGCATCGTAGAAATTTCGCAGCGCTACGGCCTGAAAGTCAACCCTGATGCCTACATCCGTGATCTATCCGTCGGCATTCAGCAGCGCGTCGAAATCATCAAAGCGCTGTATCGCGATGCCAACATTCTCATCCTCGATGAACCCACAGCCGTACTCACGCCACAGGAAACCGCTGGCCTGTTCGAGATCATGCGCTCACTGCTAGAGCGCGGCGTCAGCATCATTTTCATCAGTCATAAACTGAAAGAAGTGCTGGAAATCTGCGATGATGTCTCGGTATTGCATCGTGGCGAAGTCGCAGGCCACGCCGACCCCAGGCAAGCCACCGCCGAGGATTTAGCGACGCTGATGGTAGGCCGTGATGTCGGCTTTACCACCGAAAAGACCGAAGCCACGCCCGGCGATGTCGTGCTACGCATAGACGAGCTACGTGCCAACGACGAACGCGGCGTCCCTGCCGTACAGGGATTGACGCTGGAAGTGTGTGCAGGTGAGATTCTCGGCATTGCGGGCGTGCAGGGCAACGGCCAGAGCGAACTCGTAGAAACGATCACAGGTTTGCGCAAAGCCGTCAGCGGCACCGTCACGCTACTGGGGCAGGACATCACCAACGCCAAGCCGCGCACCATCACACAGCTTGGCAGCGCCCACGTGCCGGAAGATCGGCAGAAGATGGGCATGGTGAAGTCCTTCAGCGTCATGCAAAACATGGTGCTGAACTATTACAATCAAGCACCCTATGCCACAGGTCTGCTCATCAACGACGACGCGATTGCAGCCCACGCCAGCGAACTCGTCACTGAGTATGATGTACGACCACCCACGATACACAACAACATCGGCAGCTTATCCGGCGGCAACCAGCAGAAGGTCATCATCGCCCGCGAATTTTCGCGCCCGGTAAAACTGCTGATCGTCAATCAACCGACACGCGGCCTGGATGTCGGCTCAATCGAGTTTATCCATAGCCAGATCATCAGAATGCGCGACGAAGGCACCGCCGTTCTGCTGGTTTCTTCAGAGCTTGACGAAATCCTCAACCTATCAGATCGTGTGGCCGTCATGTTTGATGGTCAGATCATCGACGTACTGCCCATTGCACAGGCTGACCGCGATACAATTGGCTTACGCATGGCGGGTAGCCGCCCCTGACCAACACGCACCTAGAGCCAACCGAAAGAGCCAACCGAGAGAGCCAACCGAGAGAGCCAGAGAGAAACCATGCGATGAACGCTCACGCTACCGACACAGCACCGAAACGGGCAACCGTTGCACAGCGCTGGTCGCGCTTTGCCAGTCAACTTGTGCCCTTGCTGGCCGTGATTACAGCCTTGCTCGTCGGCGTCCCTCTGATGATTATCACAGGCGGTCAGGGCGATGTGCAGCGCGGACTACAGGCTGCCGGTGATGGCTATAGTGCCCTCATCGAAGGGTCAACAGGTTTCGCTATCAACGACATCGCCAGCCCTGACGATTTCGACCTGCTGCGCCAATATAGCGAGACCTTTGAGATCGACAGCGACCGCCTATCACGCCAAGCACGCGCCATAGAACGTGTCGCCAATATCGGCATTGCGGATTTACGCCGCTTTGAGGACTTCGCGCAACGCCACCCCGATTTAAACGAAGATCAGATCGAATTGCTTGCGCGTCGTGTGCCGTTGATGCGCACCGTTGGCCGTGAACCGCTGTTGCAGTCCGCTGCAACACTTGGACAAATTGACGCGGATGGGCTGGACGCGCTGCGCATTAATCAGCTTGGCGCATATATAGCGGATAACCGCCCACTGGATGCCGAAGACCGGATTGCTATCGCTGAATTCTGGCCTGCCTTTGCGGATTTAGCCGCCGACGAACGCCCACAAGCCGTAGCGGACATCCTGCTGATTGACGACTTCGGCGCGAACAATATCCGCGCTCTAGCCGACACCCTGAACGCGCTAGAGCAGCAGGGCATCGCACTCACAAGCGACGACGCGACCACACTCGTAGACATCACCAACGCCAACACCGGGCAAGTGCTGGATTCATTCGCGGTGCTGGCACGTTTAGATGAAGCAGGCATCACCGACGCCGCCGAACTGGGCGCAGAGTTACGCCTGATTAACGCGCTGTACGATCTGGGATACCTCAGCGCCGAGACCGTCAACACGGCGATAAGCGATGAATTGCCGCAAGCGTTAAATACCCATTTGATTATTCGGCGGCCCGATCAAACGCTCGTGCTCAGCCTGGATAACGGCGCGGATCAGACGCTAGGCAGCATCCAGGACAGCCGTGATTTGCCCATATTGTTTGCGCGTGTCGGTGATCGTGCTGTCGTCTTTGTCCCCGCAAACCTCGAAACGACCATTTTACGCGCCATCCCCTATGTGATTGCAGGCTTGGCCGTCGCGCTGGCATTCAAAGGCGGCTTGTTCAACATCGGCGCAGAAGGGCAGCTACACATCGGCGCGATTTTCGCGGCCTGGGTTGGCTTCTCGCTGGTGGGCCTGCCGCCGCTGCTGCATATCACGCTGTCTATTCTGGTAGGCTTGCTGGCGGGGATCGTGTGGGGGGGCATACCGGGCGCACTCAAAGCCTACACGGGCGCACACGAAGTCGTGACCACCATCATGCTGAACTTCATCGCGCTGTTTCTGGTCGATTGGCTGATTAAAGGCGGCGGCTTAGGTGACCCCACATCCAGCGCCCCAAAAACGCCGGAAATCGCCAGTAGCGCGATGCTGCCCACCTTCGACCAGCTTTCGTGGGTCGTGGTGCTGGTTGCAGCCGTGCTCGTTTTCGCGCTGATGGCCTATCTACGACGCCACAATCTAAATCCCCAAACGCTGCGCCGACCCTTGCTGACAGCAGCAGCTACATTTGTGGTCGGCCTGGCGCTCATCAACCTGAGCGTTACCGGGCAACTGCACATCGGCCTTGTGCTGATGCTGCTGGCGATCTGGCTGGTGGATTGGTATTTAGAGCGCACCACACCCGGCCTTGAACTGCGCACTGTCGGCATCAACCCGAACGCAGCGCGTTACGCCGGCATGAATGTCCCGCTGAATACCATGCTGGCGATGGCGCTCAGTGGGGGCTTGGCGGGGCTGGCGGGCAGCCTGGAGATCGTCGGTAAGACTTACGTCATGCTTCCGGCGCTGTTCACAGGGTACGGCTTCGATGCGATTGCAGTGGCGCTGCTGGCGCGTGCAAACCCGCGTGGCATGTTGCTGGCAGGCTTGCTCTGGGGTGGCTTGCTGAACGGTGCCGGGTTGGTGCAGGCGCGTGCAGGCATCTCAAGCGACATCGTGCGCATCATTCAGGGCGTGATTATCATGTTCATCGCCGCCGATCAAATCATCCGCTTTTTGTGGCGCATCCGTGAAAAATCACAACAAGACGACATCCAGCTTACATCAGGTTGGGGGGCACAATGACCAGCGCAAGCATCAACGTAAACAACCCATCCAAACGCGGGCGTTTTCGCTTCACGCGGCTGCGCATTATCGCAGGCGCATTGCTCTTGCTGGCGCTGCTGATGCTGTTTCAGGGCAACAACACGCTTGATTACAATGTACGCACGATCTTGACGTTTGAAGCAGGCGAAGTCGCGAACGTGGCCAGCGTCAGCGTACCGACATTGGCCTATATCAACGTGACCGGGCTGTTTTTCCTGCTTGTGGGCCTGCTGGCGCTGATTGATCCACCCAGCATGAAGCGCTATACCATCGGCGCGCTGATCGTCTGCGGCGTCATTTTTGTGCCGACGGTGCTGGTGATCGCCGCAGCAGGTGGCCGCACCAACATCATCACCATGTTAGTCGAGAGCCTGCGACTCGCCACCCCGATTGCAATCGGGGCAATGGCTGGCATCTGGTGTGAGCGCTCTGGCGTCGTCAACATCGCCATTGAGGGCATGATGCTTACAGGCGCGTGTTTCGGCTTTCTGGCGCTGTTCATGCTGCGTGATGTCTTTCCATCGGATCAAATTGGCCTCGTGTTGTTTATCGCTGTCGGCAGCGCAGTGCTGGCCGGTGGCGTGATGGCGCTGCTTCATGCGTGGCTGTCTATCACCTTCGCGACAGATCAAATCGTCAGCGGCACCGTGATTAACATCCTCGCGTTGGGCATGACGAGCTTCATCCGCACGCAATATCTGGCATCCACACGCGGCGGCCTGAGCACGCTACCCGAAATCCCGCTTCCTGTGTTGGCCGACATCCCGATTGTGGGCGATGCATTTTTCTCCAATAAGCCCATCTTCTACATGATGTTCGTGATAATCATCGTGACGCATATCGTGCTGTTCTACACACGTTGGGGCCTGCGCACACGCGCCGTCGGTGAGAACCCAGGTGCAGCGGATACACTCGGCATCAAGGTCAACCGGGTGCGCTGGATTAATGTGCTGATCGGCGGTCTAATCGCAGGTTTAGCGGGTGCGTGGTTCTCGGTTGAAGAGGCTGGCAGCTTCAACGACAACATGACGGATGGCACAGGCTTCATCGCGCTGGCGGCGATGATCTTCGGTAAATGGACGCCGTTCGGCGCGTTTGGTGGTGCGCTGCTGTTCGGCTTCGCGGATGCGCTCGGCACGCGCTTTCAGATCATCGGCGTGCCGATCCCTGTGCAGTTCTTGCAGATGTTCCCGTATGTCATCACGCTGATTGTGTTGGCGGGTCTTGTTGGTCGCGCCATCCCACCTAAAGCAGTGGGGCAGCCTTACAAAAAATCGGGCTGATAAAAGCAAACCAGGACGACATGATAAGCCTGTGAGTGTGACAATATTCACATTGATTTCAGGCACAGGTAGGGTAAATTATATGATCGTGTTAGGCAATTAATCCTGTCTTAACGCTTTTTACCCTCCTAAAAAATAACAATAAGCAAAGGTACTACAATGCTTCGCAATTCTAAGCTCGCTGTATTATTGCTTGTCACCGCTATGCTGGTTGCTGTCGTCGCACCTAGCACCGCCCAGGAACCGATTGAGACCGTCTGCCTCGTGACCGACATTGGCCGCGTCAACGATGGCACCTTCAACCAGTTCGCCTACGAAGGCTTGCTCGAAGCGGTTGATGATTTCGACCTGGATGAACCCGGCGTTATCGAGACCATCAACGAAGCCGACTATCAGGCCAATATCGACACCTGCCTGAGCGAAGGCTTTGAGGTCATCGTGACGGTAGGCTTCCTGCTGCAAGACGCCACCATCACCGCTGCCCGTGAAAACCCCGATCTGTACTTCATCGGCATCGACCAGAACATGAACGAAGTCGAAGACCCACCACTGAATGCCGTCGGCGTGCAATTCCGCGAAGATCAGGCCGGTTTCCTGGCGGGTGTGCTGGCTGCGCAGGTCGCCGCCCACCTGGATTCTGAGGTCATCGCTGGCATCTACGGTATCGACGTGCCCGCAGTCGTGCGCTTCCGCAATGGCTATGAGCAGGGCGCGAAGTTCGTCTTCCCCGAATGGGAAACTGGCGTGAACATCCTCGGCAATTACGAGAACAGCTTTACCGATGCAACCGTTGGCATCTCCGCTGCCAATCAGTATATCGGTGAAGGCGCAAGCGTCATCTTCGGCGCAGGTGGCTTCATGGGGTCGAGCGGCATCCGCGAGGCTGCGCAGCAGGGTGTTTTCGTCATCGGCGTGGACCAGGACGAATACTTCTCGTCATTCCAGGACCCCACAACAGGCTTACCCGTCGAAGGCGTTGAATACCTGCTGACCAGCGCGATTAAGCGCGTGGACCAGGGCGTTTACGATATGGTCGGCATCCTGGCCGAGGGCGACTTCGATCTGTTCCCAGGTGGCGAAAACTACTTGCTGGATGCAGCGTCGGATGGCGTCGGGCTGGCCCCCAAGCATGAATCACTGATCCCTGATGAAGTCTACGCCCTGGTTGAACCTGTGCAAGCAGCACTGATCGCGGGTGAAATTTCCACAGGCGTCGATCCCGTCAGCGGTGAATTGCTGTCCGATGAAGAGATGGCCGACGATGAGATGGCCGACGATGGGATGGCTGACGACGAGACCGAATCAGAACCAGCAGCCACCGAAGAAGCCGATGGCTAAACGCTAGGCTTATCATTCAAGGGGTTCACCGCATGGTGAACCTTTCTGGCCTATATGCTATGATTCAACTACTGGTAACTACTC
The DNA here is from genome assembly GCA_034437615.1 of Anaerolineae bacterium. Classification (GTDB taxonomy): domain Bacteria; phylum Chloroflexota; class Anaerolineae; order Aggregatilineales; family Phototrophicaceae; genus DAOTTW01. The sequence goes on along the minus strand of DAOTTW010000407.1, from coordinate 8,852 downwards.
AGGCCAGTCTGTGTGCCGCCACTGGCTAAAGCCAGCGGCTTCCGCAGGGCCAAGTTGCGGGCAGAACATGCCTGCCTGAGTAGCCACGCTATGATTCAACCACTGCCAGTACACGGCACGGCCCGCCAGACCCCCGCTGGTGCAGCGGCAGACCCACGAAAACCCTTGCTGCTAGCCCCGATAAGCCTGCTAGGTTGGCCACGTTTTCGACCCCATACACTCCGCATCAAGCAGGGTCGAGTTTGATTCAAACGTGGTGCTCTCAGCCATGAGCACACACGGGCTAATACGGCGTCCGTAGGGACGCGCTGGACCCTGGTATTTACGCTGGGCTGCGCGTCCACGAACTGCCGCAATAGTTGCGTAAACACGTACTAGTTGTCGGTGTTGTCGGCTTCTAGCGCATCGGCCTTCGCCATATCTGCGTCATAGCGTGCATCGTCGTCGTCTTCATCAAAATCTTCGTCATTGCCATCACCCAGCATGAACGCACGCAACTCACTAGCCACACAACGCTCGTTCTGCTCCGCGTTCGCCTTTTGCGCGTTTAGCAGACGACTGCGGGTTTTCTGCTTGCTCTGCTCGGGTGCACCGATCTTATGCGGCTCCGGCTTTACTTCCTGCTGTTCACGTTCTGCTCGTCCCAGCGCGATACGCAGATCTTGCGCCTGCGTAATCATCTGAACACGTTCACGCACCATAGTAGCGACATCGACACGGGCGTCACGGTCCGGGTCAATCTCAGCAACCTCACGCGCCAACTCCAGCATCTGCCGATCAACCGCGAATTGCGCCAATTCACGCACCAGCGGTGGCCGAATATCCAGGGCAGGGCGCAGAAAGTTGCCTTTTTCAGCCTTGCGGCGTGCATCAAAGATATACTGCCCGGCTTGTCGCCCACGCTCCTCTATGAAACGTTGCCGCCGCGCTTCTGCCAGCGGTTCCGCTTCTACGAATATATCCAGGTCATTATCATTCATCGCAACCGCATACCAGGTACTATCCGCGCCGCGAACAACGACTTTTAGGCCCTCTAGCTTGCGCAACGCATAGTAAACCTGTGAGCGCGATAAACCCGTTATTTCGCCCCATTCGCTGGCGCGACGCGGTTCGCCGTCCTGTGTCATATGACGATACAGAAAAGCGCCGTTATGACCCATTTTTGGGCGTTCCGTCGCGTCTGAATTCAGCAACGTCTGCAAAAAATCACGCCACTCAGCGCTGATCGGATCGCCTTCGCCTTCAAAGACCATATCACGTCCCAGCTTCACAATCTCATCTGTGAAGCCCCACAAAGACGCATTACTGATCTTATCCTGCCCCCGATAAGCGATGATAGGTGTCTCGTAATTCTGGAATTCCGCCAAGCGCAGGCGAACGGTGTTCGGCCCTAAACGACCTAACTCAGCGAGTTCACGGAAGCTACCGCGAAACGTGCCATTGTAATTACTGGCCATACGCGCACGGTTGATAAGCGCCAAGATCGCTGCGCGGGCAGATGCCCCTGTACGGCCTGACCATTGCTGATGCGATGCCCACACCAGCACGAAATACCAGTCGCCCAGTTGTTTGCGTTGCGGGCGTGCAGGCTGACGTGGTTTGCTGTAGGCGCTTTCGAGTGTGCGTTCGCTTTCGGTATGGCTAAGACCACTACTGACTGCCACAGGCAACAACAGCATTTCAGCCTCTGAACGCGAGATCCCGTTGCCAGCGAGGTCACACGCCGCGCTAAACAGCGCGTTGTTGCGTTCGCCCTCTGATGTGCTCTGGCCTGTACGGATGTAATCGAGCGTGGCACGCGATAGATTGCAGAACATGCTATCGTGCAGGATACCGTCTTTATCGGCCTTAGATTCTTTGTTGGCAAGCGCGAGGCTGACGGGTTCAGCATCGGTGTTCTGCAACCAGTTGATGTCGTCAATGTCAACCGTCGGCGGCGCATCGCCTTCACGCACAAGCCATTCATACGGGTCGCCTTCAGGGTGCAGAGAGGGCGGACCAAGCACATAACCACCCGCACCCTTGATTTCGGCGTCTTCCAGCGTGCCGGGTCCGATGCTCTGTACTTCGCCTTCGGACGCGCACATGTAAATGTGGCCACCGCGCTTAGTACGAACAGCCCATAGGGGGATGCGCGAGAGGCGCACCGCTTCCATGTGCCGCTCGAAGGCGTCGCGGCTTTCGCAATCAATCACGAATAAATTGTTGCTTGTGCGGCCACACATGATCGCTAGATTGCACGAGCCAGCAAAGAGGCGAACGACGCTATAGCGCTCGTCAGTGCGGCTCAAGCGCACGTATTGCAGTGTCTTCCAGGGGTAGCCACCTTTGCTTGCAAAGGGCTGGGGCAGGACGTTCAAACCGATGTCGTGTAAATACAGGGCCTCACGTTGCAGCGGTGTCAATTTCTGCAAGGCAACGACTTCATCCGAAGGCTGTGTAAGCGATAATTGCTCTGCCTTTTGGGATAAACCGACTTGTGTAACTGGGGTACTTTGATGTATACTATTTGCGGACAAGATTTTTCTCCTATCCTACACTAGGAGCGGGAACGCTGGTTATCACCTTACTCGGGTGTCAGCAGTTTCTAATCTAATCCGGGGGTGTCCGTGTTCAGATAACGGGGTGTAATACGGACACCCTCCTTTTTAAATCAGATCAGAAGCTCAAAAATACACCCACAGGCTTTTTCCTCAAACGTCACGCTCACGAATACGAAAACCTCTAAAAATCAAGAAGACACCCCATGCTTCTACGGGAAATGCTAACTCCCAAATAGCATACCACAACTTTACGCACTAAGGCAAGCTTATACTGACTCTATGCGAATCATATTGCCCACTATTGACACCTCCTGACCCCATCGCCTGACCCCGTAAGGCCACCTACGCACCCATTTTACCCTTGAATACCCCAAATAACGAATTTTCTGAGAAACTTGAAATTAGTCCACTACACTTGATTCAAAGGGGCCACACGCGGCCCCTCTGGTTGCTGAAGCAACGCTTGTCGCTCAGGGGCTACCAGCCCCAGGTTCCCGCGCCGCCCTTGAACGGCCCAACCACATTGGACGTGATCCAGCCGCCGTAAAAATCGCCCTCTTGTGCTTGCACCTGCTCATCATCCACATAACAAGCGTCCATACGGCTTGGGTAAAAGCACAGATAATCCTTGACAGGTGCATAGCCAGGGTTCGGCGTTGTGTAGCTCCATGCCGCGTTCTCTGCGACCTTATCACCGACCTGTATCGTCCAGTAACTAGCCGCACCCTTAAATTCACAGAATGTACGGCGGGGTGTTGACGTAAAGTGTTCCGTCTTGACATCCTCAGCCGGAATGTAAAAAGTGGGTGGGTGGCTCGTCTCTAAGATACGGTACGCGCCTGTGGTATCAGCGATTGTCACGCCGTTAAACACGACGCGCACACGTCTATCGGTCTTTTCTAGGCGGGGTGGACGCGGATAGTCCCAAACGGATTCTTGGCCGGGGCCGGGTTCGATGCGTTTTGCCATCAGATGTATACCTTTCTCGTTTGCTTATGGGTAGCAGCATACAATGATTAGAATAAGCCGATGCCCTTATAGAGATACGCCTTGCTGCGTCGGCTTTTTGTGACCTTCAAGCTGCGCCCATGTCTCTGTAAAGCTACGATAATCAAATTCGCTTAAACACAGTTAACAACGCCGTAGACGTACAAATAGAATAAAGCAGAGGACGCATTACATGACTACCGCCCATCGCTATACCCGTGCACTTTTCGCCATGTCGCGCCCTGCACAGATCGTCTCTGTGTGGCTTGTCGCGCTGACCGGCGTCTTCATCGCTCAAGCCAACGGTTACACCACAACCACAGCGCACGCCCTGTATGCTTTTGCTGTGCTGACGTTGGTATCCATGTCAATCCATTATGCCAATGAGTACGCTGACTACGAAACAGATCAGATCACCGTGCCAACACCTTACTCAGGTGGCAGCGGCGCAGTCGGCCTGATCCGGCGCTCGCATACGCTACTGGCGGCATGGGTGACCCTGACATTGGGATTAGGGGCCGCCTCTGTCGGCCTGACGTTTGGCCTGATGAACCTGGCAACAATCCTAATCCTGCTGGTTGGCGCGTTCTTCGGCTGGATGTACTCCTTGCCACCTCTGCAATTAGGCTGGCGCGGCTGGGGGGAACTGGATAATGCATTACTGGGCGGCTTGCTGCTGCCGCTTTTTGGTTACGCAAGCGTATCGAACAGCATCAGCCCGACGGTCATGCTTATCTCAATCCCATTTGTAGCGCTGGACTTCACAAATTTGCTGGCGACGACCTACGCGGACCGCAAAGCAGATGCACAGGTCGGTAAGTATACGCTGGCCACCAAGTTCAGCAGCGAGCAGTTGCGGCTTCTGTACAGCGCTATCTGCTTGATATTCGTGGGTTCGTTTACGGTTTTGGCGTGGGTAGGGCAGATACCAGCAGAGGTCAGCATATTCTATTTACCTGTGATGCCGATGGTTGCTTGGGCGTGGCTGCGCTACACCCGCACTGATGCACCTCATGCCAGCGTCAACGCAATGGTTGCGCTTATGCTGGCACAGGCTATCGGTTGGGGGTTGCTGGCTTTAGGCTTTTCCAGCTAAAAAAACAAGCAATGCGGCTGACGCCGCTCGGACACCCAGAAGGGTGTCCCTACAGGACATCATTCGTAGGGACACGGCTTGCCGTGTCCGCAAACCGTGTCAATTATTTTGTTGGGATGGCCTTACTCAGTTAATCAACATACACATCTATCAGGCTGACACCTGTCATCTCCTGCGGTTTATCCAGCCCAAGCAAGTCAAGCACGGTCGGCGCAACGTCGGCCAGCTTACCACGTGGGCGCAAACGATAATAACCGCTGCCGATCACGAACAGGCCGACTGGATTGATCGTGTGATAAGTGTGCGGTTGCCCGGTAGCATGTTCAATCATACGGTCACAATTGCCATGATCTGCCGTGACAATAGCGACACCACCTTTATCGTTGACCGCTTGCACCAGCTTGCCCACGCACTCATCGACGGTTTCCACTGCTTTGATCGCCGCTTCCAACGACCCCGTATGACCGACCATATCCGGGTTGGCGTAGTTAACCAGGATGAAATCATCGTCGGCGTTCTGGATGCGCTCCAGCGTGGCTTCGGTTAGCTCATAGGCGCTCATCTCTGGCTTCAGATCATACGTCGCGACCTTCGGTGAGGGCACGATCTTGCGCTCTTCGCCGGGATAAAGGGTTTCGTTACGCCCATTGAAGAAATAGGTCACATGCGGGTATTTCTCGGTCTCTGCCGAATGATATTGCGTCATCCCCGCATTACTAATGACCTCTGACAGCGTATTTGGCACGATGTCGATGTCGAACAGGACCGGGACAGGCAGTTTTTCGGCGTCCATGTAGCGCGTGAAGGTGACGATATGCACATCATCGACCTTTTGACCCGCAAAGCCTTCTGGTTGGTCCTCTGGCAAATACAGAGCCTCCACAATCTGACGCACGCGGTCCGCACGAAAATTGTAGAACAACACAACGTCATTCGCTTCGAGCTTGAGGTCGCCCTGATCGCCCACGAGTGCGGGCAGGATAAACTCATCTGTCACACCGTCGTCGTATGATTGTTGAACCACAGCAGATGCGGTAGCGCTTTTGCGGTCAGCTTGCTGATGGACAATGGCATCATAGGCCCTTTGCGTGCGTTCCCAGCGCTTATCACGGTCCATCGCATAATAGCGTCCGCTTACAGTCGCGATGCGTCCCTGATTGTGGTCTGCGATGTATTGCTCTAGCTTCTCCACATAACCTTTACCAGAGTGTGCGGGGGTGTCTCGGCCATCTGTAATGACGTGGATCACCGGATTGATGCCTTCGGCTTTTGTGATGTCCAACAACGCATACAGGTGATCCTCATGGCTGTGTACACCTCCATCACTGACAAGTCCAATCAGGTGCAGCTTCGAGTTGTTGCGCTTGACGTGCTCCATCGCGTTTACTAACGGCTCCATCTGGCGCAGCGTGTCTTGTTTGATAGCATTTTCGATGCGCGAGATGTCTTGATAGACAACGCGACCGGCACCTAAATTCAGATGGCCGACCTCGCTGTTACCCATCTGTCCGGGCACAAGGCCGACCCATTCTTCGGATGCATCAATGACGGAGCGCTCCTGAGTACGCAGCCAACGGTCATAATTCGGCGTATTAGCCAATTTCGGCGCGTTGCCGTCTTCCATCTCTCGTATACCCCAACCGTCCAATATCAGCAGCATTACAGGCCGTACAGCCATATGTCGTACTCCTCGTGTTCTAGTATCTTGCGTGTGTATTGGTGTCTTGTACGCAGGCTTGTGCGCGGTGCAGGCCAGCAGGTGTCAGGTAATGCCTGACACCTGCCACAGTACCGAGCTAATGCCGTCTGCCGTCTGTTGTAACACAAGCGCCTGAAGCATCACAGGGGGCAGGCGGCTCTAACGTCACTGGCCATGCCGGGGAGCAGGGTGCAAGATCGACACATTGAATCCCCCCAACTGGAAGAAAATAGTGTGTTGAAATCCAACGCCCAGCGATCAGTGCGGGGGTCAAGTGAAGTGTGTCTTTTTCAAACAGAGAGCGCGAGTCTAGTTTAGTGTATCTAAATTAAACATCCTTGCGGTAGTGGCGCTATGCAGGGCGATGGGGCAGGATAAAACTGAACGTGGTCCCGGCGCTGTCGGTGCTTTCTGCCCAGATGTGGCCCTGATGCGCTTCGATGAAGCCGCGTGCAATCGCCAGACCTAGCCCGGTGCCGCGTGTCCCATCGTTCGACGTGGTGCGTGAGCGTTCGCCTCGGTAAAAGCTCTCAAATAGGTTCGGCAGCACATCCTCTGGAATGGTCATGCCTGTGTTGTTCACGTCTACCTGTATGCCGACATTGCAATGATAAGCCCGCACGCGCACGTTTTCGCCGGATGGGGTGTATTGCAGCGCGTTGTCAATCAGGTTGTGTAGCACGCGCTGAATTTTATCCGGCGCACATTGCACAATGTCCACATCCAGCGCGATACGACCATCCAGTGTAATCTGCTTTTTGCGGGCTTTCTCGCTCATCGCGCTTAGCGTATCCGAGATCAGATCACCAATGGCTGTAGGCTGTAAGTTCAGGTCAATGTGGCCCACGTCGAGTTTCGCTAGCTCGAATAGGTCGTCAATCAGGTGGTTCAGGTGCTCGATTTCGCTCAGGCTGCTATGCAGGTAGCGCTTCTGTGTCTCATCGTCTGCGATAACGCCATCCACCAGCGACTCAATCATCACGCGCATAGAGGTCAACGGTGTGCGTAGATCATGTGATACCCACGCGATCAGGTCACGCCGCGTTTGTTCAAGCAGCCGCTTTTGCTCGTCCACAGCTTGTAGATTGTGCGCCATCGTGTTGAAATCCCGCGTCAGTTGTGCAATTTCGTCGTTACCCTGAACGTTCAGGCGTGTCGTCAGGTCGCCCCCAGCGACATCCCCCGCAGCTTGTGCTAGTTTGGTCAGGCGGTCGATGATGGCTTTGGATACGAAGAAGCCGAAGCTAATCGCTGCGAGACCAGCGAAAACCAGCATGGTTGCTGCTATGGTGATGTAATGCGAATCGAGGAACAGCAGGCGGGCGAGGAACCACATAATCAGCAAAATTAACCCGACTGTGAACAGCACAATCAACATCAATGCCCAGCGTAAGCTGCCGAGATGATGCAATAAGCCGCTGCGATACAAGCCGTATGATGTGATCGTCGTCGCGATACCGGTGCCGCACATGATGAAAATAAGCTGGTAGATTTCATCGCTGCTCAGGTTCAGGATGATGCCACCCACGATCACAACGCTGCCAAGTGCAATGGTCAGCGTCAGTAGCGAAAGGGGCAGTGGGTGCTTCAGGCGATGACGATTAACCCAGATAAGCCGATACAACCGCTTCATCACGCCGCAACGCCTCCGCAGGGCCGGATTTTACGATTTCGCCGCGTTCCAGCACATAAATGTAATCGGCTACCTGTAGCGCTTTACGGGCATTTTGCTCCACCAGCAAGATCGAAATTTGCTGCTGCTTAATCATCTCGATGATGCCGAAGACTTCATTGACCAGCAGTGGCGCTAAGCCCATACTTGGTTCATCCAGCATCAGTAAGCGCGGGCGCATCATCAGGGCGCGACCAACGGCGAGCATCTGCTGCTCACCGCCACTGAGCAAACCGGCCTTCTGGCTCCGGCGCTCGTTTAGACGCGGAAAGCGCTGAAAAATTTCTCCCAGGTCGCTATCAATCTCGTTATCCTGTCGGATGTGGGTGCCGATCAGCAGGTTCTCAAACACGGTCATATTGGCGATGATCTGCCGACCTTCGGGCACCTGTATCAGACCCGTTTTTGTAATGCGGTCTGCACGCCAGCCGGTGATGTCACGCCCAAGAAAGCGGATGCTGCCGTTGCGCGGTTTGAGCAAGCCGCTGATGCTATTGAGTGTCGTAGATTTACCCGCGCCATTGGCACCGATCAGGCTGACAACCTGCCCCTCGTGAATGTCGAAGCTGACGCCGCGTAGTGCACGAATCGCGCCGTAGCTTGTGTGCAGGTCTTGCACCTCAAGCAGTGGTTGGCTCATGAAGTGTTATCCTACTTTATGCTTCTTTCTGGTTGTTAAGATGGCTGATTATAGCGACAAACCGCCACAGTGCACAACATTCAAACTGTATACTTATGCGCAATGTCAATTTGTACGTAACTACTCAGCCCTCACCCCAAACCCCTCTCCCGAACGTGCCTTTGGCACTGGGAGAGGGGCTTTAAACGGCTTGCTTCCCCCTCTCCATTGTTGTC